>JAAYAC010000176.1 GCA_012719535.1 Syntrophomonadaceae bacterium | reverse complement strand
CACATGGTAAAGCGGGTAATTGAGGGAGAACTGAACTAGTTCTCCCTTGCTAATGACTACTTGTCAACTGGTCAGTTATTCCGTCATGTTCCGGACATTTAACACCGTCTGTTTCGGGACTTTTTAGGGTGGCAGTAACAACAAACTCCATGTATAGATTGGCATAATCGTGAGCGTGATTCATGAGTGTCAAAGTAGTCAGCGTCTATTTTTCATAGTAGACATTCATGTCCGGCACTCAGCCTCCATTTGCCCATCCTTGAAGATGGCAATGTTGATCACCGGTGTACGCTCGTTCTCTTGTCGGATCATAACCAGCTGAGTGCCGGACACCAGCAGGAGGAGGAAAATACCGCTGTTTGGGGCTATGGTCGCCATAATTTAGGCAGCGAACATCTGCTTCCATCAGCGTGCATCTGCGGTTTCAAGAGTATTTTCATAGCAGTGCATGAAGATTTCTTCCAGCGAGGGTTCTTCGATCAGGACGTTGTGGACATCGTGATGGGATAATGCGTAGAGTAAGTTTTTCATCTCGCCGTTAAAGAAGAATTTTTGCACATTGCCCCATTTCTCGGTCTTAATCATGCCTTCAATTTCAAGTACCGCATCGGGTTCTGCAAACTCGACCGTAACGGACTTGAATTGGCGTTTTCTCAAGTCGTCAATCCGTTCGACCTTCAATACCATCCCCTGCTTGATGATGGCAATGCGATTGCACATTTTTTGGACCTCGCTCAGAACATGGGACGAGAAGAATATGGTAGCCCTTTGGTTCTCTTCTCTGAGTAAATCGAAGAACACGTTCTGCATTACGGGATCCAGCCCACTGGTTGGTTCGTCGAGAATCAGTAGCCTGGGTTTGTGCAGCAGTGCCTGTATTATTGCTACCTTTTTCTTGTTGCCGTGCGAAAGTTCACCGAATTTTCTACCCGGATTCAGCTCGAACCTTTCCACTAACTCGTTTGCTCTAGCGGCAGGGCAGTTGGGGTAGAAGGACGCGCTGTATCTTAACAGTTCCATTACTGTCATATCGCCGTAGTAGTTGACCTCTGATGGTACATACCCGATGATTTTTCGAATCTCTTTGGAATCCCGGACAATGTCCAAGCCGAAAACCCTGGCAGAACCCCCGCTGGGAAAAAGAAAGTTTAACAGAGTACGAATAGTGGTAGATTTGCCAGCCCCGTTGGGGCCAATAAACCCAAACACATCCCCCTCTTCGACCTCCAAATTGAGATTCAAAATGCCCCTGTTCTTCCCGTAGTATTTGGTTAGCTGGCTTGTCTCAATAGCTTTCACAACAATCCCTCGCGTCCCTGCTCGGGCCACTCATAACGTTCTCAAGGTTGACGTCCCGAAGCCTGTTAGATTTTGGTTGGCCCCACAATACTGTTTTGATTTCCATTATAATTATAAACGTAAGTACCAGGATTAATGCGCTGCCACTTCACAGCAATGCAGACGAAAATGGGGACAACAAGAGTGGGGACGACAAAAGCGGAATGGTTTTTATCTTACGCCCCGAAATAGGAAGTAAAAAGTCGTCCCCTTGCTTCCAAAGTTTGAAAGGAGACGCTTATGATTCAGAATTATTTGAACAAAGTGTTCCTAACCAACATAACGGATCTCCTCAAACAGCTACCTGACCAAAGCGTGGACATGGTCTTCGGGGATCCCGATTACAACGTAGGTGTGAAGTACCGAGATAAGACGTATACGGTATCATTCGAGGAGTACATCGAATGGTACATAGAGCTGGCCAGAGAATCTCTGAGGGTTTTAAAGGACACTGGAAACCTGTTTCTTATCAACTACCCGAAGCAAAACGCGTATCTGCGGGTCAAGTTTCTTGATGATGCCTGTTTCGAGGTACGTGACTATGCCTGGGTATACAACAGTAACGTCGGCCATTCTCCAAAGAGATTCACTACGGCTCACCGCAGCATTCTCCATGCCCGTAAGACCAAGAACAACAATTTCTACAAAGAAAACGTGGCGCAGCCCTACAAAAATCCTACGGACCGCAGGATAAGGCAAAACCTGGCTAACGGCTCCAAAGGGCGAATGCCTTATGATTGGTTCTATTTCGACCTCGTGAAAAACGTAAGCAGGGAAAAGACTTATCATGCCTGCCAGATACCGCAAAAGCTTTCAGAACTCCTGATAAAAGCCTGCACTCAGCCGGGAGATATAGTTTTAGTACTGTTTGGAGGAAGCGGTTCCGAGATCGAAGTCTGTAAAAACCTGAACCGGCAGTATATCTCAGCAGAAATTGATCCCGTTTATTATCAAATGATATTAGAGCGCCTGGAAAGCGGTGTTACTGAAGAGCACAGGATGTTGACTTATATGAGACAATCAAGACATGCACGAGATTTACCGTCAGCTACCGCCAGAATGAACTCGGAGTAGAAGCAAAGAAGAAAGAAAAACATGTCGGCGCCGGTTAAAGTAAGGCAGAACGAGGTATTTGCCGGGGCTGCTTCGTACTGGGGCCCACAGTGCTACTTGACTGCCTTTACCCAGGCACTGGCAAAAGCCCCGTCGGCCATGCGTAAGTCGCTCTCGCTAATATGTTCCGGTTTACTATCAAGCAACTGCTCAAGTGTCTGGCGGGTGTAGTAAACCACGGGCTGTATCTCGATATCCCGGAATCCAGCGTTTACAAGGATTTGCTCATACTCCCCGACGTCCAGGGCTCCTGCTATGCAGCTCATCCACATGCGGGCCGCCTGTCTTATGCGGGTGGGAACCTCTTTAACCGACACGATATCTGCAATGGCAAGTCTACCGCCAGGTTTTAGCACCCGGTAGGCTTCTTCCAGGACCTTCTTCTTATCCGTGCAAAGATTGATGACACAATTGGACATGACAACATCTACGGCTGCGTCACCCAGTGGTATCTCTTCAATGTAGCCCTTCAAGAACTCGACGTTGGTAGCCCCCATACGTTCCCGGTTACGGTTAGCCAGTTCGAGCATCTCATCAGTCATATCCAGCCCGTAGACCTTACCACTTTGACCCACATACTTGGAGGCTGCCAGGACGTCAATACCGCCCCCGCAACCAAGGTCCAGTACTGTTTCGCCTTCTCTTAGATCTGCTATGGCTAGCGGATTGGCACAACCAAGCGAAGCGCTAATCGCTTCATGGGGCAAGTTCGCGATACTGTCTGCATCATATAGCGGCAGGGCAGTACTACTAATCGGGGCACAGCAGGAACTACCGCTACAACAGGAACAGTCGGCGTTTTGTTCAACCTTGCTGGCGATCTCGCCATAAAACTCTTTTACCTTATCCCGTATGTTACCACCCATTTTTCTTCTCCTTTCTGCTTAACAACACCAGTCCGACTGCAGAGCCTTTAACAGTATATGCAGGCTGTTATGTTTTGGGGGTCTGATGCTCAGTACCCGAAATGCTTCAAAAAGCCATCCCTTTCCAGATGACTATTGATTCCATACTATTCTGTTGGCTACATATTCTGGGTAAAATGTGACAAACCTTTGCGTTCCGGCTTAATGCCGTCAGCAAGAGCCAGCGCCTTTTCCCATGTCTTTTCCGTTTCATATTTGAGAAACTCATAAAGGGGATTTAAATCCTCTGCTTCATCATACCTTTGCAGGCACTCGTAGTACAGACGCTTATCTTCGTTATAGACGATGAGGGGCGGGTGATCATGTGTCATGAGATAGTAATTCATGAGCGTCCTGCCGACACGCCCGTTGCCGTCTGCAAAAGGATGGATATATTCAAACCGCGCGTGAAGGTAAGCGGCGGCTTGCAAAACATCCTTGCCCTCATACGCATTTACTTCGGCAATTAGTTCCGTCAGGTCGTTTTCTACATTTTCCGCAGCGGAGTCCACCTCATGGACGCCTGTTACATAATCGTGCTTTTTAAATTCGCCTGGCCGCTCCTCATTTTCAATATACCTGCGCTCATCGTAAGTTCCGCTGGTGAGAACTTTGTGAATTTCCTTAACCAACTGTATGCTAAGAGGCTCCTTTTTTACGATTTTTTCTTTCAAAAGCTCATAGCACAACTTTTGATTTTGCTGTTCGAACAGGGCGCGGGTACTTCCGGTATAGTCTACAACCCTGCCGTTTTCAAAGATTTCCCTTGTATCGTGATAGGTGATTTCCTCGTTTTCTATCTTTCCGGAATGGAACGCAAACAGGATGCGGAAGCTGTCAAGGTATTTATCAAGATCAGCGGTGGACACGATGCTGTACGACTGCCACAGCGCGACAACTCGGCTATATTGTTCCAAACGCATTCCTCCTTTTTCTCATTGGTGGTTGGTTTATCCTGTCTCCAAAGTGTGAAGCGATGACCTCGATTGAGGCTTACACAGATTTCTACAACAACGAGGCTTCAAGGTATCACTGATTCGATTGCAGCCCACGTAGGATGGTCCATGATCATGGCCAAGATTTTTTCTATAACCTCGGGTGTGGTTGTCTGAGGATGACTCTTGTGGATTGACGGCAGGTCCTTCAATCCCTCAAAGCCATGGGTTTGAAAGTACCTCTCATACTCGTAAAACTGGGTACGGGTCATACCGCGCGGGCGGCAGGCTTCGTAACATTGCCCAAAGCTTCGGCTAATTCCAAGACGTTTAGACGGTGCTCGCCACTTTTTCTTCGGTTGTCATTTAAACTACCTCCCATAACAAGATTACCAGTTTAGTTGTTATGAGAGAAGGGCAAGAGTACAACTTGACAACTGTTAGCTGGTCTTTGACTCACTTTCGTCATCCAAATTGTCTTAACCAATCACCAAGATGGGATTTTATTCTAATTATATCTCGCTCTGACAAAAGGTTGTTATGGGCGATTACATTCCTGGACGCTTTTAAGGTCGTTTAATCTGTTTCTTATCCAATCTTGTTCAGGAAATAGGTCTTCAAAATCAGTCCAATTGTTTATTATCATATCAGAAAGATCACCGAAATCTGCGTCGGTTTTTTTTATAGAGTGGAAAAGTCTAGAACCACACATGGCACAGGTCTGTGGTTATCAATTACTAAATGGTTGTTGAAGGCCACCATGGAAGCATAAACGTTGAAAGCTCTCTCAACCGGGAAACAAAAGTCGTTATTGATCTCCCCATTGGGACAGCACCGGCTAGCGCAGACATGGAGACAGGTTAAACAAAACAAAAAAAACGTATAATACGATAAAAATTACACAGATTATCTATAAGAAAGATAATAAAAAAGGAGTTTTGAGGGTGCAAAAAAAACATTTCCTATGGATATGTTTGGATGCTTTTATATGTTTATCAATAGTTAGCACGGGGTGTATGGCAACAAAAAAACCGCTTAAAAAACCGATGCAAACAATAAGTATTCCAAAATCATTAGAAAAAATCGAAACGAATTCTGAAGATATAATTGACGAT
>JAAYAC010000175.1 GCA_012719535.1 Syntrophomonadaceae bacterium | reverse complement strand
GTATATCTCACACATTATATATTTTGCCTATCTTAAAAATAAAAAACTGCTTCCGCACCAGCCGCACTGATACGGAAGCAGTCTTGTAGCCCATAACGCCCCTCGTCTCAGGAATCAAAGCCCAGCTTGCGCCGCATCTCTTCCATGAAAACTATATCGTCCACCGCCGTTCTCCGGCCGATCCGGTCAGGCAGACGCTTTTGTTCATAGTAGCTAATTATGTTGGTAATCAGCGTCTCCACATTAGCCTTGCCGTAAACTTTCAGGCCCAGGGCCTCAGCCACCTCCAGCAGGTTTTTCTTTAAATACTCTTTTAGATAGGAGGCCATCTCGTCCGGTTCCATCGATTCCAGCTGGTCCAAGACTGTAACCAGGTCAAAATCCACCTTCTTCCGCCCACCTGACCTCTTCGCCGGCTTGGTTCTGGCCCTGCCGGCCTTATCCCCGGCCGCAGTCACTTCCACCCCTTCGCTGGTCAGGGAAACTTCGGGCTGACCCGTCTTAGATGATTCGGTCCCAGGCGGCAAATCCGAAGCATGTCCTGTATCATCGCCCTCAGAGATACCGGCGTGTGCGCCCGGACCTCCTTGCCTAGCTGCCTGCGGCACCACTGCTCCCGGTTCAACCCCGCACCTTACCGCCACGTCTCTTATCATATCCTCCACCGTAGCGCCCCGGTAACGTTCCAGGATAGGACGGAGCAGTTCCAGTATCTCCAGCAGCCTTTCTACCTTCATCTTCATCGCTCCGCGGTGCGGTCCAGGAACTCGCACAATATCCGTAACATCAAAACACTCTGCTTGGTCGCGCTGCCGCCGGAGCCCGACAGCGTGTAGACCGGACATGCCATGGACGACGCTCGGGGAACACCGTCCCCGTTGGTCAGGTAGTTGTAGAAAACTCCGTCCCCGTAACGCTCCTTCAACTTTTCTATAATACCGGCCTGGCTCTGGATGGGCTCCTGGTTGTACTCCTTAACGTTGTTGGGGACGATTCCCACCAACTCTGTACTGCGGTACTGGCCGTTACCCGCCAGCTCGAACCAGCGGTTCAGCTCGTCCACTTTGGCTACTATAGAATGCACGCCGTAAGCAGACAACCAGTCGGCGAGAATCGGTATTATGTAGTAATCGCTGGCATAAACGGCATTCTGGGTCAGGTAATGCATGCTCGGCGGGCAGTCTACGAAGATGAAGTCATATCGATCCCGCACCCGTTTCAGGATGCGCTCCAAAACCTTAAACTTATACATGGGAGTCCCAGTCATGGTCTCCTTGAAATTCGGCCGGTTATAGACGGCAAAGTCCATGTCCGTGTACACCAGGTCCGGGTGAGCAGGCAGCAGGTCCACCCGCTCGAAGCTCTGGCTGGCAGATTTCCGCACCGCGCCTTCCAGAATGAAGTCATCCACATTAACCACCGGTTCATCTTCCTCCAGGAAAATGCCGTACAGTTCCCTCATCGTCTTCAGGCCCTTCCCCAGCATCTTCTCAAACCGCTCCGAACCAAGACAAGATATGGTCAAGTTGCACTGGGCATCGTTGTCTACGAACAACACCCGCGGCGCTTCTTCCTGGCCCAGGTGCTCCAGCCGCTGCCCTTCATCCAGGACCTGCAAGCCCGTTCCCAGGTGATGGGTTATGGTGGTCTTGCCCACCCCACCCTTCCAGTTCACTATACTGACCGTCCGGCAATCGTTCAATATAATCCCCTCCTGTACCTCCAGATAAAACCCGCCTTCCCACAGCGGGCAAACCGCGCCGGAGTTTTCGCTATATTCTCTATTACAACGACAGCCGAACTTTTCCTCTTGTCAAATTTCCTGTTTATTCGCCAAAATTAGACGCCAGGCAGAAGAAAGGGTGTAAAAGCCAAGGAAGGTTTAAACCTCCGTAATGCAGCCAAAATCATACTTATGGACTTTGCCGGCCAGACAGCGACTCCTACGCATTACTTTTAGGGCGAATCCGTACTTTGTCCTGATCTACCACGATAATGCTACTGGTGATTTCTTCGGGGGAAAGGTGGCGCAAAGCATTAAGAAGAGTTTCAATAACCGTTCTTATAGGAAGTTCTGAAGGAAGACGAAGAAGAACAAGTCCGGAATGTTCGACAGTACTTAGATATGCTAGGCTTCCGAAGCCCACATCCGCCGTAATAATTGTCAGTTTATTCTGGCACGCGTAAGTCAGAATCTCCCGATCTTTAGCACCGCGAAGAGTAACATCACGCACATCTAGAACCTCGTATCCGGCTTCAGAGAGAGCCTTGGCTGTAGACCGCGGCAGGTCTTCGTCAACAAGAAACCGCATCCTCATAAGATCGCCTTGACCCGTTCCTCACCCAAAACTGTTGCTGCATAGAGCAGAGCGGCGAAAATCTGCTCCCGTGGCAAGTCGTACTCCTGCATTATCTCTTCGTATGTTGCTCCTCCTGCCAGTTTGCCAAGCACAATATCTACAGGAACCCGTGTTCCCTTTATAACGGCCTTGCCGCCCCTGATTTCCGGATCAATGATTATCCCAGGGAAGATTTCTCGCATTTTTGCGTCCTCCTCATAACCTAAAATCGGTCACTACCGGTCAATTTGTAAGCCCTTTTTAAAAACAGTATACCAGATAAGCCATAAACGCATCTATTTATTTAGTTTAAGTCTGTGTCAAGATAAGGTAAGCACTATCCCTTATGTATTGCCGGTGCCCGCCACAGGCCGCCCGAGGATGTCGGCAGCGTAGATGGGTACCAGGACTTCCTGCGCATTATACGAAACCCCAAACACCAGGAATACAACGATTATCTGCTCTGGGCAGAAAAGGATACCGGCGGCAGGAAGTTTGACCCGGAGTATTTTTACATCACCGAGGTCAACCGGGCACTAGCGAAGATAAAATAAGATGACTTAATCTCCAGGTCCAAGTGGCATAAGTTTGGCAACAGACCCATGTTACGACGATATCTGCACCAGGGGCAGCACTTCCTTCCGTCCCGGGAATCTTGATGAAGCGCACTGAAAAACTTCCCTGTGGGTCTGGGTACCAACTCTATCCCTGCTATAGCGATTTCCAGAACTCCTGCTCCGTTATCCTTAACTGTTTTTTAAGAATTCTCTGCCATAATTGCCTTGGAATTTCTTTATTCACAGCATGACTCACCCTGGTCCTGAGCAGGGACCCATCTGCCAGAACCTTTTCGTAATACCAGTGGTCGGTGTTGTGAACCAGAATCCAACCGTTCTTCTCGCAGTACCGCTTCAGATCTCCAAACTTCGGGGGCATCGTCAGATCTCCAGGAGTTTCAGGATTTCTTCATCAGTGTCACAGAGGAGTACCCGCAGGATATACGGAAAGTGGGACCTGCGGTTGGGTGCGTTGATGAACAGGTGGGAGCGCTCAAAGTAGTCCCTGGCATAGAGCCTCAACTCCCGGGCCAGTTCCTGCGCGGCCTCCTCAACCGTCCGCCCGTTTGCGTAAAGTTCAACCTCATCAAGGGCCAGCGTAACAGTTCCGTCCTCTTCATGAAGAACCTCCGGTCTGAGCCTGTATTTTTCCAGAAGCAGTTTCTGGAGATCGGTACGCATGACCATGACCTCTTCCGCCTGCCTGCGCCTGATAATTACCGGCTGGTAGTCGTTGAAAACCTTGCTGTAAAGACTTGAAAACTCGCTGCGGGCTTCAGTGAATTTCATTTCTTCCAGCATCGTCACCACCTCTGCTTACAGAATAGCATGAGCTGTACAGAATGTACAGATTTAAAAATTACACTGCTAATACCGCGGAAAAACCCCGGCTGTAGCCGCAGTTATTAACCCGGCTCTCCCCTCCGGCCAGCAAGTGCTCCAGAAACCCGCTTCGGCCAAAGCCCCAGCCAGCGATGACAACGGCCTGCGTTTTCGGACCGTCACCGTTATCCGCCCCTGCCCCGTCACCTCGAAGACCAATTTATCCCCAGTGGCAATTCCCATAGCCTCCCTTATTTCCTTGGGAACTTGCACCTGTCCTTTCCCCGTGACCGTCCCTATGCCGATAGCCAAGACAAACCCTCCTTTTTCTGGATTGTTTTTAGAATAATGATATGTCGGAATTCAATGACTACTAGGGCGCGAGTAACCCAATGCCAAACCAAAAAATGAGCCCAGTAAACAGGAAAATCTCACGAAGAAGTGAACCACTCTGCCAATTAAATCCCCTATCATTGTGTTAGGAACAACAAAGCAATGAACAGAGGAGCAGGTGTAGTCGGAGTAGCCAATGTCAGTTTATCAGACGATAGTACTTACCCGAGTTTGACAGCTAGGCTTTCATCTCTATACCGGCTGCCCCTTTTCAGCTAAAGGACCACAATGACTACAATAATGTAGCATAGACTCTGTAGTTGCTTGTATCAAGCAGAATCGCTGGAAAAAGAGCTTTGGACTGGGAAGGAATTTCACACCACAGTGGAGAATATATGTTTGAGTTTCAGCAGTTGGGAAGGGGCTGTCTATGGCCTTCAAGGATTACAGGGACCCGCTGTATGGCTTTATCAGCGTCGATGAGTGTGAACAACGAATCATAGATTCTTTTCCTTTTCAGCGACTTCGCGGGATTAAGCAGCTAGGGACAACATTCTTAGTCTACCCTACCGCCAATCATACTCGTTTCGAGCATTCCCTGGGGACGCTGGAGATTTCTACACGTTTATTTGATACCCTCCTATCCAGGGAAGAACACCGGGAGATACTGGGATGGGACGTAGTCACGGCAGCACAGTACCGTAAACTTTTGCGATATGCCGCCTTATTACACGATATTGGCCACGCGCCGTTTTCTCACGCCGCAGAGACGCTGTTCCCAGATAACATGGACCACGAAGACTACACCTATAATATAATTGTTGATACCGGCATCGGTAAGGATATCATTGACAAGGATGTGGGTGAAGGTAAACGTGTCACGGTTGCGGAGATAGCCACCGGTACTGCCAAGACTAGAGACGATGCGTTTATTGCCGAACTTTTGACAGGGGATTTTGGTTCAGACCGGCTTGATTACCTGATGAGGGATTCTTATCATTTGGGTGTTTCTTACGGTAAATTTGATACCCAGCGTTTGCTAAACACTTTGGAGATAAGGTATAACGAGGAAAAAGGTGGCCCGGAGCTGGCCATCGAAGATGGAGGAGTACACAGTGTCGAAGGGTTCTTACTTGCAAGGTATTTCATGTTCCTGGAAGTATACTACCATAAAACACGAAGAATACTCGACACCCATCTGACCGAATTCCTGGAATCATTGTATGATAAGGGTTATCCGAGCAGAATTGAATGTTTCCTCCAGTTAAGTGATCACGGCGTACTAAAATCACTACTTGAACGCGAAGAGGAGGAATCTGCCAAGCGAGTTATTAGCCGGGAACATTTTCGCCTGGCTTTCGAAACCACGGATCACCCGAAGCCTGAAGAAATCACTCTGTTTGATTGGTTGCGGGAAAAGGTGGTAGACAAGT
The DNA here is from genome assembly GCA_012719535.1 of Syntrophomonadaceae bacterium. GTDB lineage: Bacteria > Bacillota > Syntrophomonadia > Syntrophomonadales > Syntrophothermaceae > JAAYAC01. The sequence goes on along the minus strand of JAAYAC010000175.1, from coordinate 4,208 downwards.
TTGGAAAAGAAATCGTTCGCTTTGATACGGCTGCTAAAGCTCCTTATAATTTTGAGCAACCGCCTATCCTGGTATCGTGGCGCAAAAGGTATTACTCTCTTAAAGACAGATCCCCGTTAATAGCCAACCTTAAGAAAATTCAAAAAATGCGGATTTATGCCAGGAAAGACTATAGGGAGGAAGTGAGCGAATTCTGCGAGGACTTTTGGCATACAAAAGGAAGGGGTGCATAACGTGTCGGTTACTATGAACAGACTGCTGGCGCTTGTGTACGTGGTTACACGCGGGCAGGAGAAGATGGGAGCAGTTGGACACACCCTGGTGCAGAAATTATTCTACCTGCTACAAGCTGGCAAGAAAGTCCCCTTGGGCTATAAATTCCGGCTTTACCACTACGGACCATACTGTCATGAGTTATGGGGTGATCTAAATGTACTTGAAGAGTATGGTTATCTGTCCATTAAAACGAAAAGCAACGGTTTCGGTTACGAGATAACTGCCACGGATACGGGCAGGGCAGCGGTTGAAGAGAATCGAGATGTCGAAGCCGACCTCCAGGATCAGGTGCAAGAGCTGCTCGAACTATTGGGCGGTGAACCAGTAAGGAAGTTGGAGGCTCTGGCCACGACTCATTACGTTTGCAATGACTGGGGAGAGAAGGGAGTAAATGCGTCAAAAGAGCAAGTTATTGCCAGTGTTCTGAATTTAAAACCGCACCTTCATAGATCTGAAGTTGAAGTGGCTCTTACGACCCTGGAGGAAAAAGGACTTAACCGCTAGGCACCTGCTGTAGACTGCAGTAATGTACAACCACGAGCGGTTACATCATCCTCTTCGATACAGTCGGCCTGATTCCGGTAACCTTCGCGGTTACGGTTACCGCGCTGGAAATGGCCTCGTCCAGGAACTCGGTAACTTCCTGTTCGATAGCCATCTGCAGCATGTACCGGGCACCGGTCCTGACCAGGGCTTCAAGCAGGTTTTCTTCGCCGCTTGTGCCTGAACACAAAAGTTGATTCCATTCTTGCCTGGTTTGCTCACTGGGTGGTACTCTTGTCATAGATGCAGCCTCCTTTTTGAATCGGGAGTTTTGGGACTAATCCCAGATTCTCCAAGGCAGCTGCATCTCTTTTGTTTGGCCAAAGGCTAGGCTACACCACACAATGCCCATGCCGAATACTATCAGCAAAACATTCTACAATCTGCTGCCTAACCGTGTTGACAAAACCGGGTGCAGTACACTTTTCACTGTTCATATCGAGAAACCTGCGATTTAGAATATCAAATACTGGGTTAACTCAAAATCCTGGCAAGGATATATCTCGGATTTTAAGGAATAGACGCTAATTTCTTAATTCTCTCCTTTTCCCACCGCCAGGCGGTCTCGATGATGTACTCCAGATTATCATAACGAGGGATAAACCCCAGCTCCGCCTTGAGCTTCGCGGCGTTCGCCACCAAAACCGGGTGGTCCCCTTCTCGCCGACCCGAGTATTTCACCGGAAAGTCTACGCCGGTGACTCTTTTGGCCGCCTCTACTACCTCAAGAACGGAAAAACCACGGCTGTAGCCGCAGTTATAAACCCGGCTCTCCCCTCCGGCCAGCAAGTGCTCCAGAGCTAAAACGTGCGCCCGGGCCAGGTCCTCCACGTGGATGTAGTCCCTTATACAAGTGCCGTCGGGGGTAGGGTAGTCAGTGCCAAATACTTCCAGGTGCGGCCTTAACCCTGCTGCCGTCCTCACGCACATGGTGATGATATGGGTGGCATCCTCTTTTCCCTCGCCGATACGGGCCTGGGGATCGGCTCCGGCCACGTTGAAGTAGCGCAAGGCCACATACTCCAGGTCCCCGGCGCAAGCCATGTCGGCCAGGGCTTTTTCTACCACCGCCTTCGTCTGCCCGTAGGGGTTTATCGGTTCCAACCGCGCCCCTTCCGTCACCGGGATCTCATCAGGCACTCCGTAAACCGCCGCTGAAGACGAAAAAATGAACCTCCTCACCCCATGCCGCTTCATGGACTCCAGCAGGCTCAAGCTTCCACCCACGTTGTTAATGTAGTATTTCAGCGGCTGCCGCACTGATTCCGGTACCACGATGTGGGCAGCAAAGTGCAACACCGCCTCAACCCGGTGCCGGGAAAAGACCCGGTCAAGGCCCTCCACGTCCCTGACATCACCCTTTACCAATTCCCCGTGGAGCAACGCCCACTTGTGCCCGGTGGAAAGGTTATCATACACCACCACCTCATGACCCGCTTCTCCCAGCGCCTTAACCACATGACTCCCTATGTACCCGGCCCCGCCGGTAACCAATACCAAAGCCAATTTCTCCACCCCATTCTTCCTTTACTGCCCTTCCGGGCTCCCGCTCATGAACCCGATTTATCGAAACTGACTTGAACCGTCCAGTCTTCCTTCTCCCACTAACTCCAACGAAAGATGAACGAACAAAGGGATCGCCACCGCCGCCACTGCACATGGCCATCGCCCGCACAACCACAGTTTCAGCGTCGCCATTACTTTATCCCGTCACAGCTTTAGTATGGCGTCCTCGAAAGGCAAATACCAGGACCTTTTCCACTAAAGCCCGAAATTCCGTTACCCCCAGGAACCAGGTAGTCACCCCGAACACGAACAGACCCGCACCCCCGGAAGCTAACAAGCGGGCAAAGACGGCAGCCGTTCCATGAGCCAGGGTTCCGGCCAGCCCCGCATTCATTAACCCTGCTGCCAGCCCGCAGGCTATCGATGCAACCAGCACCTTAAGCGCATCTCTTCTCATCCCGGCAAACGACACCAGCCCGCCGGTCGAGCGCTTCAGCAGCCAGGAAAGCTGGAACATATTAAAAGTCGCCGCCAGGGAGTTTGCCATGGCCAAGCCCCCGTGCTTCAGCGGATGAATCAGGATTAGGCTCAAAACCAGGTTCAACCCGATGGCCACCACCGCGCACTTAAGAGGCGTCACCGAGTCCTGCCGCGCGTAAAACCCCCGGGTCAGGATAGGGTTTATACACTGCCCTACCATTCCCACGCCGAAAAATGCTAGAGCCAGCGTGGTCATCGCCGCCGCCCGAGCGTCGAAGGCCCCACGCATGAACAGCACCTCTACCGTCGGCCGGGCTAAGACCACCAACAGGACAGCCAAAGGCAGGGTCATGATTAAGGTCACGCTCACCCCCCGTACCAAAGCCCGGGCATAGTCCGCCTCGCTCTGGACTGCCGCCCGCTCCGCCAGCAGCGGGAAAAGCGCTGTAGCCAGGGCTCCCGCCAGCACCCCCTGCGGCAGGAGGGCCACCTTCTGTGCGTAGTTCAGGGCCGAGATGCTACCCTGGGCCAACCCCGAAGCCAGGATGCGGTCAATAATAAGGTATATCTGGCCTAACCCGGTCCCTACCAACACCGGCCCCAGCATAGCTCCCGCCTCGGCGATACCCGGGTGCTTAATATCCCAGGCCGGACGATAACGAAATCCCACCCGCCTGAGGTAGGGAACCTGCAGGGCGTAAGCTGCCGCATACCCAGCCAAGGTTCCCCAGGCCGCAGCCGCTATGCCAAAACGCGCCCCGGCCAGGATGCCGGTGATGAGTACCACGTTCGTCAACACCGGCCCCAGAGCCGGCGGCCCAAAGATGTTGTTGGCGTTTAGGAGGCCGTAGTACAGGTTCGCCAGGGAAAAGAATATAACCCCCGGCAGCACCACCCTTGTTAACCCTGCCGCCAGCTCCGCTGTCCCTTGCGGCAGCCCCGGAGCGATCAACCACACCAGCTGTCGAGACAGGGGCTCGCCCAGAGCCACGAAACCCAGGAGCAGAACCAGAAGCGCCGTTACCATCACCGAAAACAGCCGCCAGGCTTCCTTCTCCCCCCACCGCGCCCGGTAGGCAGTGAAAAGGGGGACCGCCCCAGCTGTCAAGGCTCCCCCCAGTACAGCAAAGATGATGGCCGGTATGGTCGAAGCCACCAGGAATGCATCAGTCGCCGCACCCGCCCCGAACACATAAGCCAGCGCCATCTCGCGTACAAAGCCAAGTATCTTGGATAACACCGTGAATACTATTATGATAGCTGTCGCCCGAGCAACCGTTATCTTGGTGTCCGTCATAGTTCTCCCCACTGCTCTTCCATTTCTTTTTCCTCTAACCCAAGCATGCGTTTACGAATCACCTGAAAGTTGTGCACTTCCGTTGCCCTGTCCGGCCTCGCCCAGT
>JAAYAC010000174.1 GCA_012719535.1 Syntrophomonadaceae bacterium | reverse complement strand
GTCCTTGAAAAGGGCATAACGGGAGTAGAAACCGTGGCGTATGAGTCTGGTCCCTGCCCCACACATAGGGCATTGTTCCAACACGGGAAACACCACTGAGTTCCGGTCTTTAGCGTATGTCGAAAGCTTAACACGTAGGTTAGGTTCCAAATAATCTGCAAAGTAACTCCAACCTCCCCAAATAACTGCCAATATTTTAGGAGATTGGAGAGGCTTAAAACCCGGCTTTTCGGACGATTAATTTGCTAAGATAGACCAGCTTTTGTGACCAGGGAGCGTGAAAGATAACAGATTATGATAGCACTCACATACACTGTAATGGTCCTTGGTGACATTACTTAATTTTCTTCGCACACTCGTAAGCTGCTGTAATGGCACCGGGCACTCCTCCAACCTGCATTGCCCAACAAGAACCGATGTAAAGATTTTTGACAGGTGTCTTAATGTACGTACCCAGTGTATTTTTAAAGAACGGTTTCTTTGGATTCCAACTCCAGGCGGAACTTGCTCCATCGGTATTTTGAGTAAACCTTTCATAGGTGAGAGGAGTGGCCGCATCCTTATATACGATACATTCCTTCAATCCGGGGATGAGCCCGGCGGCCCTGTCTATGATGGTGTTCATAGCCTCTTCCTTTAATTGGGCGTACTTTCCCTTATCTCCGCCGCCCCAGTTATCCATCCAATGGTGAGGCGTTCTGCACTGAATCATCAATGATGATTTCCCGTCGGGCGCAAGGCCGGGATTCATCATTGACGGCGAATAAAGATAAAAAGCTGTCTTGTTGAAATAATCCTTATCTGCGGAATCGAAAATATCACAGCCAGGTTTAAAGTCAATATTGAATACATGCGGGCATTTCATATATTTACCCAATTCTTCGCCGGGAATATCAAGCACCAGGTAAACCGTAAAGAAGCCTTCAGAAACGGCGGCATTTTCGATACTATCCCGCAGTCGCCCGGGTATAAGACTCTTGTCGTCTAAGAGCTTCAAAAACGTTTTCTTGTAATCTCCGGCTGAAATAACATAATCAGCTTCATAAATGACATCTTTACATGAAACGCCAACTGCGGTTTTGTTTTTTGTGATTATCTTGTCGACATAGGCCTTTAGCTTCAAATCTCCTCCCTGTTCCCTGAATTTTTCAGCAAGAATGTTGGCCCATGATTGCATTCCGCCTTTTACAGTCCAAACATCTTTGAATACTCCCGCTAAAGCCATAGCTACCATAATTGCTGATGTATCTGGATAGGAAAATCTGCTGAACAGGTTAAACAGCATGGAATCCTTCTCAAAATATTTTGATGCAAATTCTGATGATGTCATCTTTCCAAACTCATTGGTTACATTTATTATCTTCGGAAGGCTTGGAATAGAAGACAACAGTAATATAAACATCTCCGTCCTGCTTAGAACGGAGGGCAGGGCCATTTCGGAACTACCCATAAACGCTGATACTATTCTGTCCAGGTCTGAAAAGGCCTTATCGAGTTTGTCTTTCTCAGGAGGAAAAGCAGCATAAATAATTTTCTTAAACTCTTCGTAGTTCCCAGGAGTTCCATCAAAACTCTCTGAAACAATCCTCATTCCAAGCTTTTTGAATTCAATCTGATCCAATACTCCGATGTCCTTCATTGCCCTGAACACCGTCTCTATTGATTCAAAACTAATTGTTCCGCTCTCAAAATAACAGCCCTTCCTGTAAAAACCGGCAGTATAGCCTCCAGGCATGCCGTGGGCTTCAAAAATAGTTACTTTATGACCTTTTTTTACAAGCAGGTTGCCGGCAACAAGTCCGCCAATCCCGGAGCCAATTATGATTACATTTTTCATTTTTCAATTCCCCTTTTTCTATTTTATAACAAAATATATGTTTCTATTGCTGTGTAATCAGTCAAGCACTTGATAAGCAAGCTTTGGCCACAACTGGGTAATTTATTATTAACGATATTAAGTTCAAGAGGTAAAAACCGTGGGAGACAAGAGTAATAAATTGACTAAGGCCACCTTTGCTGGAGGCTGCTTCTGGTGTATGATCAAGCCATTTAAGGAAATCGAAGGAGTCGTGGAAGTAATTGCAGGCTATACCGGTGGGGACACCCCTAATCCGTCATACGAAGAAGTCTGCTCTGGAAACACCGGTCATTACGAAGCAGTGCAGGTCACCTTCGACCCGGCCATCGTGGACTATGAAAAGCTTCTCAATACCTTCTGGCAGCAGCCGATATACAAAAAATACCCGGGATAAGCTTTACAGACAATAGAAAAACAAATTAATCCAATTCCTATGAGGCCGCAGTTTTGATTGCGGCCTCAAACATAGTTTTACCTTTCGTATTATAATCAGCATCGTGGAAAATTTGCCCGACGAAGATCTGGTTACCAAGCTGCTCCTTCGTAACCCCAGCGACGTTGAGGCTGTTTTGAGGCCTCTCTATGGGCCTGAGAAGGCAGCCAAGTTCGCCAGCTTATTTACAGAGCACCTGACGTTAGCCGCGCAACTGGTCAAAGCAGCCAAACCCGGTGATAACACAGCTGCGGCGAAACTAGAGAAGAGATGGCACGTTAACGTCGATAAAATAGCTGCCTTCCTCAATCGCATTAATCCCTATTTCTCTAAGAAAGCCTTGATGACCATGCTACACAAGCATCCGGCGTTGACTAAAGCAGAAGCCGTCTCCAGGCTTAACAAGGATTACGCGAGTGATATTGCATGGTACGACAAGATTGAGAAGCAGGCTCTAATAATGGCAGATGCGATGACGGATGGCATTGTCAAGCAGTTTCCCGATATCTTTAAAAGGTAACTGGCGGGCTGTCTAAGTGGCTACAGATGCCAAAAAACAACTTAAATTAACGGGTGGCGATAGTCTAGCAGGCCGGGGCAAATCGATCGAGGCTTACATAGATTTCTACAACAACGACCGGATTCATTCGGCCCTGGGATACATGACTCCAGCCGAATACTATCAGCAAAACATTCTACAATCTGCTGCCTAACCGTGTTGACAAAACCGGGTGCAGTACACATATAATTGCATTAATAATTGAGCTGTGGGGGAAGAAATGAAATTAAGCTGTGAATCTCGTTACCTTAAACACTATTTAATTGAATTGGATGTGGTTTATTACAATCATCCATTAATTAGAATGAAAGTAAGTGAATTACTTTCTTGTTCATTTAGCGAAACTGAAATAATCAAAGTTGCATTTGAATACGTTCGTGACGATATTGCCCATTCTTTCGACATACAAAGCTCTCGTGTTACATGCAAAGCATCCGAAGTTCTTTACTTTAAAGAAGGTATTTGCTATGCAAAGGCAAACTTGCTAGCAGCCATATTAAGAAGTAAGGGAATTCCCACAGGCTTTTGTTATCAAAGGCTTACCAAGGGTGATACACCTGATACAGGCTATTGCATACATGCTTTAAATGCCGCATATCTTAAAACGCTACAGCGTTGGATAAGATTAGATGCCCGTGGGAATAAGGAAGGGGTTAATGCTCAATTTTCTATCGATGAGGAGAAATTAGCCTTCCCTACAAGGCAGGAATATGGCGAAATAGACTATCCTATTATTTATACAAAGCCAAATGCCAATACAATAACTGCATTAAGGCAGAATTCGGATTGTCGGATGCTTCACCATAATTTACCTGACAAATTGTAGGTTTCGGCTGCGCACCATCTTTGTGATACGAATTATAGTCGGATTAATTCCACCCATTAACAAGGGATAAATATACAAAACAGCGAATCCTTCAGTTATAGTAAGAACAGATAGGCTGGAAAACTATGAATAATAATGCAAAACGTTTTTTCGGTTATCTCTTATATGTTATATGTTGCAGCTTTTGGATGTTTCATTCTAGCATTTGAATATTTGGACCGATATTTTCGGGATATATGGTCTTCCACATTTAAAGCATCATATCCATGGCTCTTCGTTTCGCATAATGTTCCCCATCTTAGTTGGCCTTCTACTGGTTTTACCTCAATGGGTAACAACACTCAAACAGGAAGGTTCCTGGAAGATCGATTGGATAATGGTTCTAACAGTTGGCCTTCCAGCTCTTTTCTTCGCATTGGCTCCAATCATTTGGGTACTGCATTCAGAGCTATTATATCATCAAATAATGACATTACACCGGGGCATAGTTAAGGTAGCTGGAATTCTATTTGGCTTTGTTCTAATAACATCATTTAGCAAACAAGAGAATAAAGATGCTACGCATAACTAGCGGTCAAGTCCCAAACTTCCTGTAAAAACGTTCTAAGCAGTCAACTACCTGGATGAACCTAGTTTCAAGTTTTGGGAGTATGGTTTACGAAGCCCTCCGGGACGGTTGTGCCACTGAAGGTACTTCATCATTGGGTTCCAGAACGGTTTGTACCGGCCGAATTTTCCCGGCGTCCATACCGCCATGACCAGATCATCCGAGCCATCGTTGGTGGCATCGGCGAGGATAAAGTGTTCCACCGGCCAGGCCGCAGGCGATCGCCAGAGGGTCTCGCGGTTCTCGATAATGCTCAGGCCTTGGTTTTTCAAAATATATTGCTCATGAATTCCGTTTCGGTTCAGGTTGTGGGTACAGGTCTTAACCGCTCTACCGTCGGTCAGGCCGGGGAATAGGAATCCGCATGGTAGGGATAGGCCCAAAACGGCCAGCCCGGCTATAATCGCCAGGCCGGACCATTTTAACTCGCCCCGGCACCCGCGGTTCCTCACCAGTTGCCCCTACTCCCACGGGGTATGACCCGTGATTCACCCCCGGCCGTAAAGGCCCGGGTCCAGACGGGGGGTTCGGGGGCTTTACCGGTTTGCAGCATCTGCTGCCATTTCTTATCCGTCAGGCGGTCGTTGGCTGGCCAGGGGAATTCATAGTAGGAGTAGACTCCACCCCGGGCGATGCGTAGCTTACCGTCCACCGGCACTACCACATAGATTTCGGAGATGTAACCGGTACCCTCCTCCAATACCAGATCAGGGGGTGCGGTGGCTACATCGGCTACCACCGGCGCCTGGTTATCCCAGAGCTGCGAGCGGCTCTGAACGTTGTCGTCCCGCAGGGCTTCCAGCCAGAAGTGTTCCAGCCGCCCACCGAAGGTACGGATAAGTTCATAATCTGCTTCCGACAGGGCTGTATTATTCAGCTCTTTCTCCGCGATGGTCTTCAGATCCAGGGCCAGTTTTTCCATGCGCTCCAGGCTCTCCCGGTCCCGTTCACTCAGGAGTTTGCGGCTGGCCAGGCCTTCTCTGGTCATAGCCGTCAGGGCGGCCAGGCGAGCGTACAGGTGGGGGGTTGGCTCCACATAGCCCCGGTCGTCGTAGGGCTTGCCACCGCCCCCCATACCGCCCCCCATTTCCGCGTAGACCTGTTTAGCGT
>JAAYAC010000173.1 GCA_012719535.1 Syntrophomonadaceae bacterium | reverse complement strand
CTCATTATATATACTACTTGTCACGATTTTCAATAACCTTGAAGGCGGCTAATAATTATTCCTCAACCTGTACCCGAAGCACGGAGACCGGTTACAATACTACAAGAAAGACCTGAGCAGTGTGTAAATCAATGCGGCCACCGCCCCGGAAGACGGAATGGTGACCAACCAGGCAGTTACTATGTTCTGGGCAACTCCCCACCGTACCCCTTTGAATCGTTTGGCAGCCCCCACACCCATGATAGAGGATGACACCACGTGAGTGGTACTAACAGGGGCGCTAAGCAACGAGGCGGAATAGATGACTATGGAAGCGGTAAAATCTGCCGCAAAACCGTTGATGGGTTCGATGCGGAATATTCTCATCCCCATAGTTCTTATGATTTTCCAGCCTCCGACCGCTGTCCCCAGAGCCATGGCCGTGGCGCAAGCCAGCATAACCGGGATAGGCACTTCGAAATTGCTTAGATACCCGGCCGACACCAGGGCCATAGTGATAATCCCCATGCTCTTTTGAGCATCATTGGAACCATGAGAAAACGCAGCCATACAGGCTGATAATACCTGTAGCCTGCGAAAATTATTGTTAATCTTGGCGGGCGAGGTATTCTTGAAAAGCCAGAAAAGAAGGGTCATTATCACGGAACCAAGTACAAAGCCCACTATGGGGGATAGAATAAGCGCACTCAGAATCTCCTTGAACCCGTTCCAGTTCACGGCGGAAAAGCCCAATCCCGCCACTACCGCTCCGGTCAGTCCCCCGATAAGGGCATGGGATGAACTACTGGGGATACCAAAATACCACGTGAACAGGTTCCAAAAAATAGCCCCTCCCAGGGCAGCGATAAGGACGTGCCCGGTTACAACTTCCGGGGCAACCAGGCCTTTACCAATGGTTTTAGCAACCGCCGTACCACTCAGGGCACCTACGAAGTTGAGGCTGGCAGCAATCATTATGGCGGCACGGGGAGTTAACGCCTTGGTGGATACCGAAGTAGCAATAGCATTGGCGGTGTCATGAAAACCGTTTACATAGTCGAAAACCAGGGCCAGAACAACAACCACGACCAAGACGGTCAGGCTAAACATACTTTACGGCAACCCCTTTAAGGATATTGCTGATGTCCTCACAGTAATCAAGGGTAGTCTCCAGGTGCTCAAAAACTTCCTTCCACTTGATAATCTCGATGGCATCCCGGGCATTCTCAAAAAGCTCGGCGATACCACACCGGTAAAGCCGATCTCCTTCATGCTCGAATTCCCGAATGCGATCACATGCTTCCACCACCCCGGCATAGTTCTCTTTAAGATTACGGAGGCAGACCACTGCCCCATGAATCTCATCCGCAGCCTGTACCAGAACATCCACCAGCCCCTTTATGTTAGTATCCTGGGGTTTTCCGGTCTTGTATATTACTATTTTTTCCATCGTGCCATGGATATGGTCAATTACCCGGTTTAAGGCTTTACCCAGGCTGTAAATGTCTTCGCGATCGAAGGGGGTTACAAATGAATTGTTGAGCCGGTCAACGATGCGTTGAAAAAGCTTGTCTCCCTTTTCTTCAACCTGGCTTACCAGCTCCAGTTTGGGTACCGGATCTCCATTCTGTTCAACATAATCCTGAAGTATTCTGGCCGCCCGGCAGATAGCCTCGGCGCTAGCCTCGAAGCACCCAAAAAACAGGTCGTCACGAGGCTTGACCCTGATTCCCACTATAAAGCCTCCTCACATGCCTTTTGTATACCACGGCTAACTTATTATAGCATGAGGTCGGAAAACCTATGTTAAGAACATGTTAATTTCTTGTAAAGTATTACGTTAGTTGTTCCCTACCGAATCAGGCGTAACCTCCTGAAGTTGCTTCAGCAACAACTAAAGTATTGCCGGGCCAGGTCCAGAACATAGAAGGACCCGGCAACCAGAATGTATTCATGGGTAAGGCACTCCCGGACGGCCCGTTCCAGAGCCCGGTCAATGTTTTCTTCCTCAACTACCCGGGGGAAAAACTGCCGCGCCAAAACAGCCTTTTCCCTCCAGTTCTGGCTTCTTTCCCCCACCGGCCGCGTTATGATGCAGAGGCGGGTTGAAGCAGCCAGGTTCTTCAACATGGGCCGGGCTTCCTTGTCATCGAGTATCCCACAAACCAGAACTCTGGTCAAACCAGGGAGCAATTCCTGGAGGGAAACGGCCAGTGCCCGAGTACCGTCAGGGTTATGCGCGGCATCGATAACCACCAGTGGCCGGTCGCAAACCACCTCTAACCGTCCCGGCCATCGTAAGGCGGCTAAAGCCTCCCTGATAGCCTCATCATTAATCTTCCACCCCTTTGCCTTGAGCAGGCTGATTACCATCATCGCGGTACCCAGGTTCTCCAACTGGTACGCTCCGGGCAAGGAAAAAAAAGCGTCCTCCAGCTCAAGGCCGGGGGTCTCAATGCTCACCAGCTGGCCGCCCAATCCCATTGCCCCTGATACCGAGACTTTTACGTGGGCAGTAGCTTCCCACAACCGTGCACCGGTCTTCCGGCATTCCTCCTTAATGACCTGCAGGGCCTCGCCAGCCACGTTTCCGACTACCACATCCCCGGCTGGTTTAATAATACCGGCCTTGTTGCGGGCAATTTCCTTAATGGTTTCGCCTAGATAACCGGTGTGATCCATCTCCACCCTGGTTATAACGGATATGACCGGAAGTACTACAT
>JAAYAC010000172.1 GCA_012719535.1 Syntrophomonadaceae bacterium | reverse complement strand
TTTGCCAGCCAAACCGTGGGAGGCTATTCGGGACACGGGTTCAACTACCTGCATGAGTTTCGCCGTTTTCCCTTCCCACTATATACATTTCGCCTGGAAGATGTATTTATCCGCAAGGAAATCTTTATGGTCAACGGTAGTAACACCGTGCTCATCCGCTACCAGGTTCTGAACGAAAACAACCGTCAAGTCAACCTGTTATTTTATCCTCTAGTGACCTGCCGGGACTATCACTGGACTATCCGTCAAAATGACTGGCCTTTTTATACCACTATTACCGGGCAACAGGTCATAGTGGAAGCATATGCAGGGGCCCCCCGGCTTTACCTGGCCGCGGACAGCGGCAAAGCCGAAAAGACCGGGTTCTGGTACTATGATGTTTTCTACGAAGCGGAAGCTTCCCGGGGGCTGGACCCGGTTGAGGATCTGTACTGCCCGGTCAGGTTTGCAGTGCAGGCACGCGGCAACCAGGTAGTTACCCTGGGAGCGTCCACCGGGGAATTGCACCTCACCCAGGACTGGGTGGTTAGGAAGCGGGGAGAGGAGATCGCCCGGATGAGAAGTCTGGTGGAGGCCAACCGGCTCAGGGATGACTATCTTGACGTGCTGACCCTGGCGGCCGATGACTTCATCGTCGAACGCAGGAATACGGGTAAGAAAACTATTATAGCCGGGTACCCCTGGTTCTCCGACTGGGGGCGGGACGCTATGATCGCCCTGCCGGGCCTTACCCTGGTTACCGGCCGTTTTGATGATGCGCGCCAGATAATCGGCAGCTTCATTGCCCACGAAAAGGACGGCCTGCTGCCTAACATGTTTCCCGACGATGCCACTCCACCCGCCTACAATACGGTCGATGCGGCGCTGTGGATATTCTGGACGTTATACAAATACGTGGAATACACGGGTGACTGGGGATTGGCTGCGGACTTCTATCCTCGCCTGCAAGAGATCATTGCCCGCTACGGGTCTGGAACCAGGTACGGCATCAAGATGGACGAGGATGGTCTGGTCAGCCAGGGGGAGGAGGGGCTGGCCTTGACGTGGATGGACGCCAGGGTTAAAGGACAGGCGGTTACGCCCCGCCGAGGTAAACCGGTCGAAGTGAATGCACTCTGGCATTTCGCCCTGAGATTCATGGCTTTACTGGCCAGGCGACTCGGGCAGGTGACATGGTTGGGCGACTACCAGGCGCTGGCCGACCGGGTCCGGGGTTCTTTTACGGAAAAGTTTTGGAATGACCGGCAAAAATGTTTGTACGATGTTATCGACCACGGGGAGAAAGATGCTTCCGTAAGGTGTAACCAGATCATCGCGGTTAGCTTGCCGGTCAGGTTGCTTGACCGGGAGCGGGAGTTGGCGGTAGTCAGAAAAGTATGGCAGTGCCTTTACACCACTTACGGCCTGCGCAGCCTTTCCCCGGAGTCGCCCCAATACCGGGGTAGATACGAAGGCAATGAGCACGAAAGAGACCGGGCCTATCACCAGGGTACGGTTTGGGTATGGCCTTGGGGTCATTTCGTAACCGCGGTTAACCGCCTGTACACGGCGGACTACCGTAACCGGCAACTGGTCAGGCGCATGATATTGCCTTTCCTGTACCATCTTTCCCAGCAATGCATTGGCACCGTTGCCGAGATATTCGACGGTGATCCGCCTCATGCCCACCGCGGGTGTTTTGCCCAGGCCTGGTCGGTGGGTGAGGTGTTACGGGTTTATGCCGAGGAGTTCTTGGGGGTACGTGGGGCGTACAAGATAGAGCTTGACTAGGCCAGCAGGGACAATCCCTACTTGTGCGCTTGCGGGTGTGGAATGTGGATCAGGAATGGCCTGGCGGGTGAAAATAACAATTGCACTGGCCTGAAAAAAAGGATAGAATCATATGAGAGTGCAGCCAAGGACAACACTTGATTCATACGACAGGTTTGGCAAGGGAGGTGGTTTTAGCGGTGTTCGGTTTGATCGGAAATATCGGACCCTGGGAATTGATATTGATTTTGACGATTGCCTTGATAGTGCTGGGACCGGGGAGACTGCCTGAAGCCGGGAAGGCTATCGGTAAGGCCATGCGTGAGTTTAAGAAAGCTTCTACCAGCATAAAGGATGAAATTCAAGAAGCGGTTTCCCTGGATGAGAAAGACGTCAAGCCTGCCAGCAAAGAAGTTCAGGAGTCTAAATCAACCTGAGATAGAACCTGAATACCAGTCGTTTCTCATTGAAGATGCGATTTTGTTGCTGAAACTATCCATTTATTGGTATTAGAAATGCCCTATATCGCAGGGTAGGCGACGCCGAGCCCTGCGCTAAAGGTAGAGGTGGTAGAAGTAAAAGAGTTTTGTGCAATTAAATCAGACGTTTATAATCCCTGCTCTTATCTAGAGAGGTGGAGGGACGGGCCCGATGAAACCCGGCAACCGCCTTGGTTTTCAAGGTATGGTGCCAATTCCTGCAGGATGGTTCCTGGGAGATAAGAGGACGTGGTTAGACTATACAACCAGCGTGCCTCTTCTTACGAAGAGGCCTTTTTATTGCTGGTGGAAGGGGAGTGAAGATGGTTAAGGCTGAAGACCTGGCATCCCGGTTAAGGGATAGAGTACTTATTCTGGACGGAGCTATGGGTACCATGCTGCAAGAGAGGGGTTTGCGTCCCGGATACTGTCCGGAGCTGTTCGGACTGGAGCATCCGGAGGTGCTGGAGGACATCCACGGGGCGTACCTGGAGGCTGGGGCTGATATCATTCAGACCAATACGTTTGGCGGTAACCGGTTCAAGCTGGCGGAATACGGTTTGGCCGACCGGGTTGCCGACATAAATGCCGCTGCGGTCAGGGTGGCAAAAAAGGTGGCCGGTACCCGGAGATTGGTGGCGTTGGACGTCGGGCCTACCGGTCGTTTGCTGGAACCCATGGGCGATGTAGGTTTTGAGCAACTATATGAAGCCTTTCGGGAACAGATGGTGGCGGGGGAGGCCGCCGGGGCGGATCTCATTTCCATCGAAACGATGACTGATATTGGAGAACTGCGCGCGGCGGTAATTGCAGCCCGGGAGAATACCAGCCTGCCCATCCTGGCCCACCTGACGTTTGAGCCGGGGGAAAGGACCATGACGGGTACTGATGCGGTGACGGCGGTCATTATTCTGGAGGCTCTGGGGGTCACGGCCATAGGCGCCAACTGTTCCGGAGGACCTGGTGAGTTACTACCGGTTATAGAGCGGATGGCGGGGGTCACCAGCCTGTTCCTGTCAGTGGAACCAAATGCGGGTTTACCCCGGTTGGAGGGCGGATGTACCGTCTTCCCGGAAACGCCGGAAGGGATGGCAGCTTACGCGCTGAAGTTAAGAGAAGCCGGGGCCAATATCATTGGAGGGTGTTGTGGAACCACCCCTGCCCATATTCGGGCCATAGCCGAAATACTTAAGGATATGCCACCGGTGCGGAGAACGAGGCCGCCACTACGAGCCTTCGCCTCCCGTACCCGTTACGTCGTGGTAGGAGAGGGGAACCCGCTGGCGTTCATCGGTGAGCGGATTAACCCGACGGCGCGCAAGAAACTGGCCCAGGAAATAAAGGAAGGCCGGATGAGCATGGTGGTGGATGAGGCCCGCCGGCAAGTGCAGGCTGGTGCTCCCATACTTGACGTTAACATGGGGGTTCCCGGTATCGATGAACCGCAAACCATGAAGAAAGCCATCCTGGCGGTGCAAGCCGGGGTGGATGTGCCGGTTTCCATCGATTCGACCAATCCCGTGGCGATAGAAGAAGCGTTGAAGGTTTTTGTAGGCAGGGCTTTAATAAACTCCACCACCGGTGAAAGGAAAACCATGGAGCGGATCATGCCCCTGGCCCAAAAATACGGGGCTGCCGTACTGGGACTCTGTCTGGACGAGGAGGGTATTCCAGCGACAGCTGCGGGCAGGTTTAAAATCGCCGCCCGTATACGCGACACGGCCCGTGAGTACGGGCTGAGGAATGAGGACCTTTTTATTGATTGCCTGGTACAAACTGCCAGTGCCGAGCAAGGGCAGGTTATGGAGACCATCAGGTGTTTGAAGATGGTGCAAGATGAACTGGGTTTAGCAACGGTGCTGGGAATCAGCAATGTTTCCCATGGTCTTCCCGCCCGGGAGGTATTGAATTCCACTTACCTGGCCATGGCCTGGGCCAATGGCCTGGCTCTGCCCATCATCAACCCGTTTGACCGTCGTATACAAGAGGTTGTCCGGGCAACGGCGGTTTTGTTAAACCGGGACCCCTATGCCGCGCACTATATAGAAGAATTCAAAGACTGGCGGGGAACATCCGGACCACCAGCAACCAGCCGTTCCTGGGTTTGCGAAAAGTGTAATATCCCAACCCTGCTGGGTCCAAGTCCCCCGGCTGTTTCCGAGGTGAAGGCGCAGGAGACCGACCCTTCCGTACTCCCCGGGGTGGCTCCGGATGCAAGTGGGACTAACATGAGGAAAAGGATAAAATCAGCCGTTATCAAGGGCGATAAGGAAAACATTTCCGGCCTTATTCAGCAGGCGCTGCAGGAAGGTCAGGCTCCCCTGGATATTGTCAACTCAGCCCTGATACCCGGCATAGAAGAGGTGGGGGAGCTTTACGAAAGAAAGCAGTATTTCCTGCCGCAGCTTATGCTGTCCGCCGAAACCATGAAGGAGGGTTTCGGGCTGCTGCGGCCCCTCCTCGCCCGGGAAGGGCGTGGCGACAAAGGAGTCATAGTTTTGGCCACGGTGGAGGGGGATATCCATGATATAGGAAAAAACATTGTCAGCGTGCTGCTCGAGAATTACGGTTTTCGTATCGTGGATTTGGGCAAGGATGTCCCCGCCGAGCGTATCGTGGCGGAGGTGAAGAAACAGCGGGCCGATATCGTAGGCTTGAGCGCCCTGATGACCACTACGATGCCGCGTATGGCGGAAGTCATTCATAGGTTGAGGACGGAAGAAATACCTGTCCGGGTGATGGTGGGAGGGGCGGTTCTGAACCAGGAGTATGCTGACCGGATTGGGGCGGACGTTTATGCACGCGATGCCCGGGAGGCGGTAGTTAAAGCGAAGAATCTGCTTGGATTCGACTGAAAGGGAGAGGATAACGTGGCAGTCAAGAGGACCTACGAAGAGATTAACGAGAAGATCCGCAAGGGTCAGGCGGTTGTGGTTACCGCAGAAGAGGTTATAGGCCTGGTGGAAGAAAAAGGTTATACCCGCGCTGCCCAGGAAATCGACGTGGTGACCACAGGAACATTCGGGCCCATGTGTTCCTCAGGAGTGATGATCAACTTCGGCCATTCCAACCCGCGTATCAAGATGAAAAGGGTATGGTTGAACGGGGTTGAAGCCTACGGGGGCCTGGCAGCGGTGGATGCCTATATCGGAGCTACCCAGCTTCCCGACAATGATCCGGAAAACAAAGTGTACCCGGGGAAGTTTACCTACGGGGGCGGCCATGTCATTCACGACCTGGTGGCCAGAAAACCGCTCCGGCTGGAGGCTATCTCATACGGTACTGATTGCTACCCGCGCAAGAAACTGGAGACAGTCATTACCCTGGACGATGTTAACGAGGCCTATCTTTTCAACCCGCGCAATGCCTACCAGAATTACAATTGCGCGGTAAACCTGGGGGACCGAACGATATATACCTATATGGGCGTCTTGAAGCCCCGTATGGGAAATGCCAGCTATTCAACTTCGGGGCAGTTGAGCCCGCTATTGAATGATCCGTATTACCGGACTACCGGTATAGGCACCCGCATCTTCCTGGGGGGGGGAGTGGGCTATGTGGCCTGGTACGGCACCCAGCACCATCCCAACGTGCCCCGGGGGGAAAACGGAGTGCCGTTGACCGGTGCGGGAACCCTGGCGGTTATTGGCGACCTCAAGCAGATGAGCCCGGAATGGCTGGTAGGGGCCAGTTTTATCGGTTACGGGGCGACCCTGTTTGTAGGGATAGGTGTACCTATTCCCATCCTGGATGAAGAAATGCTGCGTTATACCGCGGTCAAGGACGAGGAGATTTTCTGCCCGGTAGTTGACTACAGCGAGGGGTATCCCTACTGCAAACCGAATGACCTCGGCTCAGTGAACTATAGGGACCTGCGCAGCGGCAGAGTTAATATCCTGGGTAAGGAGGTTCCCACCACTCCCATGTCAAGCTACCCGCGGGCTCGCAAGATAGCGCAGATACTGAAGGAATGGATTCAGAGCGGCAGGTTTGAAATTACCTGTCCCGTACAGCCGTTACCGTCCGCGGATGCTGACATAGTATTTCGTTCCATACCCGAGCGCGGCGTCAATGACCTCAACAACAGGAGATAGGGGGAAGACAAGTGGTAAAAAACAGAGTGGTGTGTTACTTCTCGGCCTCACAATCGGAACAACCCATTATCTTCAGACTGGCCAGGGACTATGACCTGGTGATAAACATTATCAAGGCAGACATAAATCCCCAGAAGGAAGGGTACCTGGTGGTGGAGCTTAGCGGAGATAAGCAGAGCTATGAGAACGGCTTGAACTACTTGCGGGACCTGGGGGTAAGGGTGGAGCCGCTAAGCCAGACGGTGGTCTGGCACGAGGATGTGTGCATCCAGTGCGGGGCTTGCACTTCGTTTTGCCCTACCGGGGCATTGGTTATTACTGACCGGGAAACGATGGAGGTTACTTTCGACAATGAGAAGTGCATTGTTTGTGCGATGTGCCTCGATTGTTGTCCCACCCGAGCGGTAGAGCTGCACTTCGAGGTGGCCTGATAGAATTAGTCCCGGTACCCGTTGGCAGGAATTTTTGTCTTATGGTCGATATGGAAATAGGACTCCAGCATAAGCTATAATTAGAACTAGACACGGAAGCATAGTGGGAGTAGGGCGAAATGGCAAAAGGTGAGTACTCGCAGCGAAATTACCGGGGACTGTACCGGGCTAGCGATCTGGCCTATTTTCAGGTCAAACTGAAGGAGACCGACCTGGCAATTGCCGTTGACCGGAAAAGTTTTACAGCAGAATTAATAGAAATGGCGGAAAAAGAGGTTATTAAACTCAGGGGAGATCTGGAATCGTATATAGCTCTTCACCCCGAGTTCAAAACCTCTTTTTTTCCTGTCGTGGCTCTGCCTGGGGCTCCGCCCATTGCCCGGGTTATGATAGCCGCCTCGGCACGGGCGGGGGTGGGACCGATGGCGGCGGTCGCCGGAGCTATAGCTGAAGCAGTGGGTCGCTGCCTGGAGAGGCATGTTCGGGAAGTCATCGTTGAAAACGGAGGAGACATCTATATCAGTACCGGGCGAGAGAGAAAAATTGCCGTTTTTGCCGGCGAGGCTCCCTTCAGTAACCGTATCGCAGTTAAGGTAAAGCCCGGGGAAAGCCCGCTGGGGATCTGCACCTCATCAGGCACGGTAGGTCCCTCTGTCAGCCTGGGACGAGCGGATGCAGCGGTGATTAAGTCCAGGGATGCTGCCCTGGCCGATGCGGTAGCCACCGGAGCCGGCAACCTGGTGCGGGATGCCGGAGACCTTGTTAAAGGGCTGGAGTATGCCCGGAGCATAGAGGGAGTAAACGGGGTTTTGCTTGTCAAAGGAAAAGAAATGGCGGCCTGGGGAGAGATGGAGATAGCACCAGCCTGACTGGATGAGTTTACAGAGAGATTGGAACGGGATAAGGAGGAGTAAGCTATATGAAAGTGGTGGGGAGCGTTCTTGAGCTCATTGGTGGGACCCCCGTACTGAGGCTGGACAGGATGAGGGGTAAAGATGATGCCGAGGTCTATGTGAAACTGGAAGGATTCAATCCCGGGGGTAGCGTCAAGGACCGTCCGGCTCTGGTTATGATTGAAGAGGCGGAAAGGGCTGGCCAGATTAACAAGAATACGGTTATTGTGGAGGCGACCAGTGGCAACACCGGTATCGGTCTGGCCATGGTGGCGGCAGTCAAGGGTTACCCGATTATTATCATAATGCCCGAGAATATGAGTGAGGAACGCAAGAAGATACTTCAGGCCTACGGAGCCAAGCTGGTTCTCACCCCTGCGAATGAGGGTGTTCGTGGGGCCCTGCGCCGGGCCGAAGAAATGGTAGCCGCCAACCCCAACTACTTTATGCCCCAGCAATTTGCCAATCCGGCCAACCCGCTTAGCCACGAGAGGGCGACGGCTCGCGAGATACTGGAGCAGGTGGGGACGGATATCTCCGTATTTGTTGCCGGGGTGGGAAGTGGAGGAACAATTACCGGTGTGGCTCAGGCCTTAAAGAAGACGATACCGGACCTGAAGGTGGTAGCTGTAGAACCCTTCGACTCCTCCATACTTAGCGGTGAATTGCCTGGCACGCACAAGATTCAGGGTATTGGGGCCGGATTCATACCCGAGGCGTTGCGGATGGAGCTGATAGACAAGATTTTTCGGGTAAAGGACGAAGAGGCTATAAACACAGCACGGCTGATGGCGAGAAAGGAGGGTATCTTGGTAGGCATATCGACCGGGGCGGCGGTTTTTTGTGCTCTGCGACTGGCCAAAAAGTTGGGCCGGAAAAAGAAGATAGTCACCATTGCCCCTGATGGGGGAGACAAATATTTTTCTACCGAGTTGTTCAGTTTTTAAGCCGGACAGGCGCCATCCCACTTGTGCACCAGAAGCATACCAAGGCAAGAAGGAGGGGCTCTCATTGGACAGTGCGCTGGTAGCGGAACGATTGACGCAGTGGATGAAAACTAAAGTAGAGGAAGCCGGAGGACGGGGAGTGGTGTTCGGCCTCAGTGGCGGGGTTGATTCGGCGGTGGTTGCGGCCTTGGCCCGCCGGGCCTTTGACGAAAACATACTGGGAATCATCATGCCGTGCAAGAGCAGTGTACAGGATATGCTGGATGCCCAGCTAGTATCCCAGGCGTTATCTATCCCTTACATTATGCTCGAGCTGGATGACGCTTACGGGCTGCTGGTCGGTCAATACGAAGCTTTTTTGAAACTGGAAGATGAGGAGGAAGCAAAGCGTGTAAAGGCCAATATCAAACCGCGCCTGAGGATGCTTACCCTGTACTACTTTGCACAGGCCAAGAAATACCTGGTACTGGGAACCACCAACCGCTGTGAGCTGGAGACCGGCTATTTCACCAAGTACGGTGACGCAGGGGTAGATCTAATGCCTATCGCCGGGCTGGTCAAGTGGCAGGTGCGGGAACTCGCCCGGTACCTGCAGGTTCCCGAATCAATTATCGAGAAGGTTCCCACGGCAGGCCTGTACGAGGACCAGACTGACGAAGGGGAAATGGGAATCAGCTACCACGAGCTTGACCACTACCTTCTTACCGGCGAAGCCAGCCCACAGGTCCTGGCCCGGATACGGGAAATGAACCGGGTAAGCGCCCACAAACGAGCTTTGCCTCCGATTGGCGAGTTCTAAAGGAAGTCGGTGGGGACAATCGGATAAATCTGGTTGTACATTGAAGGCTGGTTATGCCTGTGCTAGAATGATTATGCTTATGTGATGTGTATGCAAAATTCATTATGTTAATGGGGTTTGGGGGAATGTAGCCGTGTCAGGGCATTCGAAATGGGCTAATATCAAACACAAGAAAGCCCGGACAGATGAAAAAAAGGGCAAGATATTTACCAAAGTGGCAAAGGAGATTATCATTGCTGCCCGGGAAGGCGGCGGTGACCCGGAAGGCAACGCCCGCTTGAAGGCGGTGATACAGAAGGCCAAGTCGGTTAACATGCCGAATGAAAATATAGTCCGGGCTATCAAGCGGGGAACCGGTGAAATCGGCGGCAGTAATATCGAGGAGTTTGCCTATGAAGGATACGGCCCGGGTGGAGTCGCCCTGATGGTTGCGATTATGACCGACAACCGCAACCGGACCGCGGCTGACATCAGGCACCTGTTCTCAAAGTATGGAGGGAACATGGGCGAAGCCGGGTGTGTGAGTTGGATGTTTAAGAAAAAAGGGCTCATGACTGTCAGCCGGGAGGAACTTGCTATGGATGCCGAGGATTTCATGCTCCTGGCTATCGAAGCCGGGGCTGAAGACGTGAGGGAAGACTCTGGTGTACTCGAGGTCATAACTGCACCGGAAGACTTTGAAGCGGTGAAGGAAAACCTGGAGAAAGAGGGCATCCGCTTTGACAGTGCTGAATTGTCCATGGTACCGGAGAATTCGGTAGAAGTGAATGATGCGGAAACGGCAAGGAAAGTATTGAAGCTGGTGGACATTCTCGAGGATCATGATGATGTTCAGGAGGTCTACGCCAATTTCTCCATACCGGACGACATCATGGAAAAGGTACAGCTCTGATGAGCGTGACAGGGGACGGTTCTCTGTCATGTTATCTTCATGGTAGCAGACACCCCTTGTCCCTGTGCGCCTGCACCGACAGGAGGATGAAAACGTCATATCCGTTGCAGTGTGTTAACCGGCTCGCTTCGGTACGAAGCGGCCTGGTACTCAACGAACTCATAACAGCCGGGAACACTAACCGCACGCCGAAACAGGGCCACGCCCCTAGTTTGCTCTGCTGTATGAATTAAGTTGAGTACTGGGCTCGTCATAAGTCGCTCGCCTCAGTAAACAAACTCCCGGTAAAGACTGGTATATCTTCAGCGTGATTCGTAAGTTATCAGCGTAGTCTGCGTCAATTTTCATAGCAGTTAGAATGTGACGGGGCAATGCCCCGTTTTATAGTGCTTTTCGGGTTCCGCGGGTCCCACCCTGTATAAATGGTCAGTTTATGGGAAAAATGTAATATATTGGAGGTGGGAAAATGCGGAAGAGATACCAGGGTCTCATCCTCGTGGGGGCTTTGTTGTGCAGCTTTGGTTTGGGTTACTTTGTGGCCTACAATTACCGTCAGTATGACAACTTGAGTCAAAAGCCGGTAAGCGCCAGTAAAGATTTTACGGTGCATGAGGATACCAAGGTGACGCTGGAAAGGATTTATACCCGCTGCAGGCATGTGGTTACCAGCGACTTCAAGGGCCGGAAGTATTTAAAGGGCAGGTCCCTGGAGGAGATTCGCAAGCTGTATACTTTTAAGGAAGGTTACCTGGTCTGGTTCAATGAAGACGGTTCACTAGTTATCCACCAGCGCGTGGATGATTGGTGCCCTGAGGACAAGGACAAGCGCCACCTGGGAGTGTACAAGGGGTATGTAGCTGTTTACAAGGGACCAACCGGATACAATGAAGAAATCGTTCGCATAACCCGGATCAGGGTGGAAACCCTGCCGGCCAAGATGCGTCAGGATATTATGTCTGGTAACCTGGAGTT
>JAAYAC010000171.1 GCA_012719535.1 Syntrophomonadaceae bacterium | reverse complement strand
GGTTGGTCCGGCTAATCATTGGGCCCGGGTACACTTCCCCCAGCTCTTCCACCTGTATCTCATCCCCGTCCGGGAACCGGGATTTTTCCGATAACACAGCGACCCTCTTATGGCCGACTCCTACTTCGTATTTTTGGCGTAATTGCCAAAAACCCTTTTTCACTTGTGCCAAGCCGATGGCGGCGCAGCCTATCGCGCTGCCATGCAACCCACCAGAGGGTAGCACAGGAAGTGACGTAAGTTGCGCGGCGCCGACAACTGCCATACGTCGAGCAAAGGGCCCCCAAAGCTACGTCCCACGCCTTTTTGGGACATCCTGCCAAAATCTCCCCCGGCCCAGTATCCTTACAGAGAGAGATTGGAAAATTATGCTGGTTCCGATGATAGTATAAAGCGGTACGGTGTTTGCATAGTCATAGGTTGAAATAACCGCAACGGGTTCCTTGGAGCGGTCTCCAGGAGGTGGTGCGGACTAGCAAGAACCGTCCGGGTTAACTGCAAGCCAGGAAAAAGGAGTGAGTCTTGACTATTGAAATAACCGGGCGTTTGGAGCGAGGGATTTGTTGACTATTAGCCAAAGTGGTGATTGTATGCTATATAGGTAAGAAACAGGTGACAATCCATAATTATCTAAATCCTTTCAACTATGTTATGCTCATTTTACGAAAGGGGGAGAGAACAATTGGAAAAGCTAAGCAAACCTCCGGTAAACAAAGTTACCACATTAAAAGAAGCGGTAAGCAGATTTGTTCACGATGGTTCTTATGTGAGCTTTGGTGGAATCGGTGACCGTACACCTACGGCGGCTATACACGAAGTAGCCCGTCAGCAGAAGAAGAACCTCCGTCTGGTAAGCGATACTTCGGTAACTTATGTGCATGATTCTATATTGATCGGGCTGGGATTAGTGGACACCTACGAGATAGCCTACAACTGGGGGGGCATCTGGGGACCGGATGCAGTGTACCGCCGGGCACTGGAGAAAAGCATCCCCAAGCCCATCAAAATCGAGGAATACTCCAACTTTTCCATAGGCATGCGCTTTCTGGCCGGCTCGCTGGGCGTACCCTTTATGCCGGTTAAATCCTTGTTAGGCACGGACATACCGGTTCACAATCCCCATGTAAAGATAATGAACGATCCCTATGGTGGGGAGCCGGTAGCCCTGGTGCCGGCATCACATCCGGATATAGCTTTCATTCACGTGCAGCGCTGTGATGCGATAGGAAACACCCAAATTCTTGGTCACCTGGGAAACGATGATTCCCTGGCCCGGGCCGCCCAGCATGTGGTCATAACCACCGAGGAAATAGTCCCCACCGATGAAATTCGCCGGAATCCCAACCTTACCTTTATTCCCTATTACTGTGTCGACGCGGTGGTAAAGGTCCCGTTCGGCTCGCACGGTCGAGGTTGCCCTTATTATTACTCCATGGACGTTCCCTACGGGCTGCAACTGGCCGAAACGTGGGCCACGGAAGCAGGATTCAACCGCTGGGCCGAAGAGTGGATTTTTGCGGTTGATGATTGGGAAGGATATTGCCGTAAGATCGGGTGGGAACGTTTAAGCCGCCTCGCAGAGGCCGAGCGGCGTTACCAGCAATACGGGGAGATGAGGTGAGAATATGGGTATGACACCGGTCTATGCGGAAGACTACACTCTGATGGAATTGATGGCGGCAACTATTGCCCGCGAGTTTAGAGACCAGGAAACCGCTTTTGTCGGGGTTGGTCCCCCACTCATCGCGGCCATGGTAGCCAAACTTACCGATGCCCCCAACCTAACCATCGCCGTGGAAGGCGGAACGATAGGGTGTGCGGCGCGGCGCCTGCTAACCTGCATCGCAGATACTACCATATGTGAGAGAGCCTATTCCTGTGGCACCATGTGGCGGAATTTTGGTGACCAGCAGCGGGGCTTTTACGATGTGGGCGTAATCGGGGGAGCCCAGATTGACAAGTACGGGAATATCAATGCCACCGCTCTGGGAGACTACCGGAGGCCATCGGTGCGGGTGGCCGGAAGTGGAGGGGCGAATGATATCGGTTCGTCGGCGCGACGCTATTCCGTTATGATGAGACAAGAAAAACGGCGTTTTGTTGAACGGGTCGACTATCTCACCGTCCCCGGATACCTTGATGGAGGGGATGCCCGAATTAAGGCCGGTCTTCCCGGCGGAGGCCCCCATGGCGTAATCACTACCATGGGCGTTTTTCGTTTTGATAAAGACACCAAAGAAATGTATCTGGAAAAGTGTCACCCCGGCATCACTCCGGAAAAAGTTAAGGAAAACGTTGGTTGGGACCTAAAAATTGCCCCGTCGGTAGGTACTACCGAACCGCCTACCCAGGAACAGGTCGAGATCATGCGCATCCTCGACCCGTATGGCCTGTACCTGGGAACGGGACGCCAAGGTATGGGGCATCCCGAAAAAGGATTCGACTTCTACATGGAGGTACTTGATAAGAGCTATGATGCTATGACCGAGCTTTTCCGCCGCAAAGGACTCTAAGTCGTACACTTATGCCGTCATTGCCAAAAATCTGCGGAAGGGAACAGAACTACTTTTGTTCCCACCTGAGAAATGCACCTCCGAAGAGATGCTCAATAGGTTTGATATTTTATATAATGGTATGATAATTGCTGG
>JAAYAC010000170.1 GCA_012719535.1 Syntrophomonadaceae bacterium | reverse complement strand
TCTGACCAGCACGGCGGCTTAGTTAAAGCCATTAGAAAACATTTTCAGGGTGTATCCTGGCAGAGGTGTCAGACCCACTTCAGGCGCAACATCCTTGACGCAACCCCCAACTCTCTACGGGATGAAGTTAAAACCAGGGTTAGAGCTATTCTAGATTCACCCGATATGGAAATAGCACGTTCGTTGTTAACAAAGACCTTAGACACCTTCGAAAGAAGGCTCCCCGGGCAGTGAAAGTACTAGAAGCCGGTTTCGAGCATGCACTGACTGTGCTTGCACTTCCGCAAAAGTATCGTAAAAGGCTAAGAACCACAAACGGCCTTGAAAGACTAAATGAGGAGACGAAATCATACCTCAATTGTTGAAAAGAGCATCTGAAAGAAATATAATATAAGACGTTGAGCGGGTGTAGCTCAATGGTAGAGCCCCAGCCTTCCAAGCTGGTTGCGTGGGTTCGATTCCCATCACCCGCTCCAAACTTATGCTTGTGAACTCTTCAGGACGGTACTCAGGCCGTCCTGTTACATTGTTATGTCCAGGCGAACCTGGGTACGACCTTTGTCCCTCGCACGGTATTTTATCGTTCCCGCCCTGTTCGCCTAACCCTCTCAATGCTTTGTTGCCCGTCGTTTTTTCACCGGCCTGAAGTTGATGCCCAAAGTAGCTTGGCAATGTACTACTATTAATCACTTTGCTTAACGTTTTTCGCCAAACTGATTGCTATTTGGTATGCCTCCAACCAGTATCAACAACCCAATGCGGATGAGCCTCAGATTAGCTCTAATCCTGTTACCCCGAACATTGAAAACTTGGGACAGAAGCGATATAATATATTATATAAGCGGGTGTAGCTCAATGGCAGAGCCCCAGCCTTCCAAGCTGGTTGCGTGGGTTCGATTCCCATCACCCGCTCCAATAATTTGGACATTATACTTGAGGCGGCAGCCTTCCTGTTGGGGGTAGCGCCCCAATGTGGCCGGAGGCGCCGCGATGAGACAGGGACCGCTGGCCGGGCTATCTTGACATGGAATGGATATCTGGTATATCATATTAAAGCGCGGATTTACTAAGAAAGTCAATGATGATGGGTTTTCCGGGTCCCTGTAGCTCAGCAGGATAGAGCAACGGACTTCTAATCCGTAGGTCGGGGGTTCGAATCCCTCCGGGGACGCCAGTGTATGGTGGGCGTAGCTCAGTTGGCTAGAGCACCAGATTGTGGCTCTGGGGGCCGTGGGTTCGAGTCCCATCGCCCACCCCAAACTATGTTACTAAAACCCTTGGTACACCGAGGTTTCAGCGATTTGTAAAATTTGGGAAAGCAGGTTTAAGTCTTTTTAAGTCTCCCGTAAAATCGGGCTTCCGGAATCACAAAACCACCCGCTTCCGAATGATCGGAGGCGGGTTTTTTTATGACGAGTTTATTAAGGGACGGTTAATCTCTTTGAATGAGAAGACCAGAATTACTCAATTGCTGGAAGCGACAGATTGGATACAGATGCTACGGCCAGGGCACAGAAGCTGAGGTTGGTGAGGCCTGGTGGAACAATGCATCAAGTACGTGGAAATAGTAGTCCAGCAAGGGGGTGCCATGTACCTAGATGCAGGAAAACTGGAGGAGCTAGCTGAGATAGATAGAAGAAGAACTGGTATACATAACAGCCTCATTGCCAAAATTGCGGCAGTTAACCGGCTGTGCGAGGGGTATGGCGTAGAGAAAGTCTACAATGGGGGAGACCACCGGCGGGAAAAAGGAGACTTCGCGGAGCGTCTGGTAGCGGCGTATTTTGCGGATAGAGTATAGAACGTGAAAGAGTCACCTTCCGATAACTGCACTTATCGGAAGGGATACTGTGTTTTGTGGAGAATTTATCCTGTAAGATCAGATGTTTATCTTAAGCAATTTGGTTCCGATAACTTCGAGACGGAAAGTATCATTGACAGTGAAGAATTTCAGGAACGTGTGCTCCAACAATTTGAGCAGCTTAATGCCCGTCTGGACAAGGTTGGATAAAAACTGCACCAGCATTCGGATACTTGACGAAACCAAGTCCAGCAAACGCCGGGCCAGGTAAGGAGCGATGCATCGTGACGAATTTGGATAAACTGTTTCAGGAGATAGATAAACTTTATGAGCGTCTTCAGTCGCTGCGACCGTTATCTCCTTCGATTATGGCAAAACTGCGGGAGTACGAAGTCGTCTACTGGACACACCACTCAGCAGCTATAGAAGGCAACACACTGTCATTAAAGGAGACCAGGGTCGTGCTGGAAGGACTGACAGTTGGCGGTAAGACCCTGCGAGAGCACTTAGAGATTATAGATCATCGCGATGCAATTGAGTTTCTGGAAAACTGTGTGGAACAGAGCACAGGTCTAACCGAAAAGATGATACGGCAAATTCATTACCTGGTCTTGAAGAGTTCCGACCCTTCACAGGCAGGGCGATACAGAACTGGACAGGTATTGATAGCTGGCGGTAGACACAAACCTCCGACAGCCTTGGATGTTCCCGTTTATGTACAGGAACTTCTGAATGAATACAATAGTCTCAAGATGCGGGGAAGTCACCCGGTAGAGCGAGCTGCATGGCTACACTGGCGTCTAGTTTGGATCCATCCGTTCACAGACGGCAACGGTAGAACCGCCAGGCTGCTGATGAATTTCTCTCTTATGAAGGACGGATTCCCTCCGGCAGTCATTGAAAAGCGAAGGAGGAAGCAATATCTGGATGCACTAGAAGTGGCGGATACTGAGAGTAATTTGAGTCCGTTTACCTTATTAATTGCAAAAGCCGTGAAAGACAGCCTAAAAAGGTATGTAGCTGCTGCTGAAACTTGATAAAGGATGTGCTGCTGCTTTTCCCTTGGACATCGTTGAATACCGTCACTACCTGCAAATCAGGGGCGTAAGCCAGCTACCGTCAGCCGTGGAATGGCCACCTTATAGATTTGAAGTTACCGTACTTGCAGGGTTTACAGGTGACGGCAGAGAAAGGTATCTGCAAGTAAGTAACCGAAAGGGAGGAAGGTAGATGGAGGAGATCAAATTAAGTTCCGAATTAGAAGAAAGTCTAGATTTTGGAGCAAAGACGTTGCTTAATATACTGGGAAAACTGTTTGGCATTGAAAACACCCCGGAGAACCAAGAAAAAGCACGGCTCTTGGTTGATTTAATGTTGGCAAGCATGCTGAACAACCTGGCAGGTGTTGATGTTAATGTACACATCAGGAAGGATGATAATAAGTAACAGCACTGCCAATCCTACCGTCGATTTTAAGGGGCCTTTTTGTGGTGGGGTATTAAGAAGAGAGAGAAATCGGAGGCATAATTCAGCCGCCTTTCTGAGGGCAACTCAGCTGTTCTGAGGCGAAATTGAGCATATCAAGTCCCGTAAAGAAAAGAGCAGGATTACCTGCTGAGATGCGTATTCATGATATTCGGCACTCGGTTGTCACAATCCTGCTTACGGAGGAAGTGCCCGCAATTACGGTTGCCTCTTTGGTGGGTCACGACGTAAGTACAACAGTGAGCAAATATGCACAGCAAATAAGGACCGGGTAAGCCCTTCAGTTTGGTGGTTAAAGTTGGGAGTAACAAAAAGAGTAACATTACTTGATAAATCCTTTATTTTCGGGTATCATTGAAGTCAGCGTTTGGGTTCGAGTCCCATCGCCCACCCCAAAATTGATAAACTCTTCTTGACAGTGTCAAGTAATTTTTATATACTCATTATCGTTAACGCTGGGGTGTCGCCAAGCGGTAAGGCACCAGACTTTGACTCTGGCATGCGTTGGTTCGAATCCAGCCACCCCAGCCATTTCTTAGCAATCAAATATGTGGGCCATTAGCTCAGCCGGTAGAGCACCTGACTTTTAATCAGGGTGTCGGTGGTTCGAGTCCACCATGGCTCACCATTTAGAATATAGAACCCGTGGGATTTCCCCGGGATTTTGTTTTTTATTGCGGGACCATTTCTTCATTTTGGGTGGCAGATGGGTGGCTTTCTGGATTAGATCGGGAGAGAACTTGCCCTGTATTCCCGGGATTGTAGCCTTGCACAAGACGGGCTTGATTTTTGGTCAAGTCCCAACCTCCCCGTAAAAACGTTCTGAGCAGTCAACTACCTGGATGAACCTGGTTTTACGTTTTGGGAGTATGGTTTATGAAGCCTTCCGGGACAGTTGTTCTACTGAAGGTGCCTCATCCTCGGAGCCGGCTTTGTCTCTGTAGAGCTGACTTTCAGCTCGCGTATCTCTGCCAGAATGGAAGGGTTCATACGTATACCGCGCCAGGATTGGCTGGCAGCCATCAAAGTAGCGAAGAACAATCGCAAACACCACGACGCCTCGTTGGGAAACCGTTCTATCACCTTGGTACGACGGCATCCTTCTCCGAAGAGACGTTCAAGCATATTGGTGGTTCCCGTTGCCTTGTGGTGCGCCGGTGGCAACTTTAGATGACCTAAAGGTAGTCCACCGGTGCTCGAATGCTGTACGGGTTGGAACTGTCCATCGGGTTGGACGGTGCCAAGAAGCAGGTCTAGCGAATTACTTTCCTTGTAAAGTCAAGTTTCGCGTTCCACATCTTTACACGTCGTACGTAGGGTGCTATAATTCAGTTAGGGGAACGCCAACACCAATAGTTTCTTAAACCATGAGTGGTTTTGTTTGTCTTGGTTTTGTTACCCCTCACTCACGTTAGAGAAGTAAAGCCAGGTGTAAAGTGAACCATCGAGTTTTTCTCCAAAAAGAACGGGTGGAAAGTGGGTTCCCTAGTTTAGAGTTGTTTACAAGTGTTTTTTCGGGTTGCGACGCTGGTTGGCGTTCCCCGCAATGAAACCCAGGGATTTATTCCTGGGTTTTTAATATGGGTTAGGCTATACGCCGTTCAGCTAGATTACTTTATCGGCAAGTCAGAGTATTACTATCCCCAACAATTACAGGTAGATCATAAGCAGGGTGGGAGTTGTTTTCCGAAAACGTTATTCAGCTGAAGGCACATTCTCGGGCAAATCAGCGGTGGGCAAAAGTCTGTGCTGGATAAGGCCCGGAGCTGGTGTCCCGGCCGAACGTTATGCCCCACCTTACGTCGGGAGCGGTGAAAGGCACGTCAGGGTCAAAGATTTCACAGGTGCCTGTTTGCTTCATAGCC
The DNA here is from genome assembly GCA_012719535.1 of Syntrophomonadaceae bacterium. GTDB lineage: Bacteria > Bacillota > Syntrophomonadia > Syntrophomonadales > Syntrophothermaceae > JAAYAC01. Next base: position 3,757 of record JAAYAC010000170.1, on the reverse strand, counting down.
ATATCGACCATAATCGGTTGGTCCTGAGTGTCGGCAACCGGCAGCTGTACGTTTATTCTTATGTTGCTATCCACGTCCATGTAATCTGGCAGGAATGTGTCCTGGTTTATCCAGACGGTATAGACGGCATCCGCGATGATGTCCTTGAGAAACTGTTCCGCGTTCTTATCCAGCGGTAGGGGTAATTTTGCCATCATCTCCTGTATCAAGCGGGAGAGACTGTCAGCACCCATGGTTACATTTGCTCTTTCTCATAAAGCTACCTCCCTTTTATTGATATTATACTTATTTCCAATGGTACCAGAGTCTACCTAACAGAGCAAGCATTGGCGTGACAGGGGACGGTTCTCTTGTCACGCTGTTTTTTTGAACTGTATTTATAATTTATACGCTGCGCAGGGAGATCGTCATGGAACTAAGGCAACGTTCCAGTGTTTATCGGTACGAAGAATTGCCGCGTTGCTGAATGTCGACCATGGCGTTGTTCAGCGCAGGGGAACCGTTCCCTATCACCTATCACGCGCGTTCGCATTCTGCGGCATGCGGGAGTTTCAGGCCGTAAATGACGACGTCGCGTTCTACCCCGTCAAGCTCCGTTACCCCGGGCAAAAGCCCCCAGCGTTGGAAACCGACTTGCTCCACCAGCGCTATACTGGCTTGGTTGTGCCCAAAAATGAGAGCCAGCAGGTTCCGAATCTGCAAGCGAGGGCACTGGTTTACGGCGTATTCCAACAACTGGCGTCCAACACCCCGCCGGCGATACGCTTCGCTGATGTAAACGCTCACCTCGGCTGTAGCATGGTAGGCCGGGCGATTGTAAATTGCCTGCAGGCTGAGCCAGCCCATAACAACTCCATCATCCTCAGCCACCCAGATCGGCCGTGCCGGGGAGTGCTCTGCAAACCACTTCTTCCTGCTCTCCAAGGTTACCGGTACTAAATCCGCCGTTGCCATGCGCCCGGGTATGGCGGAGTTGTATATGGCGGTGATAGCCTCAAGATCGGTTAAATTCGCTTGCCGAATTTTCATCCCTTTTTCACCTGTTCACACGTAGCCCGGACCGGCACAGCCGGCTCCGGTCGTTTCTTTCTGGCAGGGCCCTTTCCTGGATCGTACGTCATGTACGCTGCCCGTGTCAATTCCGTGACAGGGGACGGTTCTGGTGTCAGCCTTCATATGGTCTCTTAACCTTTTCTCAGAGTGATTCATACTTCTTCCTCTATCCATGCTGGCCCGGCTCTGGTTGTACCGGGATCATCATCCACCTCATTGTGCAATGCTACGCTTTACGCGCTAATCCTGTGAAATGCCAGTACTATCACGTAATCCACGTGCCTCGGCATTTTCCTACTCACCTATACTCGATCTGAACATGCCACTACAGCAAATACAAGTATAACTGCACGCGCCAAACGTGACACCAGAACCGTCCCCTGTCACGCTGTCACGTGTTACCGCCGCCTTTTGTATCCAATCCAGCGGACTCTTCGTCTTTGCTTAAATCCAGGGTCTGCCTAACCTTGAGATATCTAATGTACTTTTTGAGCTCTTCGATCGACTCCTGGTCCAGTCCTTCTATTGACTTCAGAATCTCAAGATTGGCAGAATGGGCTATGATTTCCTCCGGTCTCTTGTCAAAATTAAAGAAGTCGGCCAGGGTTATCCCAACCGCAGTACATATTCGTTCCAAAGAATCGAGCGAAGGCTTGGTAACATTGGTTTCGATCTTGGTAATCTGCGAAGGATCAAGGCCTACCTCTTGGGCGAGGGCCCTGCCGGAGAGCCCGGCTAGTCTTCGGAAATACCTGACGCGTTGTCCAAGATTCAATTAGATATACTCCTTTGAATTGTATTCAAAACTATTATAGCCTGTGAACGCCACATCTACAGTCGGTGAACGAGACTCATCATTTATGGTTGACACATTGATATACAGTCAATACAATTACATCTAGGAGGCTTGTATATGAACCAAGTGGGCAGAAAAATCAAAGAACTGCGGGAAAGCCAGGGAATGACCCAAATTGACCTGGCCCACCTGGCAGGTGTTCATAATTCTCTCATAAGTAAGATAGAATCGGGGCACACGGTTGGTTCGTTACAGACACTACAAAAGCTTGCTTCCGCTCTGGTTGTTCCGGTGTCGGTTTTAGTTAGTGAAGGCGACTCCCAGTCCGACATGTGAAGAAACATATCTATCTGTTTCACGAACCAGCTAGAGGCAACAGTTCCGGCTTTTCCGAAGGAGAAATCTCATGTCGGTTGATAATTGTCATCAGCATCAGAACTGGCTGCTAGATTACTTGGCGCGGATCCGGGCCTATGACCATGTAACGTACATACATTCGGTAAACGTTTCCCTGCTGTCTTATGCCATTTCGGATGTTATCGGACTAGAAAAGAAAGAAATCGACCAGATCTGGAAAGGGGCACTGCTACATGATCTGGGTAAGATTTCAATTCCACCGGCGATTTTGAACAAACCATCTTCACCAACTCCTGAAGAATGGGAGATCATTAAACAGCATCCGCTTGAAGGTCTGCGAATACTAACGGAGTCGGTTCCAACTGCCGTGAGGGAAGGTATTATGCATCATCACGAGCGCTGGGACGGGCAAGGGTACCCTTGGGGATTAGCCGGAGAAAACATTCCGCTGGTGGCTCGCATAATTGCCATAGCTGATACGTTGGATGCGGTAACTGCCAGAAGACCTTACCGACAAGCCTCTTTAACGTACCGTAGAGCCTTGAAGGAGATCATTTGCGTGGGAGAGGGGCGGCATTTCGACCCCTATATTGTTGACAAGCTCAAAAGTGACCAGTTTTTGTCCTTCCTTGAAGGTCTTAAGTGAACGAGGCGGGGTACCTCCCGTGTTGCAGGGTCAGTCAATAATCCTTCCTGTTTCATCCTGTGTCTTAGTTTACCCCATCATAGTAGTAATAAAAGCCGGTATAACTGAGCAGCAAGAAGGCGATAGTGAGCCCCAGAAGATCGCACAGGTTGATTCTTGCCACCGGGCGCCGATCCTCAGGTTGAACACCCGGGCCAAATGATAGGCCAACACAAGGGAAGGGTTATATCTTCCCTTTTCTAGAGAAATTATGGTTTGGCGCGATACTCCCACCCGGGGGGCCAGATCCTCGTCAGATATTGGTTGTTCCCCAAAGGGGAAGCGGTTATGGTCCACAGTCGGGCGCCGGTGTGGTATATTGGGTGTAAGGTTTATATTGATGGAAAAGGATATAACTTCTGCTGGAAGGAGGAGGCCGTGACGAAGTTAACGGACAACGTTAAGGTGCTGGGTAATAGGTTTTTCAATTATTTTGTGGTGGGGAAAAGGGAGGCGGCTGTTATCGAATGCGGCACCAGTGCCGGGGCGACCCTTTTCGCCCGTCAATGGGCTGGCTTGGCGGAGAAACCCGATATAAAGTACTTGATAGCACCCCACTCTCACTTCGACCATGTATGCGGAATTCCGGTACTAAAAAAGCTGTTCCCGGAGGCCCGGGTAGTAGCCAGCCATACCGCCGAGAAGATAATGACAAGAGAAAAGGTGGTAACGGCGATGTTCGTTAATGATGCGGAGGTTTCCCGGGCGTATGTACAAGCCGGGTTCCTGGAGGAGGAACCGGCCGTGCCTGAAGCAGGTGCTGCTCTAAACGTTGACCTGGCCGTCGGGGAAGGGGACACGCTGGAAATTGAGGCGGGGCTGGGCCTCAGTATACTGGATGCTCCCGGGCATACTCCGTGCTCAAT
>JAAYAC010000169.1 GCA_012719535.1 Syntrophomonadaceae bacterium | reverse complement strand
TTTCAGTTCTGTCCAGCTGCCCAGGTAGGTATTCAGGTCCTTGCGTACCCAGGCCTGATTGCGCATAAAGGAGGGGTAGCCTTCCGCCTTTTCCCGTATAAGCGGCAGCAGGGTGTACATCCAGTTCCAGTACAGGCTCTGGCTCCAGGTGGCCTTGTCCAACCCGGCGATGTATTGCTTCATTTTGGTCATATTTTCGGGATAGTTTTGGTATTTAGTCTCTTTCATCTCCTTCAGCAGAGAGTAGGCCTCTTCCGAGCCCATCGCCGCCGGGATGTCCAGCCCCTTCGGCAGCATTCTCCGTTCCCCTTGCGGGTTTTCCCTCACTTTCCGGTAAATCAAGCGTTGGAACACCGAGGCATCGAGGGTAAACCTCTGCCCCATGAAGCGGAACCCCTTGATCTCCCGCTCCCGATCGGGTTGAATGGTCTCATCGAAGATGGGGATGGAGTTGATGGCCGGCGGATTCAGCTTCCTCGCCCGGTCCAGAAAAGCCTGCCATTTACGGGAGTCACCGGCCAGCTGGCTCAGGCTTACTTTATCCCCGTAGACCTTTTTCAATAGAGGTTGGTACTGGAAATACCCCAAATCATCGCTCTTGCCCACGAAAAAAGCAGTGGGCTGGTAGAGCTTTTCCCAGCTTTGCAGGTTATCTCCCTGGTTGAGAGCCAGGTTTATTAGTACCGCTGACCTGGTCTCATCCTCATCTTTGAGGCGGAAGGTGAGACGCCCATACCACATCATAGATTTGAAGTAGTTCTTTAAATCCTCGGTTTCGGTGTAGTGGCCGCGGGGGATATACTGGGTATAGTCCTCTTTCAGGTCCTCCAGCACATCAGGAGTAGTACGACCGATGGCCATGACCGGGGAAATTGCCACCTCCCGGTGAGCGGCGATGAGGGCCAGTTCTCGGTTAACCTCTTTTCTTACCAGGGACGGGATTTTGGCCTGCGGGTCCAGCAGGCGGCTGCCCACCGCGAAAAAGGCTACATTCCGCCGGGCCGCATTCTCCCAACTGGTTCCCTTTAAAGCCCGGTAATGTGTTTCCGCCTCGGCCAGCATGTTGGAGTTGAGACGTTTTAATTCCGGAATTAGGTATTTGGTCTCTACACTTTTTAACAGGTGGTTGAAGAACAGGTGATAGTTGTGCAGCATGGCATCAGTGGTCACGAAGTTGGGAACGCTATCATACCGGTTCTTTTCATAAACCATAAAGAACTCGGCGTTCTGTCCCGGCACTACCGTAAAACCATTCTCAATCAGAAGTTTCTCAGCTTTCGGCGAAAACTCGAACCGGCTGCGGTTGGTGACATTACTCAGGTCTTTGGCGACCTGATAGGCTGGAACCACTGGTGTCACCTTGACCGGTACCTCCCGGTAAGGAGCAAACTCTGCGGCCAGTGCGGCTTTGGGCCCGGTCTGCACCGGGGGCACCTGTGTGCTGCTGCCGCAGCCGGTGGCCGCAAAAAGCACCAGTAATAAACTAGCCACCAGGCCGAACCACTTTCTCCTTTTCATGCCGTCACCCTCCCCTTTTTACAGCTTCTCAATACTCTACGCCACTTACATACTTTTCTTACATGAGTCAGAGATCGGTCCCCAACTCAGCTTGCTAACAATATTCGGTTAGGAATCCGTCAGGCAAAAAAGACCGGGGTGATTCCCGATCTGAGTTAACAGTTTGCGACTTAAAATACTAACTTATTCCATTTCGAAACGGTTCAGGTTGCCACTGGATATTAGCTGTGGCAAGAGTGGGAAATCAGGGGACGGTTGTTTTGCTGCAAACAAAGATTGTGTTAGGATGATTTACCTAAAAGTTTATCATCACCGCACCTTCACCGGCATAGGTACCGATGGTGGCGCTCATATCTGCTACCATAACCTGTTCAGGTTTGAAGCGCCGCACAATTTCGTCACGCAAAAGCAGGGCATCTTGAATGCAATTTACATGGCTGATACCTACAATTTTTTTCTTTAGGGCTGTCCCGCCACGCTCCTCCACCATCTCCAACAGGCGCTTAAGCGCCTTCCTTCTCCCTCGTACTTTTTCTGTGATTTCCGGTATACCGCGACTATTTCCGGTTAAAATGGGTTTTATGTTAAGAAGGTTGCCGGCAAATCCTTCGAATTTGGTCAACCTGCCTCCCTTCACTACGTTCTCCAGCGTATCCAGTACAAAGAGCACTTGCCGAGTACTGCGCAGCCGGGCCAACTGCTCCAAAATCATATTGATGCTGGCTCCGCGTGTAGCCATTTGTACCGCTCGAACAGCCATGATACCTACACCAAGCGAAGCCCCCAGAGAGTCAAATACCTTCACCCGGTTACTGCCGAGCATGCGGCATGCCAATAGCGCAGTTTGCAGAGTGCTGCTTAAACCGGAAGAAAGGCTGACGAACAGAACTGTTCCTTTTTCCTCCAGCCCTTTCTTAAAATAACGCAAGAAAGTATCAGGGTCAGGAGCCGAGGTTTTGGGCAGGGTTTTACTTGCCGCCATCTTTTGCACAAAAACATCTGGGGTCAGCTCAAAACGGTCCAAGAAGGTTTCTCCGTTGGCAAAAGTAACTTTAAGCGGTATCATTTCAATACCATACTTGTCCAGCTCCTGCTCGGGTAAATCACAGGAGGTATCTGTGATTACTTTTATCGCCATTTTATCACCTCTTTAACCTGTCGAAACCAGGACCGGGCCATGCCCGTGGCGTCCACCACTAATTTATCACCTGTTTAACCTGTCGAAACGGGACTAACGGGGAACAACCTTTCCATCATTTTAACTCAAATCCACCTTGAACAAAACAAAGGCCATACATTATGGTTGTAAGGGGAGTTGAAAGAGAAATATTCAGACCAACTCTATCCATACAATTTCGGGTCAGGCACTCCCGTCAGCTTTTGGACGTCTTAACTCGGCGTTAACAGCAAGTCTCCAAAAGGCAGGAAATAGAAAGTATAATGACAAAATAATAAGTTGCATGTAAATAGTTCGACGAAATAATACTATTGATTTTAAGGGGGATTTCTAATGCCACAACTGGAAAAATGCAGGCGCTGAAATCGGGTACGGACTACCCAACTAAAGAGTAATGAAGGGAGTTAGCTTGTGAGTGTTTTCAAATCCAATCTTTTACTCTTACTCGCCGCAGCCATCTGGGGATTCGCTTTTGTAGCACAAAGGGTTGGGATGGAGCATGTCGGTCCTTTCACCTTCAACGGTGTGCGGTTCCTGCTGGGCAGTCTTTCATTGATTCCGCTGATGTTTTATTTTCGTGTTGATTCCCAGGCATCGCGAAAGGGATTGATGAGTGCGGCGCTACCGAGCCTTCTGGCCGGTACAGTGCTCTTCATCGCGGTTTCTTTGCAGCAACTCGGTCTTATGTACACCACAGCCGGCAAGGCGGCCTTTGTAACCGGCTTGTACCTGGTGCTGGTACCGGTGATGGGTATATTCCTGCGGCAACCGGTCGGTAAGGAGACCTGGCTGGGATGTATTCTCGCCGTCGTAGGCCTTTACTTTCTCTGTATTAAGGAGTCGGCGTCGCTCCAGTTCGGAGACTTGCTGGTACTGATTGGGGCGTTCTTTTGGTCGTTTCATATTCTCATCATCGGACATTTTTGCCGCCGAGTTGACGCGTTGATATTGTCCTGTTTTCAGTTTCTCACCTGTTCGGTGTTCAGCCTCCTGACGGCGGCGTTCACCGAGACGCTAATAATTAACAGCCTGTTGGCGGCGGCTGTACCTATTCTATATGGTGGGTTCTGCTCGGTGGGGATTGCCTACACCCTTCAGGTGGTGGGGCAGAAACATGCTCCACCTGCCCATGCCGCCATCATTCTGAGCATGGAAACGGTGTTTGCCGCTATTGGAGGCTTTCTGCTGCTCGGAGAGAGAATGGGGGAGCAACAAATCCTGGGCTGCGCCCTGATGCTAAGCGGCATGCTGGTATCCCAACTGCAGAGCCTGCGGGCAACAAATGATTTCGTGTGGGAAGAGGATGGTACAGAGGCAGTCAGTCCCGGTGCGGGCGAAGTCTAAAACTGTAACTGCGCTCTTAGATCCTGCCTGGCCAAGTGGTGTTAAAGGTGTCTAGGTAAACAGCCATTTGGCGTTTCGCTTCCCGGTTTGTACTACGGTTAGTTCTCGAACCGGGGCTCATGAGATTTTTTTGCCCGGGCTGTGAACGGTATATTAAGTCAGAGATGGTCGGATTTTGTCTACTGGTAAGCAGGGGAAAACCGACCAAGTAGCGAACTAATTCGAGAGGCCTTGATGCGAATATAGGAACAAAATCAAAAATGGAGGGGATAGTGCTAATGAAGAGGATGTTAAGTCTGGCCTTATGCGCAATCCTGGTTTTTGGTTTGCTCGTATCCGTAGCAGGTTGCGGCAAGTCAAATGGAACCCAGGAGTCAAACCAGCCAAAAGAGTTCAAAGTCGGCATGGAATGCGGCTATGCTCCGTTCAACTGGACGCAAGCTGATGACAGCAATGGGGCAGTGCCAATCGCCGGCAGTAAAGAATTTGCGGGTGGATATGATGTGGAGATCGCCAAAATTATTGCCCAAGGTTTGGGTAGGGAATTAGTTATCGTAAAAACCGCCTGGGATGGTCTAACACCTGCGTTGCAATCCGGTAACATCGACGCAATTATCGCCGGTATGTCTCCCACCGCCGACAGAAAAAAAACCATCGATTTTACCGACAATTACTATAAGTCTGATCTGGTAATGGTTGTCAGGAAGGGTTCGCCTTATGAAAAGGCTACCAGTATTCAGGATTTCTCCGGTGCCAAGGTTACCGCTCAGCTTAATACCTTCCACTACTCGGTCATAGACCAGATTAAAGGGGTGAAAAAACAGAACGCAATGGATGATTTTCCCGCCATGCGCGTAGCCCTGGAATCTGGTATTATTGATGGGTACGTATCAGAAAGGCCAGAAGGGATTTCGGCCACCGCAGCCAATCCCAAGTTTGCTATGGTCGAATTTGCCAAGGGTAAGGGCTTTGTGGCATCTGATGACGATGTGGCCGTAGCCGTGGGCCTCAAGAAAGGCAACCCTGACCTTGCTAAGATTAACCAAATTTTGGCCGGAATTTCTGAGGACGAGAGAAAGGCTTTGATGGACAACGCCATTAGGAACCAACCAGTTGCACAATAACGACGGAGCTTGACAGGAGTGTAATCAACCATGCCGGCGGATAATTCCTTTCTTCCCTGGGTTATTTTCATATTCGAACGATACTGGCCCCTTTTTTTAAGAGGGGCTGTAAATACTCTTATCATTTCCCTTACCGGTACTATTATCGGTTTTTTCATTGGAGTCGTGATTGGGGTAATCCGAACTATTCCTGTAGAACACAATACCGGCGTACTGACTAAACTGGGCTATAAAATCCTCAATTTTCTGTTGCTGTGCTATATAGAAGTATTCCGGGGTACTCCCATGATCGTACAAGCCATGGTTATTTTCTATGGCGCGGCGATGATATTCAATCTTCATCTATCCCCGCTCTTCGCTGGGATTTTTATTGTATCTATCAATACTGGAGCCTATATGTCCGAGATTGTCCGGGGTGGTATTCTCTCGGTCGACAAAGGCCAGTTTGAAGCGGCACATTCCATCGGGATGACTCACTCCCAAACTATGGCTCATATTGTTCTGCCTCAGGCGATACGCAATATTCTACCCGCCACCAGCAATGAGTTCGTTATTAACATTAAAGATACTTCCGTGCTCAACGTCATATCGGTCACCGAACTCTTCTTCATGTCCAAATCTGCCGCGGGGAATAACTTCAGGTATTTTGAGGTCTTTCTGATCACCTGTATTATCTATTTTGTGATGACTTTTACCGTTACCCGGATTCTCAGATATTTTGAGGTTCTGCTTGATGGCCCATCAGTCTATACCATCCATGGTTCGCAGACGGTTCCTGAAGCAGAAATCAGGATTGTGGGTAGGGAGTAAGACAAATGGACAAGATTATTGAAGTCAGACATTTACGGAAAACCTTTGGTGCCAACGAAGTTTTAAGAGATATTAATTTCTCAGGCAGCAAGGGCGAAGTGGTCTGCATCATCGGTGCCAGTGGTTCGGGCAAATCAACCCTGTTGCGTTGTCTCAATCTGCTCGAATACCCAACCAGCGGGGAAATATTGTACCACGGTCAAAACATCCTGGAACATAATATGACTAATGCCGTCTATAGAACCAAATTGGGCATGGTCTTTCAGCAATTCAATCTGTTTAATAACCTGACGGTGCTCGACAATTGTGTGGTGGGACAGGTCAAGGTATTAAGAAAAGATGTTGCCTCGGCGAAGAAAACTGCCATGGAATACCTGGAGTTGGTGGGCATGTCACAATTCATCAATGCCAAACCCCACCAGATATCCGGTGGACAAAAGCAGCGGGTGGCCATCGCCCGAGCACTTGCGATGGAACCCGAAGCATTACTGTTCGATGAACCGACCAGCGCTCTGGACCCGGAATTGGTCGGCGAAGTGCTCAAGGTTATGAAAAACCTGGCCCAGAGCGGGCTCACTATGCTGGTAGTTACCCATGAAATGGGTTTCGCCCGTGAGGTGGCCAATCGAGTGATGTTTATGGATAGTGGTGTAATTGTAGAAGATGATGTACCCGAAGTGATATTTAATAATCCCGGCAACGAACGAACCCGGGCATTCCTGAAGCGGATATTGGAAAAGTAATATATAACAAGCGGCGACACTCCCCGCTTGCGCTCGTTTCTTCAGATACAGATATATGATGAAAGCCGGCCCTGCAAAGGGTTGGTTTTTTTGGGGCCAAGAAAGCAGGTGTTTGAATATCAGCGACAGCCTTCCAGGTTGCTATAAAGCACTTAACCGACCGAATGGCCAATTCCACAGATGCAAGAACTATATGTCGAAGCTTCGTTTACCTTAGATACACCGTTGTTTCCAGGTGGGGTAGATGTTTAGCCGGGAAGGGTGTGACTTATGGCAACAAGTAATGCGGGATTCCATTCCCATACCCTGCAGTTCGGAGGTTTGTTCGGACATGTGCTTCTCCCAAAGTGACTTATTTACAACGTAATAATACAAGCTTTATACTATACTAAAGAAGACGGCGTAAACTGGATACTGTCAGATTCGGACAGACGGTTTACTATGTGGACGCTTGAAAAGTCCGCAGAAATGTAGAATGGTAGAACGGGAGGGAAAAGAATGATTAAGTTGTCTGATGGTAGGAGTTTGCCCCTGGACATGCACAAAGTCAAGACCGTGCAACGTTTGCCTTTTCCAACAGTGGAGCAGAGGCTGGGGGCGATCCGGGAAGCGGGATTCAATACGTTTTTGCTGCGCACCCGGGATATGTTTCTCGATATGCTGACGGACTCGGGGACCAATGCTCAGAGTGACGCTCAACTGGCGGCTTCCATGGAATCGGATGATGCCTATGCCGGTTCGGAAAGCTTCTACAAGATGGCGGATGCCGTACGTGATGTCTTTGGCTGTGACTATACATTGCCGGCCCACCAGGGACGCGCCGCCGAACATATCATTGCCAAGTGCTTGGTTAAACCCGGCGATGTGATTCCCATGAACCAACATTTTACTACGACCAAGGCGCACTTCACTCTGGCCGGCGGGACAGTTGAAGAAATCTGTACCGATGAAGCCTACAACACGGACAGCAGTTGCCTGTTTAAGGGTAATCTAGATATTGAAAAACTTAAGAAACTCATTGCAAAGCATGGAGCGGACAAGATACCGTTCATCCGGATGGAGTCGACGGCCAACCTCCTGGGGGGCCAGCCGTTCTCGATGGCGAACCTGAAAGAAGTACGTGCCATTGCGGATCAGTATGACATCCCCGTCATCGTGGACACGAGCCTGGTTGCCGATAATGCTTATATGATCAAGCGCCGGGAACCGGGCTATGAGCAACGTACCATTGCTGAAATCATCAAAGAGATCGTCTCGATGGCGGATATTATCTACATGTCCGGCCGCAAGAGCACCACATCCCGCGGGGGCTTGATCGCCACCCATAAAAAGGAAATTCATGACCTGATGGCACCACTGGTACCGGTTTATGAAGGTTTTCTAACCTATGGCGGTATGTCGACCCGTGAAATTGAGTCGATGGCGGTTGGCATCCGGGAGATGACGGACGAGTATTGCGCCGGGTGTGCAGTGGATTTGATTGAATACTTCGTATCCAGGTTAGCGGAAAAAGGCATTCCGGTGGTTAAACCAGCCGGCGGCGTCGGTGCTCATATTGACGCGATGCGTTTCCTTCCGCATCTGGACCACCTGCAGTACCCGGCAGGAGCTCTGGCAGCGGCCATCTTTATCTGCTCCGGGGTGCGCGGCATGGAGCGGGGCACGGTGTCAATGGACCGTGATATAGATGGTACCGAACTAGTTTCCGAACTCGAACTTGTGCGCCTGGCAGTGCCGCGCCGGGCTTTCACTATGTCCCATATCGAGTATGCGGTCGACCGCATAGCCTGGCTCTACGAGCACCGTGAGATGATCGGCGGGCTGGCATGGGATGACGAGCCTAAAATACTTCGTTTCTTCCTCGGGAGGTTAAAACCGATAGCGGCCGGTAAGGCCGCGGCCAATTGGGACGAAGAGCTGGCCCAGGTCTTTATCCGGGACTTTTCGCTTGATATGTAATTCCCCGGTCGCATCAATATTACACCGAAGCGGGTAACCTCTATGTACAGGCAAATAGTCGCGTACATGGAGGTTATTCCATTTGTAAAGGCAAACGCGATGGTTCAACGAGATTCAGGTAATTGTACCGTTGATCTGCACCTAAATGATATCCACTTGCTGAGGTAACCTGCATGCAGTACAATAATGAGGCCCAAAGGAGAGTTCAGAGGACCCGCAAGGGTCTTCTTAAGTTTTGTGGGGCGGAGGTTTGCATAGTTATGAGTCGCAGGCTTTCGTTTGTTCTCATCCTTACCGGTTTGCTGATGTTTGGTTTGGGCCTGATGCGGGGGGAAGCGCTGCTTGTTATGCAAAAGGCTGTTCGCATCTGCCTGGAGTGTATCGGTCTTGGTTAACCTGATACCAAGCTCTGGTGGGCAGCATGTTGGGGAGAGTGGTCCGGTTGTCTTCGCTGCGCCGCGCAGTACAGGTAATATCAGCGGTAGTAAGCAATTTCTACTTGAAGGGCTTTGCCCAACTGGGTATATACCAGGGGCCGGCCAAGTATGCCTGCGTTCCCTTTTTGAATTGTTACTCTTGCCCGGGAGCCTGGGCCGCCTGTCCGGTTGGTGCCATGCAGGCCTTGCTGGCTGCATACAAACACCAGTTTTCTTTTTACATTGCCGGGCTTTTGACCGTGGTGGGGGGAGCTACCGGAAGGCTGGTGTGCGGGTGGTTCTGTCCTTTCGGTTTGGTGCAGGAGATATTGGGGAGGTTTTCCTCAAGGAAGTTGGTAATTCCGAGATTACTTACCAGGTTCAAGTTCATAATTCTGGCTCTGACCCTGTTGCTCCCTGTGCTCCTGGTAGGTGAGACAGGCGTAAGCAGTCCTTATTTCTGCAAGTTCATATGCCCGGCCGGGACTCTGGAGGCCGGTGTCCCCCTGGGGCTGGGACGCCCTGAACTGAGGTCGGTGCTGGGCGGGCTGTTTTCCTGGAAATTGGCGGTGATGGTCTTTTTCCTGGTGGCTTCGGTTTTTACCTTTCGACCTTTTTGCCAGACCACCTGCCCGCTGGGAGCTTTCTATGCTCTGTTTAACCGGATAAGCCTCTGGCGGATTGAGGTGAACTCGGACAGATGTGTGTCCTGCGGCCGGTGTAGGGCGGTTTGTCCTCTGGCAATCGACGTACCGGATAGGCCTAATGGTGGGGATTGCATCCGTTGCCTGGAGTGCCGTGATGCCTGTCCTACCGGGGCACTAGCATTCACCAGGGCGCCTGTTTTTCCCGACGCTGTGGTTGGTGGCCGGGAGACAAACTAACCAGGAACCAATATGTAGGGGAAGGGGTTGCTTTGTAAAAGTCGGCTTGGCTAATCAGTTGAGGGAAGTATACGGAAGGAGGTGTTGACATGGTTGAAGGGAGAGGCACCCGGTGGGCAGTGGTGTTCATGGTAATCATTTTAACGATGGCCTTGGCCGGGTGCCGGGGGCCGGCCCGGGAAAGCCAAGATCCCGCAGCCCCGGGGGGGCGGGCGACCGGGCAGGTGGAGTCTTTACAGCTCAGCGAGTTGAAGTCCGCCCAAATGGTGAACTTTCCCGAGGACTACCGGGGAGAAAAGGTGCTGCTGACTTTTTTCAGCACCGGCTGACCGGCTTGTGTGGACGAGGTGTTGCAGTTGCAGCCCCGAATTAACGGTTGGCGGGACAAGTACGGTTTCCGCCTGGTAATAGTCTCCTCTGACGATCCCGAAGAACTGAAGTCGTTTATGACCACCAACCAGGTTGTTGCTACGGTCTTGCTGGACCCAAAGTATAAGGCGGGGGAAAAGTATGGGGTTCAGGCCATACCCACCAGTTTTTTCCTGGACAAAGACGGGAATCTTATCAAGCAATCGGTGGGTTGGTACGGCAACAAGAGTGTACGGGAAGTGGAGGACTGGCTTAAAAACAAATGAAACAACAAAGCAGACAGAGACTCCCCGGATTTTCCGTTGAAATCCGGGGAGTTTTCTTTTTGGCCCTCCATAATTAAACCCGGATAGGGGTTGGTCATATGTTTCGTTGACAACAGGGAAAACCTGCGGGCCATCATATCTTCCGGAACCGATCGTCTGGATACCGGCCGGCTGTTGCGCTGTAGCGACAGTAAAAGCCGGCTCGGGCCTTAGAAAGGTAAGATAGGAGTGGGGTAAATATGCTGAAAGAAATGGTCAGAACCAGAGGGCAACAGGCCTTGATGGCGGTTATGGCCACAGACATCAAGGCAGGGACAGCTATATCCGTCCCTGCCTGAAGTACTACCGTAACGTTGTCAAGCTATACCACTTTAGCTACACTGCCGGCACAGTACCTTTCCCGGAGTTTGGGTTTTTCAATTTTCCCGGTCGGGTTGCGTGGTACCTTGTCGAAGAAAACGCTGCGCGGCCTTTTGTAACGGGGTAGAGCTTCACAAAACTCCATGACCATGGCTTCAGTAAGTTCTCTTCCCGGCTTGATTTCGACAATAGCTACGGGGATTTCGCCCAGGCGACGGTCAGGCATACCAATAACCGCGGCGTCCTTAATGTCATCATGGGAACGGAGGAATTCTTCTATTTCCACCGGGTAGACATTCTCCCCTCCTGATATGACGACGTCTTTCTTCCGGTCTACCAGGTAAATAAAGCCGTCTTTATCCTGGCGCGCCATATCGCCGGTATGTAGCCAGCCGTTCCTAAGCGCGTTACGAGTAGCTTCCGGGTTTTTGTAATACTCTTTCATGACCCCCGGTCCTCTAACGATCAATTCACCCACCTTGCCGCGCGGAACCGGCCTGCCATCATCGTCTACAATCAATACCTCCCAGTTAAACCCCGGCACTCCAATCGCCCCAACCTTGTGAATGTTTTCGAGGCCCAGGTGAACACAACCCGGCCCGGTTGACTCGCTGAGGCCATAGTTAGTATCGTACATCTGATTCGGGAAGTACTTCCTCCACCTGCGGACTAGACTGGGCGGTACGGGCTGGGCTCCAATGTGCATCAATCGCCACTGGTCGAGCTGGTAGTCCTTCAGGTTCAATCCCCCGCTTTCGATGGCATCAAGGATGTCCTGCGCCCAGGGGACAAGCAGCCAGACGATGGTTACCCTTTCTTCCGACACTGCTTCCAGGATCCAGCGCGGCTCCACGCCGCGGAGCAGAACGGCCCGGGAACCTACGATCAGGCTGCCAAACCAGTGCATTTTTGCCCCAGTATGGTACAGCGGTGGAATACACAGAAAATTATCCCCGTGGTGCTGAAGGTGATGGCGGTTTTCGGTAATGCAAGCCGACACAAGGTTGGCGTGGGTAAGCAGAATGGCTTTGGGTGTCCCGGTAGTGCCTGAGGTGAAGTAAAGGGCGGCTTCATCATGATCCGCAAGGTTCACCCGGGGCTCATCTCCTGGATATTGCCTCACCATTTCCCCAAAACTCGCGACGTATTTAGGGCAGTTTTCTCCAACGAAAATGAGGTTTTCCAGGGAAAGCTGTTCCCTGATCTCGTCAATCCTTTCCGTAAACTCGGGCCCGTAAACCAGGACCTTGGCCTCAGCCGTCTCCAGGCAGTTCTTGATCTCTTCCGCCGTATAACGGAAGTTGAGGGGAACGGCCAGAGCTCCGGTTTTCAGAATGCCGAAGTAAACCGGCAGCCACTCCAGGCAGTTCATCATGAGCAGAGCCACCTTATCCCCTTTGCCGACGCCGCGGGCCAGTAAAGCATTGGCGAACTGGTTGGCCAACCTTTCAAATTGCAACCAGGTTATCTCCCTCCGCAGCCCCTGCGCCGGATCACGCTCTACTAAACTGATTTCATCACGATACATTCTGGCATTGCGGGCAAGCATTTCCGTTATCGGCATAAAAAGTGTTCCTCCCTTTTAATTAGGAGGCAAGCTATTCAAAAAACAAAAAATTCAACCTCTCCGTAAGAAAAGTTGAATTAATGGCAAAACTATAACCTGCCTACCTCCCATACTGCTGTTGTTCCCTTTCACCATTTACCCCTGGAGGTTCAAGACTAAGCCATACTAACCTTATAACTACACCTTATATTATAATACATGCTCTGGATTTTGGAATACACTATTTGCCTCAAAGTCGAGCTAAGACCATTGAACTTGAACAAAAGAAGGTCCTTGAAAGCAGCTTTCAAGGACCGAGTACGCTGATTGCGGTACTTTAAGGATTTACGGTAATTATCTGCCCTTCGGGATAATAGCCCACTTGAGCGTTAAAAGCTTCTGCAATCAACCGCAAGGGGACCATTACCCGGGCGGTGCTTATCTCCGGCGGCTGCTCCAGTTCAACCCGGTGCCCGTTGACCAGAGCAATCCGATTTCGCACCTGCAGCCGGATTTCGGTTTCACCCTTGCTGATAAGAACCGTCTGCTCGGCCGGGTACCATTGCACCGTTGCTCCCAGGGCTTCGGTAACAGCCCGGACCGGAATCAGGGTACGGCCCTGTTTAATGACAGGCGGGATATCCGGCTTAAGTTGGTTGCCTCCGCACCACACCTTGGGAGTATTCTCCCCACGGTTGTTAAACAGGTGGCCCAACTCGCGGTAGCCAAAGGAGTCAAAGGGGTCCATTGTAATCATATCCCGCAGCAGTTGCTCAGCTTCCTGAATTCGATTCTGCTCTCGGGCCAATTGGAGTGCGGCCTTGAAAGTGTTCTTGATTTCCTCACGAGCTTCAATCCTGCTCCGGTACTGCTCCCTTAACTGTTTCAGGTCCTCTTTAAGTAGCTGCCAATCTTCCCGTGTCACATTCCGGTCCTCTTGCATAATTTGCAGTCGCTCGCGGATGGTAGCCACCGTCCGTGCAACTTCTTCCCCGCCCGCATTTTCCCTTATCTGATTGCTAATCGCCAACTGCTGTAATTCCCCGGCGTTGTTTGTCGCCTGGCGGGTTACTTCAGCTACCCGGGAAGTCCCAGCGTTACCGGTAGACGGACTGGTTACTTCAATTGCTCTCGAGGCCCCCGCATCAGCAGCGGAAGTGCTTGCTGCGGCTCCGCCCCCGGTTCCCCCGACCGGTCCGGCTAGAACTGCTGGTCCACTCGCAACCAAAAGCAAAGTAACGACAATAACCGCAAGACGTCTCATCATATCTACTCATCTCCTTTCTCGGATTACCGCTCCCTTATTGAGCGTCCTGTAATTTATCTTCGGAGACGAGGTTTGTTTTTGGGGGTACGCTGAAAACATTTACCTTCCTCCTCCCGGGCCTCCGTTGCCGCCTACGGAGCCGGGACTTCCCCCGCTATCTCCCGAGGGAGGACTGTTGCCGGAGCCGGAACTTCCGCCCCTGTCACCAGTACGGGAACCGTTTCCCGGGGGAACGGGAGGGATGGCCTGTGGTTCACGGCTGGGCGTATCCGTTATTGGTGCAGCAGGTGGAGGTCCTTCAGGTTGCACTCCGGTACCGGACTTCTCGCCATAAGGCCTGGGAGTCTGGTTTTGACCGGCGGACGGAGATGAGGCTGAACTGTTGCCCTCTTCTGGGACAGTACTTATGGCGCCCTGTTCCTTTTTACTAGCCAAGCCTTCTGTTCCTGCAGACTGCCGTGCGGGTTGCAGGGGACCAGAGCGTGGGTCAGACAGTTCCCCTGGGGGGGCCGCCGGTGTAACGGGGAGTTCCGGGGCCGGAGGGACCAGTCTCTCCTTCCCAACGGGAGGGCTGATACCTTGGTTGACTTGCTTTACCGGTACGGTGGCCTGCCCGCGAAGGCCAACCCTGGCTGCGGTCTGGCGGGCTATTCGCCGAACCACGGGGTTGCGCAGGGTAATTTCCTGCCAATCCAGAGATAGTCCCTGCTCATGGGCTTTTTGCCAAAGGAGATAGCGCAATGGGGAAACCCTTTGCTTAGCGGCCTGTTCTCTGGTTTTTTTATCCACCGTAAAATAATAGACCC
>JAAYAC010000168.1 GCA_012719535.1 Syntrophomonadaceae bacterium | reverse complement strand
GGAGCGGAGAAAGGCCGCCCATACCGGCCCCTTGAGCCTGGTGCCGGACGAGCCGTTACCCCCACAGGGTACACTGGGTTTCCGCGTGCAACTCTATGGAATGGAGCAATGGGGCGACCTTTTTACCCCGCGGCAGGCACTGGCTTTGACAACATTGGTACGGCTGGTTCAGTACTCAAGGCTAAAGACTACAGATGAACTTGGGTGCGGTTTTGCCGGGGCGGCACAGACGTGCTTGGCTTTGGCTGTTGACAAACAGGCTGACCTTGGTAATTCGCTTAATAGATGGGAACCTGTTGCGGAATGTCCACGGCAACTTTTTGCACGACAAGCACTTCCAATAACCTGGGATTTTGCGGAAAGCAACCCATTAGGAGAATCAAGCGGTGGTTTCTCCGTTTTTATCGAAGGCATCTTTAGAGCCTTCCGCCAACTTGGGAATGATTGGCTTATTGGTCGTGTCGAGTGCTTATCCGCTACAAACAGCGTACTTTCCCATGATTTGGTAAACGTATTCTTCACGGACCCACCTTATTATGACGCCGTACCCTATGCTGACCTGTCCGATTTCTTCATGGTCTGGCTGAGGCGGACGGTCGGGGACTTATACCCCGAGTGGTTCGCGAGCAGTCTTGCTCCTAAAGAGGAAGAGTGCATAGTGGATGAAGTGAAGGGTAAGGACAAGGCCTACTTTGAGACTACCATGAAGCAAGCCCTGGCTGAAGCGCGGCGGGTTCTGGCTCCGGATGGTGTCGGGGTGGTAGTCTTCGCTCATAAATCCACCGGGGGATGGGAAGCCCTTCTGCAGGCCATGGTTGAGGCCGGCTGGACCATAACCGGTTCCTGGCCCATTGACACCGAGATGGGAACCAGGCTGAGGGCGCGTAACTCTGCTGCCTTAGCTTCCTCTATCCACCTGGTCTGCCGCCCCCGCGAGAATCCCGATGGGTCCCTGCGAAGTGACAATATCGGGGACTGGCGGGATGTGTTGCAGGAGCTGCCGGTACGCATCCACGAGTGGATGCCTCGCCTGGCGGCGGAAGGGGTGGTAGGGGCAGATGCCATCTTTGCCTGCCTGGGTCCGGCCCTGGAGATATTCTCCCGCTACTCCGGCGTGGAAAAAGCCAGCGGGGAACAGGTGACATTGAAGGAATACCTGGAGCAGGTGTGGGCGGCAGTGGCCCGGGAGGCCCTGGCCATGATATTCGAGGGCGCTGACGCGTCCGGGTTTGAAGAAGATAGCCGCCTGACCGCCATGTGGCTTTGGACCCTTTCTACCGGAGCTAATGGCAATAACCTATCGAAAGAGGTCACTAGCGACGAGGAAGAAAGTGAGGACCAAGGGGAACCCGGCGGCAGGCCGAAGCCCCTAGGCGGCTACGTTCTCGAATACGATGCGGCCCGCAAGATCGCCCAGGGGCTAGGGGTGCACATGGAGAACCTTCCCTCACTAGTTGAAATTAGGGGAGACAAGGCCTGCTTGCTGCCGGTTTCCGAGCGAGCCCGGTTTCTGTTCGGCCAAGATAAAGAGCAGCCATCCCCAAAAAAGAAGAGTAAAGTCAAACAACAAAGCTTGTTCGACATGCTGGGCGAAGCGGAAGAAAAAGCAACCGATAAAGCAAGCTTCAAGGCGGGAACCACGACCCTGGACCGCATCCACCAGTGTATGCTCCTCTTTGCCGCCGGGCGGGGGGAAGCATTGAAGCGGTTTTTGGTGGAAGAAGGCGTGGGCCACGACCAGCGCTTCTGGCGCCTGGCCCAGGCATTGTCTGCTCTTTACCCTTCCGCCAGCGAGGAGAAGCGCTGGGTGGACGGGTTACTAGCACGTAAGAAGGGATTGGGATTGTAACCTTTAGCAAGGTAAGTTTATCATAACCTGAGAACAACTGGAGGGAGCATGATGGCACCAAAACCCTGGTATAAGGTGGTTACACCGCGGGAGGACCTGCGGGAAGGACGGCCCCTGGATGCGTCCGAGTTTGCCGTCCACCTGGACCAGGTTCGGGATGGACGAGCCCCGGTTGACTACCAGAATCCGGCCCGTTTCTTTGAGCGTACCTACCTGACCCAAAACCTACTGGCCCTGGGAGCCGAGGTCATCCGGCGGCTGTCCGGCGAAAAAACCGAGACCTCGGCGGTGTTTAACATGACCACCCAGTTTGGCGGTGGCAAGACCCATGCCCTGACCATGCTCTACCACCTGGCCCGGGGTGGTCCTGAGGCCAGCCATTGGACGGGGGTAACAAGGCTCCTGGAAAAAGCGGGGATAAAGACCGTTCCCCCGGCGGCGGCAGCGGTTTTTGTCGGAACGGAGTTTGATTCTGTTACCGGGCGCGGGGGTGTAGATGGAGCCCCGGTGCGAAAGACTCCCTGGGGAGAAATAGCTTTCCAGCTGGCTGGCGAAGAAGGCTTCGCCCTGGTAGCCGAGCATGACAGGCAGGGGATCGCTCCGGCCGGGGATGTTATCCGGCAGCTGCTTCCGCATGGCAAGCCCTGCTTGATTCTGATGGATGAACTCTTAAACTACGTCAGCCGCAACCGCAAGAGCGGCCTGGGTACGCAATTGTACGACTTCCTCCAGAGTCTGTCGGAAACCGTCCGGGGTGCCAGTAATGCAGTGCTGGTCGTCTCTATACCGGCATCGGAATTGGAAATGACTCCCGAAGACCAATTGGACTACGACCGCTACAAGAAACTGCTGGACCGGGTGGGCAAGCCGGTGGTTATGTCCGCCGAGGCAGAAACCGCTGAAATCATCCGGCGCCGCCTTTTCGAGTGGTACGGCATACCGCGTGACGGGTTGCAGGCGGTGGCCGAATACGCGGATTGGATGATTGACCACCGCCAGCAGTTGCCCGCCTGGTTTCCGGTCGACCACGCCCGTGAGGCCTTGGAGGCTACCTATCCGTTCCACCCTTCGGTCTTGTCGGTTTTTGAACGCAAGTGGCAGGTCCTACCCCGCTTCCAGCAAACCAGGGGGATACTCCGCTTGCTGGCCCTGTGGGTATCCAGGGCCTACCAGGAGGGGTATAAAGGTGCCCACCGCGACCTCTTGATCGGCCTGGGGACTGCTCCCCTGGACGACTCTGATTTCCGGGCGGCGGTGTTTGAACAGCTGGGTGAGTCCAGGCTGGAGGGAGCGGTTACTACCGATATCTGCGGCAGGCGAGGCGCCCATGCCCTCCGCCTGGACAAGGAAGCCCCGGAAACCATCAAGAAGGCCCGGCTGCACCGAAAAGTCGCTACGGCCATATTTTTTGAGTCTAACGGCGGGATGGCCCGGGCCGAAGCCACCCTGCCGGAGGTCCGCCTGGCGGTGGGTGAGCCGGGATTGGACCTCGCCAACGTGGAAACGGTATTGGAGACCCTTACTACTACCTGCTACTACCTGTCCTCTGAGCGCAACCGCTACCGTTTCAGCACTACCCCCAACCTCATCAAGTTGCTGGCCGACCGGCGGGCGGTCATTAAGCCGGAGAAAATCAGGGAACGGGTGCGTAATGAGGTGCAGGGTGTTTTTGCCGGCGGCAGCGGGGTTGAGCGCGTCTATTTTCCGGAAAAGAGTAGTCAGGTTGCGGACCGGCCCTTGCTTACCCTGGTAGTTTTGTCTCCCGATTATTCCATCCAGGAACCTCAAACCCTCGACTTTGTCCGGTTGATGGCTCGCGAACACGGAACCTCGGCCCGTACCTTTAAGAGCGCCCTCATCTGGGCCATACCCGAAGGTGAAACCCAGCTCAATGAAGAAGCGCGCAAGGTGCTGGCCTGGGAGGAGATCAAGAGCGAGCAGGACGAATTGCGTCTTGACCAGAGCCAGAGAAAACAACTGGCCGAACAGCTGCAGAAGGCCCAGCGCGATTTAAAAGAGTGTGTATGGCGTACCTATAAGAATATTGCCCTGCTGGGTAAGGATGGTGACATCAGGATTGTGGACCTGGGGTTGGTTCACTCCAGCCAGGCGGATTCCATGGTAAGCCTTATCCTCAATCGCCTGCGCCAGGATGGGGATTTGACCGATATAGTCAGCCCCCGATTCCTGATTCGTAACTGGCCACCCGCTTTTACGGAATGGAGCACCAGGTCGGTCAAGGACGCCTTTTTTGCCTCCCCTCAGTTTCCCCGTGTCCTTAATCCCGAGGTTATCAAGGACACTATAGCCCGCGGGGTTTCGGAAAAGTTGCTGGCCTATGTGGGGAAGGCGCCGGACGGGAGCTATGACCCCTTCTGTTATGAGATGTCTCTTTTGCCTGGTGAGGTGGAAATAGCGGAGGATATGTTTATCATCACGGCCAAGGAAGCGGAGAAACACAAGGAACCGCCCCGGCTGACAACCATCGTCATCAGTCCCCAGAACGTCCAGGTTGAACCGGGCAAAAGACAGACCTTTACCGCCGAAGGGCTAGATCAACACGGGCGCCGGATTGATATCGGTCCCCTGATGTGGACGGCTACAGGTGGTGTTATTGACAATAACGGAGTATTTGAGGCGGCCGAGGCGGAGGGGAACTATGTGATAAAGGTGAGCAGTCTGGGGGTTTCGGGAACGGCTCGTGTGGTAGTGGCCAGATCTGGGCAAGTCGCCCCGGGACCACAGCCTCCCGAACCGCCAGTTGGTACCGGGCCGGGCAGGCTCTCGTGGAGCGGGGAATTACCGTCCCAGAAGTGGATGAACTTCTATACCAAGGTACTGTCCAGGTTTGCCCATGACCCGGGATTGAAAATCACCGTCAAATTCGAGGTTGAATCCGAAGCTGCCCTGTCGACCCAGAAGATCGACGAAGCCCGCATTGCGTTGCGCGAACTGGGACTTGACGATGAGGTTGAGGTCACCTGATATCCCGCCCTGATTAGGTATAGAAAAGAGGGATACCCCCGGAGAACGAGGGTCTCCCTCTATGTATGGCTCTATCCCTGGCTGCCCAGGAAAGCAAAAGGTGTTTAAATAGGAATGGCCATCAATAGTTGTCGCAAGCCGGTTCGTAGTAACCGCGAGGATGGGCACAGGCCGGGCAGACCTCGGGGGGTTCAGTGCCTTCATGTACATACCCGCAGTTGCGGCAACGCCAACGGATAGGCTGTTCCCGGCGAAATAGAGTGCCCTCCTGCAAGCGTTGCAGCAAGGCCAGGTACCTTTTTTCATGTTCTTCTTCAACCTCGCCAATTTCCCGAAAAACGTTGGCTATTTCCTCGAAGCCTTCTTCCCGGGCAACCTTCTCAAACTCTTTGTACATGGTAGTGTGTTCGTAATTTTCTCCCTTCGCAGCTTCGAGCAGGTTTTCGGCCGTGCTGCCGATGCCGCCGAGGAACTTCAACAAGCGTTTAGCGTGTTCTTTCTCATTGTCCGCTGTCTCCAGGAAGATGGCAGCGACCTGTTCTAACCCTTCTTTTTTTGCCTGACTGGCAAAATACGTATACTTGTTGCGGGCCTGGGACTCACCCGCAAAGGCGGCAAGAAGGTTGGCTTCTGTTTTGGATCCCTTAAGTTCCACGTCTTATCGCCTCCTATGGATTGATTTCGATACGTACCTTAATCATACCATTCATTTCTAATCCATGACACCTCTTATAAGTTTTTGACGGGGACAGACAACGCAAACGGCTCAATTCACGCAGGAGTACATTACTTCGGCCTGGTAATACCACTATAGTCTTCTACCAAGAGACGGATGAAAGTGTTGACACCACAGGGGACAGCACCCAACTCCCTGGGCGCCATTATGCTTTTGTTGGTACAATGAGTTCAACTAAGTATTACGAGGTGCACTCAAGCTGTGGCATGAGGAATATGTCGCCCGCCTCCACAATTGAAGGCGAGTGCCGCGGCCTTCTTTTCTTCCTTAATCGCGAATTCCCGAGCTTCGATAGTACTCACTTCCATTCTTCCCAGATAAGCTGTTGTTCAGTTGATTGTATCATAATTCTTGTTCCGCAAGTATATCCACCAGGAGGTGCGGTAATAGCGGATTACCTGGGAATTTGCTTACTCGCCCTTTAAGACGCAAAGGTCTAGTCTCCACGCTTCCCTTGGTTCTTCCAATCCTGGCCGCAGGTAGCAGCTACCAGGTCCTCGCTGCTGGCTGCTACCCGTTCATAAATTGGTTCCAGCACCGTGAGCAAGGGTTGTTTCCCCTGCCAGAAAGGGAATGGTCCCACCTGCCGGAGCAGAGTTAGGGGTGAGGCGGACCCTTTTTCCACGGGGTCGGAGATGTTGGGAAGCTCTCCGCCTTGCCAGAAGGTGGAGGCGTCAGTCGGCAGGGTTAACTGCATCGTGTCTGCTGCGGGATGAAGCTCTGGCCCTGATAACGGGGTATCTTTTGGGACCGGCATGGTCTCGCTCAGGAGAGAGATGAGTTCGTCGCGTTCCATGCCGCGCAGCTTGAAAATAAGGAATGGGTTACGGTCAAACTCCTCTCCCAGGAGGTAGTACACGGCGGCGATGTGTTTGCAGGGGTTGGACCAGTCCGGACAAGAACAATCAGTCTTGAGGTCTTGAACCCGGGAGGGAAAAAGCGAAAGCTTTGCCTGATCAAAAACATTTTCTATGTCCCCGGGCATTTCTCCTGCCAGCAAACGGGCGGCGTAAATGGGCTGGGCGGCCATATACTTCACTACCTTCTTCCACTGGGCTTCCGAAAAAGCCTTTATACTGATTTTGACCTTGTACGGCTTGACCCTCGATCCCTGTACCGTAGCCGTCACCTGTCCGGGGTAAATCTCTACGGACAGAACCTGGCCCTGCCGGGCGTAGTTGCGGCCGCGACTCAGGCGGGTTCCCAGGCTGAAGCTCTCCAGAACGGCAATCCACCGCTTGCTCCACCAGTTCTTACCGAAGGAGCCCCGTTGCGAAACAGACTTGATGCCGCCCCGGACGTCACGGGGCTTCGACGGCGGGTAATAGTCGCGATAACCGTTCCCTCTTGTCACCTGGTCTTGATTCCTCCTTCACATAAGCAAGGCAACATCCGAAACACCGGCGCCTTTTCTACCAATCACCAACAGCATCCTGTCTTAGAGTCATCAATTCCTTCAAATCGCGGGTGGAAAGCTTTGTCAACCAGGCTTCCCCGCTCCCCACCAGCTGTTCGGCCAGTTCCAGCTTGCGCTCAATGAGCGCATCGATTTTTTCCTCGATGGTTCCCTGGCAGATGAATTTGTAGACCTGTACGTTTTTGTTCTGGCCGATGCGGAAAGCCCGGTCGGTGGCCTGGTTCTCCACCGCCGGGTTCCACCAGCGGTCGAAGTGAAAAACATGATTGGCCCCGGTCAGGTTTAGCCCCGTTCCCCCCGCTTTTACGGTGAGAATGAAGAACGGGGGGGCCTGCTGGCTCTGGAATAGGTCAACCATGCGATCGCGCTCCTTTTTGAGTAACCCCCCGTGGAGGAAAAGCACCGGGCGGCCAAAGGTTTCTATCAGGTGTTTTTGGAGCAGTGCGCCCATTTCCGCAAACTGGGTAAAGATAAGGGCTTTTTCTCCGACTGCCAGTATTTCTTCCGCCATCTCGGTCAGGCGAATCAGCTTGCCCGAACGGCCGGGCAGGGCAGAGTTATCCTTGAGGAAATGGGCCGGATGATTGCAAACCTGTTTAAGCCTGGACAAGGCGGCCAGGATCAATCCTTTCCGTTCAATTCCCTCCGCCCGGTCCAGGGCCTCCTCAATCTCCTGGACAACAGCGGTATACAGCGAGGCCTGCTCCCGGGTCAGCGGGCAGAAAACCTTCATTTCCATTTTCTCAGGCAGGTCGACAATGACGGTTCGGTCCGTCTTTAAACGCCTTAGGATAAAGGGACTGGTCAATCGCTTCAAGGTCTGGGTCGCCCGGGGGTCCCGGTTGACCTGGACCGGCACCAGGAACGAACGCTTGAATCCGGCCCGGCTGCCCAGCAGGCCGGGATTCAGGAACTCCATCAAGGACCAGAGTTCTCCCACATTGTTTTCCACCGGCGTCCCGGTCAGAGCAATCCTGAATCTGGCGGGTAAGGCTCGGGCGGAGCGCGCCTGCCGGGTTTCGGAATTCTTGATGTTTTGGGCCTCGTCCAGGATAATCCCATCCCAGTGCACCTGCTGGAACAGGTCGCTCTCACGGGCCAGCAGGGCGTAACTGGTGACGACAATCGCATGGCGCCGGGCCGCCTTTGTAAAGTCACGGCCCTTGTTTCTGCCGGGCCCGTGGTGCACCAGCAGGGGAAGGTTGGGAGTGAAACGGGCGGCCTCCTTCTCCCAGTTGGCGATAACCGAGGTGGGGCATACCAGCAGCACCGGAGCCCTAATACCTTGTTCATGTCGATACTGAATTAAAGCCAGGGTCTGAACCGTTTTCCCCAGCCCCATATCATCGGCCAGGCAGGCGCCGAAACCTAGACGGCTGAGAAAGTTGAGCCAGGCGTACCCCCGCAACTGGTAAGGGCGCAACTGCCCTTGAAAATCCCGGGGTGGATCAATTTCCATACAGGGCGTATCCCCTTCCAGTTGTGCCAGTACCCCGGCTATCCAGCCGGAGGCATCCAGGCTGGCGAGAGGAAGTCCGGCGGGGGATTGGATTGCGCCCAGAGCCAGGTGCACCACATCCCTGGCAGTCAGGGGTTTATCCCCAATTCTGCGCCAGAAATCGAGAGCCGCCTTTATCTTCACCGGGTCTGCTTCCACCCAGTGGCCGCGCAGCTTGACCAGCGGTGACTTGAGCCGGGCCAGTTCCTCCAGTTCTTCCCGGGATATGACCTCGTCTCCCAGGGCCACCTCCCAGTCAAAAGACACCACCTGCTCCAGGTCCAGTTGGGCACTGGAGGAGAAAGCCGGGCTGGTGACTTTTCCCCGTACGGAGAGGCGAGTGCCGCTTGCTTTATACGTCCACCAGGAGGGAAGCATTACCCCGAATCCGGCCTGGCGTAGAAGTGGTGCCTGCGCGGTTAGAAATTCATAAGCCTCGCTGCTGTTCAGGGTGAACCCGGTCGGTGCCGGAGTTCGGAGGCTGGTTTCTATATGGGGGGACAGGCAGGCGGCTTGTCCCAGGGCAGTAAGTAAAAACTCGGCGGTGGCTGCACTCTCTACCGCGCGGGGCAGTTTAGCCCTACCCGTACCGTTCTTCCAAACCTGGACAACCGGCACCAGCAGGCTGGGGTCATCGCGGGCTTGCAGGAGGTAATGAACGTTCCACTCTTCTTCCCTCCGGTTACTTTTCCGCTTCCCTCGGGAGGATGTCTCAGCACTGTCCCCGACGTCTGGTTCCTCCAAACGAAAACAGAGGCGGAACGGAGCCGAAGAAAGGGTATGTATCTTGCGCCGCCACTCCTCTACCTGTGAGGCCAGGCGGGCTGCTTCCACCGGCGGATCTTCCAGCAGACCGGTGGGAGAACCCAGAGCTAGAAGCCACCGGTCATGAATACTGGTCTCATCATGCTTTGCTGTTTTCCGTTGGCCGGTCTTCTTCACCGGTTGGTAGAAGGTGGCCGCTTCCCTCCGGGCCAGGGTATCAACCATAACCCGGATAAAACTATGAATGAGCGCGGCTGTACCGGTACGGGGCGGTGTGGTATCCGCGGTCAGGCAGCAGCCCGCCGCGGGCATAGCTCTGGCCAGAGCGGTAAGGTTTTCCATGTCTTCGCCGACAATAACCGGGTCCCAGACCGCGAAAAAGCGGTTGCCTTCTTGCCTGATTCCGGGCAGGAACTGCCCGCGGGCCGCCAGGGAAGCTGCCACTCTGAGAGCCTGAGTCCAGTATTCCAGGTCGGACCCCGCCACCACCCCGGGAGCCGGGTTGGATTGCCCTGAACAGGTGACAAGCAAACTCAACACCGTCAGCGGTGCCAGTTCTAGCCCTGATACCAGCCAAGGCCGTATTTCAACTTTTTGGCCGGTAGGAAGCGGTTCGGCGATTAAGAGACTTGAAGCCACCGGCTCTTTTGGAAACGACGGCATCCAGGCCACCAGGCTTTTGCCATTGCTTTTATCCGGTAGAATGTCAAGTCCCAGCGCATTGAGAGCTTCATGTAAATGTTCCGGTGACGCATCGAAGGGTGAAGGGCGCGGGCGTACTACCCGTGGTGGACGTCCCCGACGGCGGGAGGAATCCTTGCTCTCCCCCGGTGTTTCTCCCCACAGGTAGATACCCCCATCTACCATGCCCAGGTGAAGTATGATCATCTTTGCTCTCCTTATACTACGTACAGCTAAATCAACTATTCACATTATAATAAAAGTTAAAACAATAAAGTTGATTTCTCTGTCTGGCTTAAGGAACGCGGCCTTTCCGGCGTCGATTTAGTAG
>JAAYAC010000167.1 GCA_012719535.1 Syntrophomonadaceae bacterium | reverse complement strand
GCCGCGCTCATAGAACGTGGGACCCTCGTGGTAGGTCAGGGGAATATAGTTACACAGGTTCTTGTCGTGCAGCTTGCGGCTGGCCCCACTGAAGTGCCAGTCATTAAAAATGAAGTGTTTCCTTTCCGGATCGGCCAAAACCGTCTGGGGAGGAAAGGGACAGGTGACGGTTCTAATCTTGACATTCTCCAGTTCGTCCACCCGCCTGGCCAGGGCCTCATCCAGGTAGCGGGAGTTCATAACAAATTCACCGTAATGCACCAGGTCCCCGGACTTTACCACCTTCAATGCTTCATCAACCGGAACCAGCTTCCGCCGGTACTCCTCGCTGTAGTTCAAGCAGATCCCTCCCTACCAAATATTAGGGGTGTCGATAAGTGTGACATTAGAAAGACCAAAGCTGAAGCGCCTGCCGACAGGCCAACAGTGAAAACGATTTCCATGCAGGATGGCGAGAATGATTTTACTTGATGGCTTGGCTGTGCAAGCACCATACATGGTTGAAATTGGGTAGTGTAGTGTAAGACGAAGGTGGGAAACAGGTCGCCTCATGTTATGTCCTACTTTTCGGAGTAGTCATAGAATCCCTTGCCGGTCTTGATACCCAGGTGCCCGGCCCGAATTTTTTGCCGGAAGGCGAGGGGCGGCCGGTACTTGGAATCTCCGAATTCACGCCAGAAGTAGTCACAGACGCTGAAAACAATGTCTATGCCCACCAGGTCGGCCAGGGCCAGTGGCCCCATCGTGCCGGCTCCCAGGACTCCGATTTTCTTGATATCCATTCTCAAACCCCCTTAGATTTTTCGACAGGTTCAAACAGTATCCGGGAAGCTCTCACCACCCTTCCGGCGACATAAAATGCAGCAATGGGTTTCTTTAGAGGCAAAAGTGCAAAGAACGTGCCAACCTTCGACTCGATGCTTCAAAGTGGCTATATTCCGGGATTTTCGCCATATAACTGCTGGTAGGACCACTCCTGTTTCGGTCGACTTCTTTCTCATATTGAGAGAACCACCGGCCTTAATACCGCAAAATTCGAAATAAATTTCACTCTCCTATTATGAGAAGCTATCCTCCTATTAGCGGAGTTTCGGGTCGCGTAGGTGGTGCGAAAATCAAAAGGCCCGCCCCTTCCAGGGTAGGCCTTTTCCGATGGGGGGTGGTTGTTAGTACTGGAAGATGTCGGGATGAGCCTCGATGACCGAGGTGTCCCCGTCCTGAACCAGCTCGAGAATCGCCCAGACATTGGGTACTACATTGCGCAGGTAGTACCGAGCGGACAGGACCTTGCCGTTGTAGAAGTTGTAGTCATAGTGGTCGGTTCCGAGTTCGTCGGCCCGTTTCTTGGCTATCAGAGCCTGCTCCAGCAAGCAGTAGCCGCCGTACAGCTGGCCGGTCGCGGTCAGGATGCGGCGGGAATAGGCGGGTATCAGACCTGCCTGTCCAGCGGCCATATACCCTGCGATTGTCTTCTGTATTTCCCGGTAGGAGGCCAGGGCCTTCTCCAGATTGGCAAATTCCTTGTCAAACCCGGCCGCCGCGCCGCGGTTAGCGTTGAGAAAATCCTCGATGTCCTTCAGGAATGCTGCGAAGACGGCTCCCTTAGCCATGGTCCACTTGCGGCCTACCAGGTCCATGGACTGGATGAAGTTGGTTCCTTCCCAGATGGAATAGATCTTGCAATCGCGCGCCGCCTGCGCCACCGGGTATTCCTCGCAGTAGCCGTAACCGCCGTAAGCCTGGATAGATTCGCCGATCAACGTCCACGCCTCGTCACTGGGATAAGCCTTGGCTATCGGGGTCAGGCACTCAACCTTGCCACTTGCCCATTTTCTCCGTTCCGGGTCGGGGTCGTGATGGGCCACATCAATAAAGTAGCAGGCTTTCAGGATGATGGCCCGGCAGGCTTCGGTAGTAGCCTTGTTGAGCAAGAGCATCCGTTTAACGTCCTCGTGGTTGATGATCTGGGTGCGTCCTGCCTTGGGGTTGGTCATGAGGCGTCCCTGTATACGCTCCTTGCAGTAGGCCGCCGCATTCCAGTAAGCATTGGCGGCCACCGACAGGGCAAACATACCGGTGTTGAGGCGTTCTTCGTTCATCATCTGGAACATCTGGGCCATCCCCTGACCTTCGCCGGTTTCGGGGTCGTAGGAACCGAGCAGCCAGCCGCGGCAGCCGTTGTTGTCGCCGCAGGAAAGAGCCGCGGTAGCGGAACCTTTAAGCCCCAGCTTGTGCTCGACGCCGGTGGTCTCAACGTCGTTGGGCTCCAGGCTGCCGTCCTCATTTACCCAGTACTTGGGAACGATGAACAAGGAAATACCCTTGGTCCCGGGCTTGGCCCCCTCGATGCGGGCCAGGTAGAGGTGAATGATGTTCTCGACATGGTCGCCGTCGCCCCCGGTGATGAAGATCTTGCTGCCTTTGATCTTGTAGATACGCGGGTCGTCGGTGGGATAGGCCTTAGAGAGGATGTCGCCCACGTCGGAACCGGCGGTGGGTTCGGTCAGGCACATGGTTCCTGACCAGGTCCCGTCCATCATCTTGGGAAGGAACATCTTCTTGTGGTGTTCATCCCCATAAGTTTGAATTAAGCCTGCTGCCCCCGTGGTCAGCACTAAATAGGGATTAAAGGCGGGATTGGCCGCGTTTATCATCTCGTTTACGACGTTCAGCAGTGTAAAAGGCAGCGTTCCTTCCGCCTCTTCATCTATATTGCTAGTGCCCCAGCCGTTTTCCTGGACGTACTTGTACAGGTCCTTGAAGGATTTGGGAACGTACACCTTGCCATTTTCAAAGTAGACCGGGGTTTTTTCGCCATCGTCATTGGTGGGAGCGATGACTTCCGCCACCATCTTGTGGACCTGGTCGATGAGCATGTCCAGGTCGTCTTTGCTGTAGTAGTCCTTGTACTTATCATAGCTAAATATTTCTTCCATAGGAAGCCATTCCTTGAGAATGAACTTGAAGTCCCGGGTATTGTAAGCATAGTTTGCTGCCATTGTGTTTAAAACCTCCCTTTCTCATACTCAGTAGAATGCGGGTCTTCTGCCTGGCTGACTAAACATCTCTGGTCCAGAGGGAGCACATGGCGGGGCCGCCGCCGACGCAGAGGGCTGCTCCACCTACCGTCAGGTTCAACCGCTCCAGCTCATAGTACAGGGAGACGATGATGCGCAGGGCGGTGCAGCCCACCGGGTGGCCCAGGCCGATTCCGGAGCCGTTGTGGTTAACCTTGTCCATATCCAGTTCGATGCCGAAGTTTTCCTTCAGCATCCGGCCTACGCCCAGGAACTGGGCGGCAAAGGCTTCG
>JAAYAC010000166.1 GCA_012719535.1 Syntrophomonadaceae bacterium | reverse complement strand
TATTATATATATAGTAGATGTTCAGGCTGGCGCGCCGGCACGGGCCGAGGGATGAAAATGCAGCTGTTTCAGGATATGGTTAGCTGCTGTTCAGTCCGCGGGCATCTACGGCAATCTGCGTAATCTTCGGTTCCAAAGTCATTTTCATGGCAGAGTGGAAAGGAGTGGTCGTATGAGGATTGAGGTAAGGGGAAAAAACATCGAACTTACCGGCGCCTTGAGGGACTACGTGGGAAAGAGGCTTTCCAAACTGGAGCGTTTCATCGATGATGCCAGAGAAGCCCAGGTAACCTTGTCGGTTGAGGGAGAGAGCCACCGGGTAGAAGTGACCATTCCGCTAAACGGGATTATCCTGAGAGGAGAAGAGACCACCGATGATATGTACAGTTCTATCGACCTGGTGATAGATAAGCTGGAAAAGCAGATTGACAAGTACAAGACCAAGATCTACCGGCGCTATCGGGGGGTAGGCCTGAAGAAAGGTGCCGTGGACCCCACGGTGCTCAAAGAAGAGAAGGAAAAGGAGGAGCCGGTCAAAGTCTTGCGGACCAAGCGGTTTGCCCTCAAGCCGATGGACGTGGAGGAAGCGGTTATGCAGATGAACCTCCTGGGACACAGCTTCTTTGTTTTCTTCAATGCGGATAGCAACGAGGTGAATGTGGTCTACCGGAGAAAGGATGGTAACTACGGGTTGATAGAACCTGAGTTCGAGTAGTGGCACAGACGGTTTGAAAATGATAATATTTTAGTTGGATATTACTTGTATTGAGGAACCTGGTGTGGTTCCTCCTTTATTTGGAGATTGTCTGGCAGCCTAAGTATACCCCGGTGTGTAGAGCTCACACCTTAGGTGAAGAAAGGTAGAGGAAAATGGTACTAGGATTTATTAAGAATTTGCTAGATGACAACGAGCGTGAAGTTAAGCGGCTTTATCGCATCGTGGAGCAGGTAAATGAACTGGAACCGCAAATGCAGCAGTTGAGCGACACCGCCTTGGCGGGCAAAACGGATGAGTTCCGGGAAAGATTAAAGAACGGCGCGGAGTTGGACGATATATTACCTGAAGCTTTCGCCGTGGTCCGGGAAGTGTCGCGCCGGACCCTGGGCATGCGTCATTTTGATGTGCAGATCCTGGGTGGCATAGTTCTCCACCAGGGGCGCATCGCCGAGATGAAGACCGGGGAAGGTAAAACCCTGGTGGCGACCCTCCCTGCCTACTTGAATGCCCTTACCGGCCGGGGTGTCCATATCGTCACCGTCAATGACTACCTGGCCAGCCGGGATGCTGCGTGGATGGGGCCGATTTACGAGTTTCTGGGCATGTCCGTAGGATTGGTGGTCCACGGGATGAACCATGAGGAGAAGCAACGGGCCTACCGGGCGGATATAACCTACGGGACTAACAATGAGTACGGCTTCGACTACCTCCGCGACAACATGGTGGTGACCCCGGACCTCAAGGTGCAGCGGGAACTTTACTACGCCATCGTCGACGAAGTGGATTCCATCCTCATCGATGAGGCGCGAACGCCCTTGATCATTTCCGGTGAGGCCGACAAACCAACCGACCTTTACTACCAGATTGCCAGGTTTATTCCCCGGCTGAAGCCCGAGACGGACTACAAGGTCGATGAGAAAGCTCACTTGGTGACCCTGACCGATGAGGGGGTGGCCCGGACCGAGAAGTATTTCAACATCGACAACCTGGGCGACGATCGCTACCTGGAGCTGGCACACCATATCAACCAGGGATTGAAGGCCTACTGCCTGATGAAGCGGGACCGGGACTATGTGGTGAAGGACGGCAAGGTGATCATCGTCGATGAGTTTACCGGTCGTTTGATGTTTGGTCGCCGCTATAGTGATGGGCTGCATCAGGCCATCGAGGCCAAGGAAGGCGTCAGGATCGAACGGGAATCACAAACCCTGGCCACCATTACTTTTCAGAATTATTTTCGCATGTACAAGAAGCTGGCCGGGATGACCGGTACCGCAGCTACCGAAGAGACCGAATTCCGCAAAATCTATGGAATGGATGTAGTGGTTATACCCACACACAAGCCAATGATCCGGGAGGACAAACCGGACATAATCTACCGCACGGAAGAAGGGAAATTCCAGGCAGTAGTAGAAGATATTGTTGAAAGGTATCGAAAAGGACAGCCGGTGCTGGTGGGTACTATCTCTATTGAAAAGTCGGAAAAACTGAGTAATATGCTTTCCCGGCGGGGGGTGCCCCATCAGGTGCTGAATGCGAAGTATCACGAAAAAGAGGCGCAGATCATCGCCCAGGCCGGGCAAAAGGGCAGTGTGACCATTGCCACCAACATGGCCGGGCGGGGAACGGACATTGTTCTGGGCGAGGGGGTAGCCGAGCTGGGTGGACTCTATGTCCTGGGAACCGAGCGGCACGAGGCGCGGCGGATCGACAACCAGCTGCGGGGCCGCTCCGGTCGGCAGGGGGACCCCGGGGAATCCAGGTTTTACGTGTCCCTGGAAGATGACCTGATGCGGCTGTTCGGCTCGGAAAACATTGAAGGGCTGATGGACCGGCTGGGAATGGATGATTCTGTTCCCATCGAACACAAGCTTATCTCCCGGGCCATTGAGAACGCCCAGAAAAAAGTAGAGAACCGCAACTTCGACATCCGCAAGCATGTGCTGGAATATGACGACGTTATCAACCAGCAACGCGAGGTTATATACGCGGAAAGAAACAAGGTGTTGAATGGGGAAGATCTTTCCGAAACCGTTTTGGCCATGATAGATGATGTGGCCCAAGGTATTGTCGACCGCTTCGCCGGTGAGCAGAAGTATGCAGACGAGTGGGACCTGGAAGGTTTCCTCAATTACGTGGAGCGCAACTTCATCCCCGAGCCCGACTTCGGTCGGCAGGAACTGATGGGTCTCACCCGTGACGAGGTTACTGAGCTGTTGAAGGAGAAGGCCCGTTCACTGTATGACCGGCGGGTAGAGGAGATGGGGGCGGAAACGGTTGGCGAGCTGCAGAAAGCCCTGTTGCTGCGCATTATAGACGATAAGTGGATGGACCACATTGATGCCATGGACCAGCTTCGCCATGGTATTTCCCTCAGGGCTTACGGGCAGCGGGACCCCCTGGTGGAATACAAGTTCGAGGCCTATAACGCCTTTCAGGATATGATTGCTTCAATTAAAGAGGATGTTGTCCGGTACATCTTCCGGGTAAGGGTGGTTAGTCAGCCCCGGGAAAGAGCTACCGTGGAGAACCGGGACGGCGAGGTGGCGCGCAAGCCGGTCCGGGCAGATAAAAAAATTGGTCGTAATGATCCCTGCCCTTGTGGCAGCGGCAAAAAATACAAGAAGTGCTGTGGGAGAGGAGCTAGCTGATGGATCTTACGTCTGTAATCGGTTTGATAATCGGCCTGGCTGGTCTTGTCCTGGGGTTTATCCTGGAGGAAGGACGGTTAGGAATGCTCTTGAAGGAGACCGCCGCCCTCATAGTTTTTGGGGGTACTATCGGGGCGGTCACCGTCAGTTTTAGCCCGGAGGAGTTGAAGACCATCCCCTATTTCCTACGGGTGGTCTTTACTCACAAGAAGATCCAGTTCAGCGAAACCATTGATCAATTGGTAAAAATCGCAGACAAGGCTCGGCGGGAAGGGCTTTTGAGCCTGGAAACCCAGCTGGACGAGATAGACAGCGAGTTCATGCGGCGCGGTATGCAACTGGTAATCGATGGGACTGACCCTGATCTGACGCGCAACATGCTGGAGATGGAAATAGAGGCATTCGAAAAGCGGCAAAAGATTGGGATTGATATTTTTAATACTGCCGGGGGTTTTGCTCCGACCATGGGCATCATTGGGACGGTTATGGGGCTGGTGCAGGTTTTGAGCAATGTCAGCGATCCGAATAAACTGGCAGGTGCGATTGCGGTGGCTTTTATTGCCACTCTTTACGGGATATTCTCGGCCAACATTCTTTGGATACCTTTTGCCGGCAAAATCAAGGTTAAGACCGAGAAGGAAGTCATTCACATGGAGCTCATCCTGGAGGGAGTGCTTTCCGTTCAGGCGGGAGAGAACCCCAGGGTTATCAGAGAGAAACTCATGACTTTCCTTTCCCCGGCCGATAAGCAGGCGTTACTGGCTTTGGAACAGGCAGGAGTGGAGATGTAGGATGGCCAGGCGCAGCAAGAAAAAACAGCAGGCTGCAGAAGAGGGGCCGAGCATGGAGCGGTGGCTGCTTACCTATTCCGACCTTATTACCTTATTGATGATCTTTTTCGTAGTTATGTACACCATGAGCCAGGTAGATGCCAAGAAGTTCGAGGCCGTGGCTAACTCTCTCAGCGTAGTGCTGTCTGGCAAGTCCATTTCTATCTTGGACACGGCCGGTCCTTCGGTTGTAGAAGGGCGCAGTGGCCAGATCGCCCGCGAAGGTCCCGGGGAAGATCCTTCCCTGCAAGGGAACCTGGAGGCCATCGAGAAGCAGTTGGCGGAATATATAAAGCAGGAAGAAGGGCTGGCCGGGAATGTTATAATCATGAACCAGGAGCGGGGCCTGGTCATAAGCTTGAAGGATACCCTGCTGTTCCCGAAGGGTTCGGATGAATTAACTCCCCACGCCAGGGAGATAATCCGTAAGGTGGGGGGAAGCCTGAAAACCATACCCAACTATATCCGGGTAGAGGGGCACACAGATAACTTGCCCATTAGGACGGCTAGGTTTCCTTCCAACTGGGAGCTATCTGTGTTGCGTGCCACGAAGGTGGTGCACGTGCTGAACGAGGAAGTGGGTATACCGGCAGCCCGGTTGTCAGCTACGGGGTACGGGGAATACCGTTCCCTGGTACCCAATGATACCGAGGTCAACCGTTCGATGAACCGCAGGGTGGATATCGTCATTCTCAAGCAGAAATACGATTACTTCGAGCCGCCCTTGTTAATACACTGATGGAGGAGGTAGAACCATGATTGAAGATGTTAGCGGGCTGGCGCGGCATATCATAACCCGCCTCGCAGAAATAGGTGAGTCCCTTTGACCTGGAGGGAACCAGACGGGAGATCGATGAACTGGAGAAGAAAACTTACCAGGCCGGTTTCTGGGATGACAACCAGGAAGCCCAGCAGGTCCTGAAGAGGATAAGCGACCTGAAGGAGAAGGTTGAGAACCACGAAGCCCTGAGGCGGGAGGCCGAAGACATATGCGGCCTGCTGGAACTGGCGGAAGCGGAAGGTGAGGAGGAGCTGTTTAACGAAGCGGTCCGGGACCTGGCCGCCCTGCAAAAGAAGTTTAACAATTACGAGCTGATGGTCCTTTTTAACGGGCCGCACGACGATAGCAATGCTATAGTATCCCTGCATGCCGGTGCCGGGGGTACCGACGCCCAGGACTGGGTGGAAATGCTCTTGCGCATGTACACCCGCTGGGCGGAGGACAATGGGTACGGGGTGGAGATCCTGGACCACCAGGCCGGGGAGGAGGCAGGCATCAAGAGCGTCACCTTCCTGGTCAAGGGCAAATATGCCTACGGCCGGTTGAAGGCCGAGGAAGGGGTTCACCGGCTTATCAGGGTCTCACCGTTTGACGCCTCGGGAAGAAGGCATACTTCCTTCGGTTCAGTGTCGGTATTACCGGAGATCACCGACGAGGTGGAAGTCACCATCAACCCGGACGACCTGCGCATCGACACCTTCCGGTCGGGGGGGGCCGGAGGACAGCACGTAAATAAGACTGATTCTGCGGTCAGAATAACCCACCTGCCTACCGGTATAGTGGTCCAGTGCCAGAACGAGAGGTCCCAGCACGCCAACAAGCTGGCGGCCATGAAGATACTCCGTTCCCGGCTCTACGAGCTGAAACAAAAAGAACACGAGGATAATATCCAGAGGTTGAAGGGAGAATATAAGGAGATTGCCTGGGGGAGCCAGATAAGAACGTACGTCTTGAACCCATTCTCCCTGGTTAAAGACCACCGCACCGGGCTCGAGATTGGCAATGTAAACGCCGTCCTGGACGGAGACATCGATCCTCTCATCGCAGCCTATCTTCATATGCAGGTGTAATACTAATCAGACACAGACAACACTGAAAAGACGTGAATATCACTGAACTTTCCAAGGGATTTGATTAGCTCGGAGGTAGAGGTGCATCTGGGGGTTCCTTTTTCTTTCAAGCTCAGTAAGTGTAATGAAGACCGCAACAACACACATGTATTTAGTCAGGGTTATTCAGTATCTAATCAGTGCTGGGAGGTTCTGGCAGGAATGCACGAGATAAATGAACAGGTTGTAGCTGAATTGCAGGGCAAGGCCCGTGTTTTAAGGCAGGACATCGTTAAAATGCTGGGGCAGGCGGGGTCGGGTCACACCGGCGGTTCCCTTTCAGCTGCCGATATCGTAGCCTGTCTGTATTTCTGGGAAATGAAACTAGATACCCGCAACCCGCGCTGGCCGGACCGGGATCGGTTCGTTCTCAGCAAGGGGCACGCGGCCCCGCTGCTGTACGCAGTTCTGGCGGAAAAAGGGTTCTTCCCCCGCGAAGACCTGGCCGGGCTGCGGAAGTTCGGTAGCCCCTTGCAAGGGCACCCGGACATGAAGAAGGTGCCGGGAGTCGAGGCCTCTACCGGTTCCCTGGGACAGGGCATAGCCTGGGCGATAGGTATGGCCCTGGCGGGGCGGCTGGACCGCAAGGACTACCGGGTTTATGCTCTCCTGGGCGATGGCGAACTCCAAGAAGGAATGGTCTGGGAGGCGGTCATGGCCGGTGCTCACTACCGGTTGGACAACTTGGTAGCCATAGTGGATTTCAATGGCCT
This sequence comes from Syntrophomonadaceae bacterium, assembly GCA_012719535.1. Classification (GTDB taxonomy): domain Bacteria; phylum Bacillota; class Syntrophomonadia; order Syntrophomonadales; family Syntrophothermaceae; genus JAAYAC01. Next base: position 37,263 of record JAAYAC010000166.1, on the reverse strand, counting down.
GCAGATCGATGGCCGGGTGGAAGACGTGATGTCCCCGCTACCGATAGCTGCCAAATTTGGGGCTTTCGGCTGGCAGGCGGTAGAGATTGACGGGCACGACTACCGCCAGATCATGGGAGCTCTGAACCTGGCCCGGGAGACCCGGGGTCGACCCACCGCCATAGTGGCGCGCACCATAAAGGGCCGGGGGATTTCCTTCATCGAAAACCTGGTGGATTGGCACGGCAAGGCCCCTAACCCGGAACAGGTCGCCCAGGCCCTGGCCGAATTGATGTAACCGGACACTGACAACCCGCGGCGGTAACCTTACCTTACTTCGGGTCCGAAAGTTCCGGATAATAGAGGGAAAAATAAGGTTCCTCACTATTTCGTGGCGCAAACACTTCTTCTTTTTAAATCAAATTTCTGCGGATCGTTTACCGGAGCGAAGCGGAACCGAAGGTATTATGGTGATTGGTTCAGTGTCCAATTTATTGGAGGAGGATATGGGTTGGAAAAGGTAGCGACACGAGATGCGTATGGTAAGTCCCTGGTGAAGCTGGGGCAGATGTATGAAAATGTGGTCGTGCTGGATGCCGATCTCTCCAAGTCTACAAAGACGGCGGACTTTGCCGCTGCTTTTCCGGAGCGCTTTTTTAATATGGGTATCGCCGAGCAAAACATGATGGGGACCGCTGCGGGCCTGGCTGCCGCCGGCAAGGTGGTTTTCGCCAGTTCGTTCGCAGTTTTTGCTACCGGCAGGGCCTGGGAACAGGTACGTAACTCCATTGCCTACGCCGGTCTGAACGTTAAGGTATGTGCTTCTCATGCAGGAGTAACCGTGGGAGAGGACGGGGGTTCCCACCAGTCGGTGGAAGACATTGCCTTGATGCGGGTCTTGCCTGGTATGACGGTGCTGGTTCCCGCCGACGCGGTGGCCACGGAGAAGCTGGTAACCGCCGTTTACCACCAGGAAGGACCGGCTTACGTGCGTTTGGGACGTTCCGCCGTTCCGACCATCTACCGGCCCGAACAGGAGCTGCACATGGGGCGGGGAGTCGAATTGCGAGAAGGCGGCGACGCGACTATCATCGCCTGCGGCATCATGGTCTACCAGGCCCTGGAAGCTGCACGCATGCTTGAGGAGAAGGGCCTTCGGGTTTCAGTGGTGGATATGTTCTGCATCAAGCCGCTGGACGAGGAATTAATCTGCCGGAAGGCGGCCGAAACGGGGGCTCTGGTTACGGCCGAGGAACATAGCGTCATCGGCGGCCTGGGAGGGGCGGTGTGTGAAGCCGTGGCGGCCCAGTGCCCGGTCCCGGTCGTCCGGGTGGGAGTTCAGGACCGGTTCGGTCAATCGGGTACGCCGGAGGAGTTGCTGGCCTTTTACGGGTTGACCGCGGGCAACCTGGTAAAGGCGGTCGAAAAAGCGATATCTTTACGAGATGGTTACCGGTAAAAGATAAGAAAATAGAAGGATTTTGCCTACTAGTGTAGAACCACCTATAAACAGGTGGTTTTTTACTTAATATTGTGAAATTTGTGTACAGCTATATATAGGGTATGAGGTTATTGGGGAGGGAAACGAGTTGCTGGTGCAGATGTACAACGTATCGAAGACGTACCTTAACGGGGTTAAGGCTCTGAACGATATCTCTCTTAAAATAGACCGGGGTGAGTTTGTTTTCCTGATGGGACAGAGCGGGGCGGGTAAGTCCACCCTCATGAAGCTTTTGTACCGTGAGGAACTCCCCACCCGGGGGCAGATCTTCATAGCTTCCCGCAGTATTGTGCGCATGAAAACCCGGGAAGTCCCCCTGCTGCGCAGGAATATCGGGGTGGTGTTTCAGGACTCCAAACTGCTGGAGAATAAGACGGTCTTTGAAAACGTGGCTTTTGCCATGCATGTGGTCGGAGCCAACCGCCGGGAAATCAGGGAGCGCGTGGAGGAAGCCCTGGGACTGGTAGGACTGAAGGACAAGCGCGATTGCTACCCTTCCCAGCTTTCCGGCGGGCAGCAGCAACGGGCGGGGATTGCCCGGGCTATTGTCAACCGGCCCCTGATTGTTCTGGCCGATGAACCCACCGGCAACCTGGATGCGGATACCTCGTGGGGCATCATGGAATTATTATCGGAGATCAACAAGAAGGGAACCACCGTTATCATGGCCACCCACGCCCAGGATATAGTCAAGCGCCTGGGCAAGCGGGTGATCGTCCTGAACGAAGGCAGGCTAGTGGCTGATTCTATGCCAGGAGAGTCCATAGCATGACCCTGGCCAATATCAGGTTCTATTGTGGTGAGGCCGCCAGGTCCTTGTTCCGCAACCGCTTGCTCAGCTTGGCCACGGTGACCACGGTGGCGGCGTGCATTCTTATCCTGGGCATAGCGGTTCTGGTGGTGGTTAACGCCCAGGCGGTTATGTCCAGCCTGGAATCTAACGTCGAGATTGTGGCTTTCTTGGAAAAAGACCTGCCCGAACAGCAACAGGCCGCAATCGGCAAGGAAATCGGCTACATAGCGGGGACGAAGGAGGTTACCTTCGTTTCGCGGGAAAAGGCCCTGCGCGACCTGGAAAAACGGTTTGGCCAGGGGAAATATAACCTGCGCGAGACCCTGGGAGGAAAGAACCCGCTCCCTGACAGCTACCGTATCAAGGCCACCGATCCCCACCAGGTTCCGTCACTGGCTCGAAAGGTGGCAAGGATACCGGGGGTATATAAGGTCCGCTATGGTCAGGGAGTAGTGGAAAAATTGTTCGCCGCCACCAGGTGGGTCCGTAACCTTAGTGTGGTAGTAATTGTACTGCTGGCCTGTGCGGCAGTCTTTCTTATTGCTACTACCATCCGGCTTACTATTTTTTCCCGGCGCAAGGAGATTTACCTGATGAAGCTAGTGGGGGCTACCAACTGGTTTATCCGCTGGCCACTTTTTATCGAGGGGCTACTGCTTGGTTTAACGGGTTCGTTGCTGGCGGTGCTGGCGCTGGCGGCAGGATACTATTACCTGGTAAACAGTCTGACGGTGTCGATAGCCTTTATTCCGCTGGTGACTGATACTGCCGTCATGACCCGACTGGCGGGGGGGCTGTTGGCAGTTGGGGGCGTCCTGGGGATAACCGGGACCTTCATTTCTGCCAATCGCTACCTGGATGTATAAACCTGTTGCGGAGGAGAACTGATGAAGAGACTGGTGAGGTTGTTAGTCATGCTAATGACCGTGGCCCTGGCGGTCCCGGTTTTTTCCCCGGTTGAGGCCGGCGAACTAGAGGACAAGCAGGACCAGCTGCGTGCTATCAACCGGGAGATACAGCAGCGCCGGGAGCAGATCAACCGGGCCCGCAAGCAGGAAAAGAGCATTATGAAGGAAATAGAGGTAATCGAAAGAGGAATGGAAGCCACTCGCAGCGAGATCCGGAGGTTGGATGCCCGGGTTGGCTCGGTGGAACGTCATATAGAGATGACGGAAGCCGATATAGAAGAAGCCGAAGCCAACCTGACCGAAAGGACCGGTTACCTGTCGGAAAGGTTGGTCGCCGTTTATGAAAACGGTGAGGTTTCCTACCTGGAAGTTCTGTTCAGTGCAACAGATATAGCCGACTTCCTCAGCCGCTATGATTTTCTTAAAGAGATCTTTCAGCAGGATATGCAGTTGATTGAATCCATTGAGCAGGAAAGGAATAGGCTGGCCCAAACCAAGGAGGAACTGGAAAACAAGAAGGCCGAGCTTCTCTACATGCGCCAGGCCCGGCAGGCCCAGGAGGAGTTCCTGGGTGAGCAGGCGGATATGAAACAGGAGGTGCTGGACAGCGTCAAGGCCCAAAGGCAGGCGTATGAAAAGGCACTGGATGAGTTGGAGGCTACCTCCAGGAAGTTGGAGCAGATTATCCGTTCCTTGCAGAAGTCGGGTACTGCTTACCAGGGAACCGGGGTGTTTTGCTGGCCGGTCCCCGGGTACACTCGCATAACCTCCGACTTCGGGATGCGTTATCATCCAATCCTGCAGACGAGAAGAATGCACACCGGTACGGACATCGCTGCTCCCCGGGGGGCCAGGGTAGTGGCAGCAGATGGGGGGACGGTGCTCGATACTGGCCGGATGGGCGGATACGGTAACACGGTTATTGTCGACCACGGAGGTGGAATTTCCACGCTATATGCACACCTGTCCTCGATTGCAGTATCGCCGGGGACGAGGGTGGACAAGGGTGACACACTGGGTGCCGTGGGGTCAACCGGGTGGAGTACGGGTAACCACCTGCATTTCGAGGTGCGCAAAAACGGAACCCCCGTTAATCCCAGGGAATGGATATAATCCGCCACAGGTTGGTACTAACATGGTACAAGTGGCCTAATGGCTAATCGTCCGCAGGGCGATTTTTTTGTCGTTTGTGAAATGCAGGGGCTTGAGGTAACATATTAGTTGTAACTTCATAATAAACTTATGAATGGAAACGGTGGGTGTTGGGTATTGAAAAAATCGGGTATTTTAAAGGGAGCAGTCATATTCTTTGCCGCCATAGGATTATTGTTAACCCTATCTGCGGGTTATCTTTTTGTAGCCCACAAAAGCACGCTGGGCAGCCTGGTAAACTTGACACTGCTCCTTAAAACCCAGGCGCTTAACCCGGTTGACACCTCCACCCTCATTCAGGGGGCGATGCGCGGTATGGTGAACTCCCTGGAGGATCCCTACTCCACCTACCTGAACCGCCAGGAATTTGAAGACCTTACTATCAGGATTCAGGCTAGCTTTGGCGGGATAGGCGTGGTGGTGGGGGCTGACGAGGAAAACCGTTTCCGGGTGGTGGCCCCGATGAAGGGAACCCCGGCGGAACGGGCCGGCATAAAGTCCCGGGACATCATTCTTCGGATAAACGGTGAACCGACCCGGGGTATGAGTCTGGATGAAGCTGTCGAGCTCATGCGGGGTGAGCCCGGAACTCAGGTGGATATTGGTATCTACCGCGAGGGCGATAAGCGCGAGTATAATTTCAGGCTCACCCGCGAAGTTATCAACGTGCCGTCGGTGGAGTCCCGGATGCTGGAAGGCAAGCCCCGTATTGGCTACCTGCACCTGCTGCAGTTCAGTGCTACTTCCCCGCGGGAAGTGGAAAAGACTTTGAAGGGATTCCTCGACAAGGGAGCCCGGGGACTAATCCTGGATTTGCGCGATAACCCGGGCGGAGACTTTGATGCTGCTCTGAAGATCGCGGATATCTTTCTGGATAAGGGCACCATTGTGAAGGTAGCCGATCATAAAGGTGATGAGGTGGTTCATCAGGCCAGCCCGCCTGCCCTTGATTTACCGATGGTGGTTCTCGTTAACCAGGGCAGTGCCAGTTCTTCGGAAATACTGGCGGGAGCGTTGCAGGACCATCATGTAGCTCCCCTGGTCGGGCAAAAGACCTTTGGCAAGGGGCTGGTACAGACCGTTTACCCGCTGGTGGGGGGCGACGCGCTCAAACTGACTACCGACAAGTACTTTACCCCCGACGGTACCGATATTAACCAGATTGGCATTGTACCGGATTACACCGTGCCCAACTCCAACGGTGGTAAGACGGACCCGCAGTTCGAAAGAGCGCGGGAACTCCTGGAACAGAGGATATCCAGCAAGTAGGAGCTGGCCCCGTTTTGGGCGGCCGGCTCTGTAGCTGTCTTCTGGTAGAGGTGAAATTCTTGGCAGCGCAGCTATTCCTGCCGGTGGTAGACAAGGTGCTTCTTCAAACGCTGCTAACTCTCTTCGTGGTGATGGTGTTGGTAGTCGGCTGGCAGTATAAGCGGCTGCAGCGGATGTCAGAGGGCCTCTTCTACATCGAGAAGAATATCTACCTTCGCTCCACCGTAACCTCAACTCTGTTCGGCATTGCCGGGGGAATCCTGGGAAGTCTCCTGCTGCTCCTTTTTGGCATCGACCTTTCGGGAATGGGTATTGTCTACCTCTTCATCGTGGCCATCCTGCTGATGTTGTTTCACCCCCGGTTCCTGTGTTTCGCCTATGCCGGGGGGCTGCTGTGCCTCTCTAACATCCTCTTTGGCGTACCACACATTGCGGTTCCCCAGCTGCTGGGACTAGTCGCGGTCCTGCACATGGTGGAAAGTGTCCTTATCCTAGTCAGTGGCCACCTGGACCCGATACCGGTTTATGTCAGAAGAAACGACGGCCCCGTGGTCGGCGGTTTTAACCTGCAGAAATTCTGGCCAATCCCCCTGGTAGCTGTGATGAGTGCCGCCGGAGTCGAATCCTCGGGAATCACCTTTTCCACCCCGCACTGGTGGCCGCTTATGAAGACCTACACGGAGATGGCGCCGGAAGCAGGGTACGCGCTGCTACCGGTGCTGGCCATTCTCGGGTACGGAGAGGTGGCCACCACGGCTGCGCCGCGAGTGAAGGCCAGGTACTCGGCCCGTAACCTGTTCGTTTTCAGCCTGGTACTGCTGTTTCTGGCCGTGCTGGCATCGCACTACCCTGCCCTGAGCATCCTGCCGGCCGTCTTTGCCCCCCTGGGGCACGAATTGGTGCTCTGGATTGGATTGAAAACGGAATCGTTGGGGGAACCCATATTCGTTATGCCTGAGACCGGGGTGATGATACTGGACGTGCTGCCCGGGTCACTGGCGGCGGTTGCGGGCTTGGCCAGCGGGGATGTGGTGGTTTCGGTAAACGGAGTGGTGGTCAGTAACCGCCGGGAATTGCAGCATATCCTGCAGTTTACCTGGGGCCGCCTGAATCTGGAGGTGCGGCGTGGACAGCAAACCAGGTACTTTTCGGTTCAGAAGCGTCCCCGTGAAGTCCTGGGAATAATCCTGGTACCCGAAAGCAGCGCCGACCGGTACCTGAGCTTCGCCGGTGATAGTAGGCTGGCGCGGGTGGTTTCTCTGTTCAGGAGACCCAGGGTCTAGCAAATGGCACCGAGTATTGCAGCCCTTCAACCAGAGGCTGCCATATGAGTAGAGCCTTTTGTACAGCGAATATTCACCTTTCACTCCCATTTCGAATAGCATATATTAGTGCAGCATTGGGAGGAGGGGGAAGGTGAATAAACGGGGTAAGATACGGTATGTATTGGCCAGCGGCAATACCTCCGCAGGATACCAGTCGTTCCTGCCGGCGATAATTGATAGCCTGGCCAGGGTATATATTCTCAAGGGGGCACCCGGTTCGGGGCGTTCGACCTTTATCAGGCAAGCCGGCCTGGCGCTTTGTGAAAGGGGATTTGATGTCGAGTTCTACGTGTGCCCTTTGAATGCCTCGTCGCTGGAGGGTGTGGTGTTTCCGCAACTGGCAACAGGCATTGTTAACGGGAGCCTGCCTTGTCCGGTCGAGCCCAGGTACCCGGGGGTGACCGGGGATATCATCAACCTGGGGGAGCACTGGGACAGGGAGAAGATTGTCACGAACCAGGAAGAAATCCAGCAGCTAGTAAACGAGATGGAAAAGGAAACCGGGCGGGCGTACAGCTTGCTCCGGGAGGCCGAGCTGGCCAAGGAGAAGTTGAAGGGCAACTGGCTACCGGACCTGGACCTGGAGCGGCTTGATGCGCTGGTGCAGAAGCTGGCCAAAGAGATACTGGACGGCCAACCGGGTGAACGGCATTTCTTCGGCTCGACGGGCAGCTCCCAGGGACTGGTAAGCTTTATTGACGAACTCAGCGAGCACTGCCGTAAGAGGTATATCCTGAAGGGGCCCCCGGGCAGCGGGAAATCGACGGTACTGGCGGCTATCGGGACGCGGGCCGCCCAACGCGGGTACCTGGTGGAATACTATCACAACGGTTTAAACCCGGATAGCCTGGACATGGTCATAATCACTAACTTACAGGTAGCCCTTATTGACGGGGAAGGAATTAACGTCAGTGCCGGGCCGTATGATACAATCATTGATACCGGGGAGTGTGTAGACCTGAAGCCCGGTGATGACAACGCTCCGGAGATCAACGATACCCGGCGTACCCTTGAGTCCCTGCTGCTGGATGCGGTAGAAACCCTGCGGGATGCCGAGTCGCACCGCAAGCGACTGCAGAAACTCTACACCCGTGCCATGGACTTCAGCGAGGTCGACCGTATTCGTGCCCGGGTACTCGAGGAGATACTACGCAAATAATCAATAGGGGTCAGGCACTTATTGAAATTTCGCTGTTCTAAATTTCAATAAGTGCCTGACCCCATGGAGGGGTAAAATTGAAATTTAAGTTGCAAGCGGGGTACAAACCTACCGGGGATCAGCCCGAGGCTATAAGAAAGTTGGTCGAGGGCTTGGAGCGAGGATTCCGGCACCAGACCTTGCTGGGGGTGACCGGTTCCGGCAAGACTTTTACTATGGCCCAGGTCATCAACGCGGTGCAACGACCGGCGCTGGTGATTGCCCCCAACAAAACGCTGGCCGGCCAGCTTTACGCGGAGTTTCGGGAGTTTTTTCCCGAGAACGCGGTGGAGTATTTCATCAGCTATTACGACTATTATCAACCGGAGGCATATGTTCCGCAAACCGACACCTACATCGAAAAGGACTCTTCCATTAACGATGAGATAGACAAGCTCCGCCACTCGGCCACGGCCGCCCTGCTGGAGCGCAGGGACGTTATAATCGTAGCCAGTGTTTCCTGCATCTACGGCCTGGGTTCACCTGAGGACTACTATGACATGGCCCTGTCCTTGCGACCGGGCATGGAAATTGGCCGGGACGAGCTGTTACGCCGCCTGGTGGAGATCCTGTACGAGCGTAACGAAATCGATTTCACGCGGGGAAAGTTCAGGGTGCGCGGGGATGTAGTGGAAGTGATACCAGTTTCTGCAGGTGAAAATGCCATCCGCGTCGAGTTCTTCGGTGACGAGATCGAGCGGATACTGGAGTTTAACCCCCTGACCGGCGAAATTCTGGGCCGCCGGACCCACGTGTTCATTTTCCCTGCTTCGCACTATATTACCACCCGCGAACGGATGCTGCAGGCAGCTGGGGAGATCGAAAAGGAACTGGCGGAGTGCCTGCAACGGCTCAAGGCGGCTGGGAAGCTGCTCGAGGCCCAGCGCCTGGAACACCGTACCCGCCACGATCTGGAAATGATCAGGGAAATCGGGTATTGCAAGGGAATAGAGAACTATTCGCGCTACATTACCGGGAGACGGCCCGGGGAACCGCCGTATACTCTCATCGACTTCTTCCCCCGCGATTTCATCGTGTTCCTGGACGAATCGCACATGGGTATTCCCCAGTTACGCGGGATGTACGAAGGCGACCGCTCCCGTAAGCAGACCCTGATCGACTTTGGTTTTCGCCTGCCGTCGGCGTTGGATAACCGCCCGCTCCGATTCGAGGAATTTGAACAGAAAACCGGTCAGGTTATCTACGTGAGTGCTACCCCAGGGGCTTACGAGCTTGAACACAGCAGCCAGGTGGTGGAACAGCTTATTCGTCCCACCGGGCTGATCGACCCCGAGGTCGAGGTAAGGCCGACCCAGAACCAGATAGATGACCTGATGGAGGAAATTCGCCGCAAGGTGGACAAGGGTTTCAGGGTGTTGGTAACCACTCTGACCAAACGCATGGCCGAGGATCTTACCGATTACCTGAGCGACGCGGGCATCAGAGTGAGGTACATGCATGCGGAGATTGACGCCCTGGAACGGATGGAGATACTGCGCGACCTGCGCCTGGGAGCCTTCGATGTGCTGGTGGGGATAAACCTGTTACGCGAAGGCCTGGATCTCCCCGAGGTGGCGCTGGTGGCGATCCTGGACGCGGACAAGGAAGGGTTTCTGCGCTCCGAACGGTCTCTGGTACAGACCATCGGGCGGGCGGCGCGGAACATCGAAGGCCGGGTCATCATGTATGCGGACAAGATAACCCCCTCCATGCGACTGGCCATCGACGAGACCAACCGCCGCCGCACCATCCAGATGGAGTACAACCGGAAACACGGTATTACTCCCCGAACCGTGCAAAAGGAGGTTCGCCCCCGCATCGAGGCGACTATTGCCGAGGAAGCCGCTGGTTATAACACCTCGATCTTCGAGGGGCTTTCCCGGAAGGAAAAGCAGCAGCTCTTGAGCAACCTGGAACTTGAGATGCGTCACGCGGCGGAGATGCTTGATTTCGAACGCGCCGCCTACCTGCGCGACCTCATCAAGAAAGGCCAGGCTTCTTCGCGTAATAGACGCCGATAACATTAAACCTAAAATACACAAGCCTAAGTCGCTTTCCAAGGGCGACTTTGGCTGAGAAGGGGAGACAAGTACTGCCTAATGCCTCCGGTATTCCATGAAATGGACGCCGGGTTTTGTTTTTCAAGTCTTAGCAAGGAAGGTATAATAGATAGCGCGGAGAAGGAAATTCTTCAAGGGATGGGTACTGTGAAAGACTATATTCTGGTGAAAGGTGCCAGGGAGCACAACCTGAAAAACATAGATGTCGCCATACCCCGAAACAAACTGGTGGTATTCACCGGGGTGTCGGGGTCGGGGAAGTCGTCTCTGGCCTTTGATACTATTTTTGCCGAGGGCCAGCGGCGGTACGTGGAGTCGTTATCCACTTACGCCCGCCAGTTCCTGGGGCAGATGGATAAGCCTGACGTGGACTATATCGAAGGCCTCTCGCCTTCTATTTCCATTGATCAAAAGGCAGCCTCCAACAACCCCCGGTCCACGGTGGGTACGGCCACCGAGATTTACGACTATCTCAGGCTGTTGTACGCGCGCATCGGCAGGCCGCACTGCCCGCATTGCCGGCGTCCCATTCAGCGACAGACCGTAGACCAGATCGTGGATAGTGTGCTCGCCCTGCCGGAGCGGACCCGTATCAAGGTTTTGGCCCCGATCGTCAGGGGAAAAAAGGGTGAGCACCAGAAACTCCTGGCCGACCTGTTCAAGGAAGGGTTCGTCAGGGTGATGATTGATGGACTGGAGTATACTGCGGATGAGGAGATCAATCTGGACAAGAACAAGAAACACGATATCCGGGTCGTGGTTGACCGGCTGGTTACCAAGGATAACATCCGCGCCCGACTGGCCGAGGCCGTTGAACTGGCTTTCGAGCTGGCCGAGGGAATTGCTGTCATTCAGGTGCTGAAGGAGGAAGGGGAGCAGGAACTGCTGTTTAGCCGGGAATTTGCCTGTCCCGGTTGCGGGTTCAGCCTGCCCGAGATGAGCCCCCGCATGTTTTCCTTCAACAGTCCCTATGGCGCCTGCCCGGATTGCGACGGGCTGGGAGTAAGGCAGGAGATTGACCCGGCTTTGGTTCTGGATATGGAAAAAAAACTGGGTGAGGGGGCGGTCAAGCCCTGGTCGAACAACCTGTCGACCTATTACAACCTGGTCATGATGACGGCAGCCGAGAAGCATGGCCTGCCGGTAAATCGTCCCTTGAAAGAGTATTCCCGAGATCAGCTCAACTTCGTGCTGTACGGCAACGGTGGAGAGCGTATACCTATCCGGTACACCAACAGCTACGGGGAGACGGGCGTTTTTCGCTCCAGTTTCGAGGGAGTCATCAACAACCTCCGCCGCCGTTACCAGGAAACCAATTCGGACTCCATCCGGGAGGAAATAGAAAGATACATGACGGTGAGTCCTTGCCCCAAGTGCCAGGGAACCAGGCTGCGGGAAGAGGTAAGGTGGATCCTGGTAGGAGGCAGGTCGATCGCCGAGGTGTGCTCCTGGCCGGTGGCCGGTATTCAGCAGTTTTTTGCGGAGCTACAGCTTTCCGAGCGGGAGGAATTCATCGCCCGCCAGGTGGTGAAGGAGATAAAAGAACGGCTGTCCTTCCTGGTCAACGTGGGGCTGGATTACCTGACCCTGGACCGGGCGACGGGAACCTTGTCCGGCGGCGAGGCCCAGCGGATTCGCCTGGCTACCCAGGTGGGGTCAAGCCTGGTCGGGGTGTTGTACGTGCTGGACGAGCCGAGTGTTGGCCTACACCCCCGTGATAACGCGCGGCTGCTGGCCACCCTGGAAAGGCTGCGTGACCTGGGGAATACGGTCATAGTGGTCGAGCACGATGAGGACACCATCTGCGCAGCGGACTGGATACTGGATATTGGCCCGGGAGCCGGTGTCCACGGGGGGCGGGTGGTGGCTGCCGGGACCCTTCCCGACATCCTTCGGGAGAAAGAGTCCCTGACCGGACAGTATTTGAGCGGGATCAGGCGCATCGAGGTTCCTGCCTGTCGCCGCCCCGGCTCCGGCAAATTCCTGGTCATCAAGGGGGCGCGGGAGCACAACCTTAAGAACCTGGAGGTGGAGATACCGCTCGGTACGCTTACATGTGTCACCGGGGTATCCGGCTCGGGGAAGAGTACCCTGGTGGAGAAAATCCTGTATCGCGGGTTGATGAAAGCCCTGCACGGAAGCCGGGAGAAGCCGGGGGAGTACGATGGCATCACCGGCATCGAGCACATCGATAAGGTTATCAACATCGACCAGTCTCCGATCGGGCGTACCCCACGTTCCAATCCGGCTACCTACACCGGGGCTTTTGACGGCATCAGAGAGTTATTTGCCAATACCCCCGAGTCCCGGATGCGCGGTTACAAGCCCGGGCGGTTCAGTTTCAACGTACGAGGGGGCAGGTGCGAGGCGTGTGCGGGCGACGGCATCATCAAAATTGAAATGCACTTTCTACCGGATGTCTACGTGCCCTGCGAGGTTTGCAAGGGAAGAAGGTATAACCGCGAAACCCTGGAGGTGAAGTATAAGGGCAAATCCATAGCGGATGTGCTCAATATGACGGTGGACGAGGCAGTCGATTTCTTTGCCAACATCCCCAGGGTATACCGCAAACTTAAGGTGTTGCAGGACGTGGGGCTGGGGTATATCACTCTGGGGCAACCGGCGCCAACGCTGTCCGGGGGCGAGGCGCAGCGGGTTAAACTGGCCACCGAACTTGCCCGGCGCTCGACCGGCCAGACCCTGTATATCCTGGACGAACCGACCACCGGCTTGCACAAGGAGGATGTCAAACACCTGCTCGAGGTTTTAAACCGCCTGGTCGATGCGGGCAATACAGTGCTGGTTATCGAGCACAACCTGGATGTGATCAAGTGCGCGGACTACATCATCGACCTGGGACCAGAGGGCGGAGAGCGCGGGGGTGAGATCGTGGCCCGGGGAACCCCGGAGCAACTAGCCCGCCACGCCGGTTCGTTCACGGGGCAGTTCTTGAGAAAGGTCTTAGCGGAGGAGAAACCTAAACAAGTCCGCGCCCACGGGTAAGGAAATGGATGCAGATGACGCGGACAAACATGATAAACGCAGACACCTCTGAAATTGGGACCTCAGACTAAGCAGGTAAACGTTGCTAAGAAGCTGGCATTCAAACCTGATAAGGATTTCAATAACGAACGCATGATTAGTGTAATTTTGCGATTCAAACGAGGGTTGGGTTGCAGGTATGAACATAAGGAAACCGTAGATAAAGACCTAATTCTGAAAGTATGAGTTTCAAATGATCTTTAAGCGGATGTGTGAACCACTAACTTACCATAACTACTGTAGTTATATAATAGGTCAGCGCAAATCATGTAAATCTGCTTAGTCTGCTTCTGCTTTTTAGGGAGGTGAGGGGACTGAAGGAGAGGTTGAAGAACGTGCCCCGGCAGCCGGGCGTGTACCTGTTCAAGAATGAACAGGGGAAGGTCATCTACGTGGGGAAGGCTAAGGTCCTGCGCAACCGGATGCGGTCGTATTTTCAGTCGCCTTCCCAGTTGCTTCCCAAGGTGAGGGCGATGATGGCCAAGGTGCATGATTTCGACTACATCGTCACCGGCAACGAAGTGGAGGCCCTCATCCTGGAAGCCAACCTCATCAAGGCCTACCAACCCCGCTATAATATTCTGCTGCGGGACGACAAGAGCTACCCCTACCTGAAGATAACCCTGGGGGAGGACTACCCCCGCCTGGTGATAACCCGTGAGAAGAAGGATAATGTTTCCCGGTATTTCGGACCTTACAGCGATGTTAAGGCCTTGAAGGAGACGGTTCGGCTGCTCACTTCGATATTCCCGGTGCGGACTTGCCGCCGGATGAAGCCGGGCTCCAGACCCTGCCTGAACCGGCACATCAACCGCTGTCTGGCTCCCTGCACCGGAGAGGTGGACCGGCAGGAATACCATCAGATGGTAGAGTCTATCATAAGGTTTTTGGAAGGAGACCATGCCCGGCTGGTCCGGGAGCTGGAAGAGGAGATGCAAGAGGCTGCACGGGACCTGGAGTTTGAAAAGGCGGCCCGGCTGCGCAACACCATTCAGGCCATTCAGCGGGTGGCCGAGAAGCAAAAGGTAGTGCTGGATGCCCCCTTACAGCTGGACGTGGTGGCGCTGGCGCCGGTCAACCGGGAGGTACTGGTGCTGGTGTTCAAGGTGCGGGCGGGCAAGGTAGTGGCCAAAGACACCTTCTGGCTGCGGATGGCCATGGATGAGAACATTGCCGAGATGCTAGGTTTTTTTCTACAGCAGTATTATAGCGACAACCCCGACACCCCGCGGGAGATCCTGGTCCCGGTCGAGCCGCCGGAAAAAAGTGTACTGGAAGCATGGCTGACAGAAAAAAATAAGACCAGGACCAGCCTCAAGATACCACAGCGCGGGACGAAACATCAGCTACTGGAGATGGCCCGGGAGAATGCCCGTGTGCTGGCGGAGGAAAAGACGCGGGGAAAGGGGCGGGAGGCAGTGCAGGAGTTGGCCCGTGCCTTGTCCCTGGAAGTGGTTCCCTCGCGCATCGAGTGCTATGACATATCTCACCTAGCGGGGGAAGGGACGGTGGGGTCCATGGTGGTCTTCACCGAAGGTGAGAAGGACAGTTCTGCTTACCGGCGTTTTAAGCTGGGGCAGGACGTGAACAACGACTACCTGGCCATGAGCGAGGTGCTGAGGCGGCGTATCGCGCGTGGCCGGGAAGAGGATCCAGCCTTTCTGCCCTGGCCGGACCTGATCATCGTCGATGGGGGACTGGGACAGGCTAACGCAGCTTACCAGGTAATGGAGGAGACTGGTGCGGCAATTCCGGTCCTGGGCCTGGCCAAGAAGAATGAGGAATTGTATCGTCCCAATGATTCGCACCCCATCAAGCTCCCGCAAGACGGCGAGACCCTTCATCTCTTGCAACGCATCCGGGACGAAGCCCACCGTTTTGCGCTCCAGTACCAGCGCCAGCAGCGGGGGAAAAAGTTACGACGGTCAGAACTCGACCAGATTCAAGGTATCGGGGAAAAACGCAAGCAGGCCCTGTTGAACCATTTTGGTTCGGTGGCCAGGGTGAGGGAAGCTTCGCTGGACGAGTTGTCCGGGATAAAGGGTATGAACCGGGCGGTGGCGCAGAGGGTGTATGAGTTTTTCCGGCAGGAGACATAGAAGTTATTTTGCCTGGGAGAAAATGTCGCTACTTATGGTACAATGTAAATGTATTCACCTTTTTTGCTGGCGAAGGAGTGGTAACTATGCAGGGCTGGGTCTTGAGGTGGCTGGCCAATATTGTAGCCATAATCATTACCGCGGCGATTGTGCCGGGGTTCAATGTTACAGTGCTGGGAGCCATTGTTGGTTCGATGTTCCTGGGGATTGTTAATGCCATCATACGCCCGGTGGTGCTGGTTTTGACGCTGCCCATCAATATAATCACCCTGGGCCTGTTTACCCTGGTGGTTAACGGCCTGATGTTATGGTTAACCGCCAGCATTATTAAGGGTTTCGACATAAACGGCTTCTGGGCGGCGGTACTGAGCGCGCTCTTAATATCCATTATTAGCGCTGTTTTGAGTTTTTTTGTGAGGGACCGGAACGAGTGGTAAAAAGGAAAAGCCTAAAGCAACAAACCAGCATTGTGGAGGTGGGCGAGGCCCGCCTCTATTCATAGGGAGTGATAGAGAATTTCAAGAATTTCAAGCCTGACCCCCAAAATAAAGTTGGTGGCGATTGACCTGGACGATACCCTGCTCGATTCCCGGTTGCGAATATCCCGGGAGTGCCGGGTAGCCATCACCAGAGTGAGGGAAGCGGGAGTCAAGGTTACCCTGGCCACCGGACGGATGTTCAGCTCGGCCTTACCCTACGCCCGCCAGCTTGACATGAACGTGCCTCTGATCACCTACCAGGGAGCCTGGGTAAGGAACTCCCTGTCCGGAGAAACTCTGTACTACCGGCCTGTTCCCCGGAAATGGGCCCGAGCGCTGCTAGCCAGGGTGCGGGAGTTTGGTTACCACTGCCAGACCTACATTGATGACCGGCTATGCATGGAGGCTTTGACGGAGGAGGGCAAGGCTTATGCCGAGCTGGCGGGAGTAACTCCTGTGATAGTGGACAGGCTGGAGGACGTTATGGACCAAGACCCGCTCAAGCTACTGGTCATAAATAACGACACCGGTCGTCTGGATGAGCTGGAAAGAGTCTTGTTGGCCGAATTCGGCGAACACCTATATATTACCAAATCCAAACCCTTCTACCTGGAGGCCATGCACCCCGAGGCCACCAAGGGTAAGGCCCTGGAGGCGGTGGCCCGGTACTTCGGCATCGACCGGGCGGAGGTCATGGCGGTAGGGGACAGTTACAACGACCTGGACATGCTCCAGTGGGCAGGTCTGGGGGTGGCGATGGCCAATGCCCGGGAGGAGGTACGCCGGGCAGCCGACTACGTGACCCTCTCCAATGAGGAACACGGGGTTGCCGAGGCGCTCACCAAATTTATACTGAAAAGAAAGGGGAGTTAAGATGTCGGCTAAAGTATTCTTTACCGACCTACAGACCAAGGGGAATCGCAGCCTGCTGGACAAGATGGAAAGATTGATGGACCGAGCTGGGTTCGATAGTTTGATTTCCTCAGGGGACCTGGTGGCCATCAAGATACATTTCGGGGAAGCTGGCAACCTGGCTTACATCCGGCCCCCGTACGTGAGAAGAGTGGTGGAAAGAGTCAAGAAGCTGGGGGGCAAGCCCTTCCTCACCGATGCCAACACCCTGTACCGGGGCACCCGGGCCAATGCCGTCGACCACCTGGAAACAGCCATTATCAACGGTTTTGATTATGCAGTGGTGGGAGCGCCGCTGGTCATAGCCGACGGGCTGAACGGTAGGGATTATGTAAAGGTAAAGATCGACGGCCGGCACTTCAAAGAAGTTCACATTGCCAGTGCCGCCTTCCATGCTGATGCCATTATTGCCATGACCCATTTCAAATGCCACGAGTTGACCGGCATCGGGGGAGCTATCAAGAATCTGGGCATGGGACTGGGCTCCCGCAGCGGCAAACAGCAGATGCATTCGGATGTCCAGCCTCGCGTTAAGGAAGAAAAGTGCACCGGTTGTGCAAGGTGTTCCGAATGGTGCCCGGTGGGGGCCATCACCATGGTGGAGAGAAAACCAGGGGAAAAACCCAGGGCGGTTATCGACACGCAGAAATGCTATGGCTGTGGGGAGTGCGTGGTGACCTGCGTGTTCGATAGCATTGGCATAAGCTGGAAAACCACCCCCAAAACCATACAGGAGAAAACCGCGGAGTACGCCCTGGGGGTGGTCGCGAACAAGCCGGGGAAAGTAGGTTACCTGTCATTTGTCATGGACATCAGCCCACAATGTGACTGCTACGGATTCAACGATATCCCCATAACCCAGGACGTAGGCATTTTCGCCTCCCTGGACCCGGTAGCCTTGGACAACGCCTGTGCCGAGGCAATCAACCGCCTGCCTTCCCAGGCCGGGTCAATCATAGAAGCGCTATCGGCTGGAGAAGATAAGTTCAAGGGGGTTCACCCCGGCATTGAATGGCGTGACCAACTGGTACACGCGCAGGCCATCGGGCTGGGTACCATGGACTACGAACTGATCCGGGTGTAAAAAATGAAGCAAAAAGAACGTCCCCTTGCTTCCCTAATAGCAGGGATAGACCTGGGTGGGACCAAAATACTGGCCGGCATCGCGGACCAGCACGGCCACCTGGTGGCGGAAGCCAGAACCGAGACCCCCGCCGGCAAAAGCGGCGACGAGGTGGTCGAGAAAATGGCCGGCCTGCTCAGGCAACTTCTTGCTCAGGTCGGGGCTGGCGAAGGGGAACTATCTGTTATAGCGGTAGGGGCCCCGGGGCCACTCGACCCGGAAACCGGGATTGTTCGCCAGGCCCCCAACCTGGGCTGGCGCAACTTCCCCCTAGCTGACAGGCTGGCCAGGCATTTTCGGGTTCCCGTATATGTTGATAATGATGCTAACCTGGCCGGGCTGGGAGAATACGAGTATGGATTCCAGCATCGGTTTCGGGACTTATTGTATGTTACCGTCAGTACCGGTATCGGGGGTGGTATCATCATCAACGGCGGCGTGTACCACGGGGTATCGGGGGGAGCCGGGGAGTTCGGGCATATGGTCATAATTCCCGATGGCGGTCCCGGATGCAGCTGTGGAGGGCAGGGATGTCTCGAGACTCTCGCCTCGGGAACGGCGATAGCCGCGCGGGCCCGGGAATTGATTGCCAGGGGCGGGGGCAAAGCGTTGTTGGCGCTGGCTGGGAACCGGGGCGGAGATATTACCGCCAGGACGGTAGGCGCAGCGGCTATGAACGGGGACGGAGAGGCACTGGATATCGTGCGCCGGGCAGGCTATTACCTGGGGATAGGGCTTGCCAACCTGGTGCATGTATTAAACCCCGCCGCCATAGTTATAGGAGGAGGAGTTGCCAACGGCCTGGGCGAAATGCTGCTCGGTCCCGCCCGACAAGAGATGCGGCGCCGGGTCATGCCGGTTTTGGGGAGGACGGTTGAGGTACTGCCAGGGGCATTGGGTGACCGGTCCGGGCTGCTCGGCTGCCTGGTCCTGGCCAGGAGGATGAAAACAGGTGCTGGTGACATTTCATCGACCGTGCAGGGGCCTTGAGGCCAAGTTGAGGATGTTGTTACAGAAGGTGCTGCCCGGACAGACTAGTCACAGTTGCTGCAATTGGGTTCATAAAACATTATGGGGCAACTTGTGATTGAGGAATGTAAGTGTATGGATTGGTTGAATGTGGTGCCGAAACTGTATGGCTTGATGATAGTCTGTTTTACCCTGCTTTTTTGGGTTTATGCCTTCCTGATGGTTCCAGTAGAGTCGAGATGGAAACTACCGGGAATCGCCTTTGTGGTGCCTTTTATCATGGCGGCCTGTCACTGGATGTTGGCCACGGACACGAACGCGATGGCCGGGTACATTTATCTGCAAGCCGCGGCGGTTGTGGTCATTGGTTTGCTGTGTTCGGTTAAACCGAGAGTGATGTATTCCTCAAAGTTGCTCTTCCTGTTCGCAGGGCTAGGGGTCTGTCTGTCATGGCCGTTGTTACCTGGTGCTTCGGTTAACAGATCGGTAATGAGCAATGACGTGTATCTTACATGGGTGGCTGCTTTAGTACTGTTGGCTACCTTAATCTTAACCGCCATGAGAACCAGGAAATGGTCGGTCGAGGTGGGCGCCGTGCTCTTGTTGCTGATTAGCAACGCGGCCTGGTGTCTCCTGCCGGTAAACCTTGTTATCTTGCTGGCTCTCATGCAATTGTTGGCCTTGGCAGGTTTGTTCAAGGCCATGGTCAACGATACCAACTGGCAACTGCAGGCGAAGATTAGAGAAGCCTGCGCTGTTTTGGATGACTTCGAAAAAGCTGTGAACCTTGAGGTAAAGTATCGCGTATTTGAACTGGAAAGGGCCAAGCAACGTTTGGTAGATCAGGCATCAAGCGATGCTTTGACCGGCGCCTTGAATAAGAAAGCACTCCTGCAAGAGATCGAACGCCTGATACTGGCTCGAGACAAGGATGTGTTCTGCCTGCTCATGTTTGACCTGGACGAGTTTAAGAAGTTGAATGACGAGCTGGGTCATCAAGCCGGGGATATGGCTTTAAGGCGTTTGAGCAAGATTGTAAAGGCGTCCATCCGGGAAGGAGACAGCCTGGGGAGGTATGGAGGCGACGAATTCATGGTTGTGCTTCCCTATACGCCTTTGAGTGACGCGAAGATCATTGCCGAGCGCATTCGTAAGCGGATAGAGAAAGATAGGACCGGTCCGCCTATAACCATCTCCATGGGAATAGCTGCATATCCCCTGGATGGTTCGACCGTATCAGCCCTCATCAAGGCGGCTGACCAAGGGCTTTATCTGTCTAAAAAAAGGGGAAGAAACGCGGTTTCCCATGTGCTAACCGACAGCAAGGGCTAAGTTCTGTGACCTGTAGTTCATCTTTGTCGGCCGGGGGCGACGGGGACAAGGTTGTAAATTACCGTAAAGGAGGTATTTGGCGGTGCAAGAGCTAACCCCGGAACTGATGTTTGATTTTCTTTATAACCTCCCGGAACAGTTTGAGGAATGCCTGCAGATGGAGTTCCCATGGGTAACCTCACTGCGCGGGAACTACCGTAATATCCTAGTTACCGGGCTGGGAGGCTCGGCCATCGGGGGGGACATTTTGCGCAGCTACAGCCTGCGGCGGCTGCGGGTTCCGCTTGTGGTGAACCGGGACTACGTACTGCCAGCGTTTGTCGGTCCGGATTCACTGGTGTTTGCCGTCAGCTACTCCGGAAACACTGAGGAGACCATCAGTGCCTATGCCGAGGCCCGTAGCAGGGGCGCCCGGGTCATCGTCGTGACCACGGGGGGGAAACTTGGCGAAATGACCGCCCAAGACGGCTACCCGGTAGTAAAGGTGCCGGCCGGGCTGGTACCGCGGGCTGCGAGTGGATATCTTTTTGCCCCGACCGCGCTTATTTTAGAAGGGATGGGACTGCTGCCCGGGGTAAGGGCCGAACTGGAGGAGCCGGTAGCCGTCCTTAGGAGCCGCAGGCGGAACTTGGAGCCCGCCAAACCCGCCCCGGAGAATGAAGCCCGGGCGATCGCCGCCGTACTGAAGGACTCGATTCCGGTGATCTGGGGGTCATCGTCCACCACCGAAATCGCGGCGATGAGGTGGAAAGGCCAGATTAACGAGAATGCCAAAAGCCCCGCCTATTTCAACGTGTTTCCCGAATTGAACCATAACGAAATCGTAGGTTTTGAAGTACCGGAGGACGTACTGCGGCGAACGGCGGTAGTTGTTCTGCGGGATGGAAACGACCACGAACGGGTGAAAAAACGCATCGAGATAACCAGGGAAATCATCTCCAGCCGAGTAAAAAGCGTGACCGAAGTTCATTCCTGGGGGAATTCTTTCCTGGCCAGGCTGTATTCGCTCATTTATGTGGGCGACTATGCCAGCGTCTATCTGGCTATGGAATACGGCGTCAACCCCACCCCGGTCAAGATAATCGATTACCTCAAGGCGAAAATGGCCGAATAGCGTGACAGGGGACGGTTCTCTGTCACGCTATTTTCATAGCCACGCAACCGGGGGTGTAACTGAGCCGAGCTACTTATGATGAGACGTCGTAACCCACTGCTAAGCTGAGGGCTACGAAGCGCAGCGGAAAACAGGAGGTTTCGGCCGCGAGGGACTGAGGTATGGAGGCCGAATCCTGAGGGGTCCGGTGGCGTCCGGCACTCGGTTGGTTACGTTTCAACGAAAGAATGGGTGCATGTTGACGGTCAACCGCATCCTCGCTATCCTGGGGCAAATCATCGGTTGAGTGCGGCGGCAGAGGTGTTCTGCTACAAATAAAGGCAAGCAAGAACCGTCCCCACTTGAGCGTTTGGCTGTCTAAAACGGAAGTGAGCGCGAGTATGAAGCGTTCCTGCTTGCTAAGAATGGAGAGCGCATGGTGTGAAGTTTTGTGGAGACTACCATTGCCACTCGGTATACAGTGACGGGAGGGTTGAACTGGAGGAGATCGCGGCGGCGGCCGCCGCCCGAGGACTGGACGAGATAGCTGTCACCGACCACGGTCCCGGAGCTCTGGGCATCGGGGTGAAGGATGCGGGGATCTACCTGGAGTTGCGGGAGAGGGCACGGGAATTAAACCCGGCCGGCGTGTCTCCCCGGGTACTGGTGGGGGCGGAAGCCAACATCACCAGCCTGCAGGGGGACCTGGACCTGCCGGAAGAGATTACCGGACAGCTGGATATCGTCATCGCCGGGATGCACCCCTACACGGTTCCGAAAACCGTTACAGATGGCTTCCAGCTTTTTGCCACCAATCACCTGCGACACCTGGGTAGGACATGGCGGGAACGCGCCATCAATGCCAATACCAAGGCTACCGTGGCCTGCCTTTATAACCACGATATAGATATCCTGGCCCACCCCGGCCTCTTTTTCCAGGTGGATATCGAGGAGGTGGCCCGGGCGTGTACCCAAAATGGGGTCCTATTTGAAATAAATTGTGGACATGAACATCCTGATGTATCTGATATAATAAAGGCAGAGAAACTGGGTGTAGATTTTATTATTAACAGTGATGCTCACTTTGCTGAGACAGTGGGTAACTTTGACTACGGCGAGCAGGTGATAGCCAGGTTGGGTATCGCTCCGGAGAGAGTTGTCAACCTGGTGGGGGAGGGTAAACGGATTGCCAAAAGGATATGATGACCTGGAAGTCCTCGTCATAACCGGACTCTCCGGAGCCGGTAAGACCCAGGCCGTTAACTGTCTAGAGGACCTGGGTTATTTTTGTGTGGATAACCTTCCCCCGGCACTGGTTGCCAAGTTTACCGAGCTTACGAGCCAGCTGGAAGGGAAGAACAAGAAAATCGCTTTTGTTATAGACGTCCGGGGGGGACAGTTTTTCCACGACCTCTTTGCCGCCCTGGAAGAGCTAAAGACGCAGGGCATCAGGTACGAGATACTGTTCCTCGAAGCGTCGGAGGAAGTGCTTATCCGACGTTTTAAAGAGTCCCGCCGTAAACACCCTTTGGCCCCCACCGGCCGTATCCCGGAAGCCATCCGGCTGGAAAAGAAGATGCTGGAAGAGCTTAGAGGCAAGGCCAACGTTATCATCGACACCTCCACCATGTCCGTCCAAAATCTCAAAGCGGAACTGATACGGCTTTACGGTGAGGACAAGGAAGGCGGGATGATGACGGTCACCGTAATGTCGTTCGGCTACAAGATGGGCCTGCCCCTGGACGCGGACCTGGTTATTGATGTAAGGTTCCTGCCCAACCCGTACTATGAACCGGACCTGCATTATCTCACCGGAGAAGACGATGAAGTGAAGAAATACGTGCTCGGGTCTCCGGCGACCAAATCGTTTTTGCGTCGCTACCTGAGCTTGATGAAATTCCTCCTACCTTTTTATGTTCGTGAGGGCAAGACCCACCTGGTGGTGGCCGTCGGTTGTACCGGGGGCCAGCACCGATCGGTGGTGCTGGCGGAATACCTGGGCAAACAGCTCCGCAAGCTTGGTTACCGCGTATTTATCAAGCACCGGGATGTAGGCAGGTACAAGATGGAGGAGCTGTAGAGATGGGAATAGACAAAGGCCTGGCGCTGGACGATACGGTTCGGGCGCGGGGCCCCCGAGTGGTGGCTATCGGGGGAGGAACCGGGCTGTCAGTCCTGTTGCGGGGGCTTAAGAATTATACCAGTAACCTGACTGCAGTGGTTACCGTAACTGATGACGGTGGAAGTTCGGGCAGGTTACGGGGAGAACTAGGAGTGTTACCACCCGGTGATATCCGTAACTGCCTGGTCGCACTGGCGGAAACCGAGACCCTGATGGACCGGGTTTTTGATCACCGTTTTAAAGCGGGACGGGGCCTGAAGGATCACAACCTGGGCAATCTCCTGCTGGTGGCCCTGGCCGAGATAACCGGGGATATCATCTCGGCTATCAAGGAGGTAAGCAGGGTTCTGGCGGTCCGGGGTCGGGTCCTGCCGTCCACTCTTCAGGAGGTGGTTCTGGCCGCGGAGATGTGCGACGGGTCCATCATTACCGGAGAGACGTCCATCCGGTCTGTCCGTGAAAGCATTAAAAGGGTCTTCCTCATCCCAGAGGACTGCCAACCCTTGGCGGAGACCCTGGAGGCCATATCCCGGGCCGATGTGGTGGTACTGGGTCCGGGCAGCCTGTACACCAGCATTGTTCCCAACCTGCTGGTGGAGGGGGTTGCCGAAGTTATCCGGAAAACTGCAGCAACAAAGATCTATGTGGCCAACATCATGACCGAGCAGGGGGAAACGGACAACTACACGGTGGGAGACCACCTGGCAGCCATTTATGAACACGTAGGAGAGGGATTTATCGACTATGTTATCGTGAATGACGAGGCTATCCCCTGCGAGCTGTTGCACAGGTACCACCAGGAAGAGGCCTTTCCGGTAGTGGCTGATTACGAGCAACTGGCGGCAATGTCCGTCAAGGTGATTCGGGAAAACCTGTTGTCGCATTCCAATGTCGCCTGGCACGATCCTGACAAACTGGCCAGAACAGTTCTAAAAGTGGTCCGGAGTAAATAGGTTAAGAATAGAGGCGCATAGGATGAGCTTTTCCCACGACACCAAGAACGAGTTGGCCAGGTTGTTGCCGGACAAGCAATGCTGCCGCCGGGCGGAACTGTCAGCGTTGGTGCGGTTTGGCGGCCTGAGTGACGGGGAACCCGGTTGCAGGACTTCTTTTTCTGTCAGTACCGAGAATGCCGCCACGGCCCGCAAGGCATACAGACTCTCCAAGCTCTTTTTCACCGTACCGGTAAAGGTAACCGCGGTCAACAAGAAACAGTTCAAGAAGAACAAACTTTACCTGGTTAAAGGGGAAGCTGGCTCTGACGGCCTGAAGTTTATGCAGGAACTGGGGATTTGTGACGACCAGGGCAAGAGGTTGGAGAAGATACCCAGCTGGTTGTTGCGTAACCGTTGCTGTAAGAGGTCCTATCTGAGAGGGGCTTTCCTGGCACGTGGTTCCGTAAATAAGCCCGAAGGCGAGTATCACCTGGAAATAATCTGCCCTTCCGCCGGGATGGCCCGAGAGTTGCGGAAGCTGATGGACAAGATGGGTTTGGAATCCAAGATCAGTGAAAGAAAGAGCAGTATCGTATTATACATTAAAGAAAGTGAACAGATCGTGGACTTTTTGCGAGTAGCCGGAGCCAGTTCCGCGCTGCTGGATTTCGAAAACGTCAGGATCGTCAAATCGGTTCGCAACCAGGTCAACCGCCTGGTGAATTGCGAAACAGCCAACCTGGAAAAAACAGTGGAGGCTTCCCTGCGGCAAACGGAGACCATCAAGCGGCTTATCGACAAGGTGGGATTACAGGGTATTCCCGCCCCTTTACGAAATGTGGCGATTTTGCGGCTGAATCATCCTGACTGCAGCCTAAAGGAGCTGGGAGGTATGATGGAGCCGCCGCTCAGTAAGTCGGGACTTGCTTACCGGATGAGGCGTCTGGAGGCGTTGGCTAAGAAGATTTTGGGAGGGACGAATTAGCAGGAAATCCGTTTTATTTGTAGAATACTTGCATAATGTGGCACCGGAGTTGAAAGGGGGGGGTTCACTTGAGGCTGGTCCACGACATATCCCTGGAACAACGTCAAAAACTAATGATGACGCCTGAGCTGAGACAGGCTATCGCCATACTGCAGATGTCAACTCTGGAGCTTGACGAGTACCTTTCGCAGGAACTGGAGGAAAATCCGTTTCTGGAAGTACGTGACGAGCCGGAAGCGCTGGAAGTAGAAGTAAAGACAGATGATGAGCGCTTCGACATAGAGTGGTGGGAATACTTTCTCGACAAGAGTGACATCGGCTACCTGGGACCGACCGACAGCAGCTCGGAAGGTAAAGGTTATGACAACCTTCTCACGCGGGCGCCTACCCTGCACGAGCACCTGCTTTTCCAGGCCAGTATAACCCTGGATGATGAGGAGCTGGCGGTGGCGGAGTTCCTTATAGGCTCCATCGATGACAACGGGTACCTGGGCGTGAGTGTCGAAGAAGCAGCCGACTTGTTAAACGTGCCCGTAACCAGGGTCGAAGAAGTCCTCAAAGTGGTGCAGACCTTTGAACCGTATGGAGTTGGGGCCCGTAACCTGCCGGAGTGTCTGCACATTCAGCTCGTGCAGACCGGAAAAATCAATCCCATAGCGGAGAAAATCGTTAAGGACTACCTGCATGACCTGGCCAAAGGGAGGCTGGCCAAGATAGCGGCCCGGCTAGGCATCACGATTCAGGACGTCCAGAACACTGCGGACCTCATCCGCACCCTGGATCCGAAACCGGGTCGGCGGTATGGCAACAATGAGGACATCAGGTACCTGGTTCCGGACATCATAGTGGAGAAAGTGGACAATGAGTATATTGTTCAGGTCAGTGATGGCAACCTGCCGCGGTTGATGACGAACCAGTTTTACCAGAACATGTTGAAACAGCCTGGATTGTTCGGTGCCGATGCCCGGAAATACATGGAAGATAGGTTTGCATCCGCCCTCTGGGTTATTCGTAGTATAGAGCACCGGCGCCTCACCCTGTACAAGGTGGCCAACTGCATAGTGAACATTCAGCGGGAATTCCTGGATCGGGGGGTGAAATACCTGAAACCCCTGAATCTGAAGCAAGTGGCCGACATGATCGGTTTGCACGAGTCAACCATCAGCCGGGCGACTACCGGCAAGTACATTCAGACTCCGCAAGGGGTATTTGAACTGAAATACTTTTTCGGCAGCGGAGTCAGCGCAGCAGAGGGAGTCGAGCAGTATTCCTCCCGCAGCGTGAAGAAGATGATCAAAGAAATGATCGAGGCCGAGGATGTGGTAAACCCGCTCAGTGACCAGAAGATCGCCGCGGAATTGGCGAAAGTGGGTATTCAGATTTCCCGTCGTACCGTGGCCAAGTACCGTACCGAACTGGGTATCATGTCCGCCGCGGCCCGCCGGCGTTACTAAACAGGCGATACGCTGGTAATAGTTGATAGTTATGATTGCAAACAAAACGCACCTTCTGGCGTGATGGCGTTTGAAGGTGCGTTTTTTTGTGGGTTGCAGGGTAGCTGGTCGGGCAGGCAGGGTAAAGTTTTAGTAGGTGCTCGGGGGTGGGGCAGGAAAAAGTGATGGAATTCAACCATATGTGTTATAATATATTTAAATTATAGTAGCATTTTGCGTCTTGTGTTGCTCGCATCGGGACAGATTTGCCCCTGTGGGTCATTGGTGGCCCGGGAGGTTGGCATGGAAAAGATGGTCTTAATCCTGGAGCGAATAGCGCCGGAAATCTTACATATAGTCAAACTACGTTACCAGATACTAAGAGAGGTATTGCACCACCAACCGGTAGGACGCCGGCAGATTGCCCAGAGAGTGGGTTGCTCCGAGAGAACGGCGCGGACGGAAATCGAGAGCCTGCGGGAAAAAGGTGCTCTGGAAACCACGGTGTCGGGTATCCGTCTTACCGCATACGGGCGAGAACTTATCGAGGAGACCGATGAGGTCATAACCTACCTGGAGAACCTCAACCTCCTCAGCCAGCAGTTGAAAAACGAGTTTTCCCTGGACGATGTTCTGGTGGTACCGGGAGATTCGTCCACGGACATTTATGCCAAGAAAGACCTGGGCCGGGCTGCAGCCCGTTACTTGAAGAACTGCCTGTACGATGGTTGCCGTGTAGCGGTGACTGGTGGGACTACCCTGGCAGAACTGGCCCGGGCGATTACCGGCGGGGTTCAGGCTCGCGGGGTTACTGTTCTTCCTTCCCGGGGCGGACTGGGCGGAGACGTGGACGAGCAGGCCAACGTGGTGGCCGCCCGCATTGCGAAGGCCATCGGAGCCGAGTATCGCCTGTTTCATGTTCCGGATAACCTCGAAGAAGGTTTAATTGCAAGCCTCAGGAAGGATACTAAGATAAATGAAATGGTGCAGTTGATCAAATCCTGCAACATACTGGTGCATGGGATAGGCTGCGCATTGGAGATGGCGACTCGGAGGGGTCTTTCCCCGGAGAGCTGCCGGTTGTTAGAGGAAAAAGGAGCGGTCGGTGAGGCGATACGCCATTATTTCAATGCAAAGGGGGAGATTGTATTTTGCCACCCGGGCATAGGTCTGGAATTCGCCGATTTGGAACGCATTGACAAAGTTATCGCGGTAGCCGGGGGCAGTAGCAAGGCCGAGGCCATTGCGGCAGTGCTTCGTAACCGGAAGCGAGGAGTCTTGATTACTGACGAGGCTGCCGCGCGTAGAATACTAGGAAAGGGTGATCGAGATGGTTAGAGTTGGTATTAACGGTTTCGGCCGCATAGGGCGATTAGTGGCCAGGGCGGCCGCGGGGCGGCAGGATATTGAAATAGTTGCGGTAAACGAGCTGGGCGATCTCCGTACCTCGGCTCACCTGTTCAAGTACGACTCGGTCCATGGTACCTGGACGGGCGAGGTGAATATCGACGGTGACAGCCTGGTTGTCAACGGCCAGCGCATAAAGTTCATGTCCCAGCCGGATCCAGCCAAGATCTCCTGGGGGGAACTCGGGGTGGAGGTAGTGGTGGAGAGCACGGGCCGCTTTACTGACCGGGAAAAGGCCAGGGTCCACCTGGAAGGCGGCGCCCGCAAGGTGGTTGTTACTGCCCCAGCCAAAGATGCAGACCTCACCCTGGTCATGGGCGTAAACGACGATGCTTATGATCCAGAGGCACACCACATCATTTCCAACGCTTCCTGCACGACCAACTGCCTGGCTCCGTTAACTAAAGTAATACACGAAGAATTTGGGATTATTAAGGGATTGATGACTACTATTCATTCGTACACCAACGACCAGCGCATATTGGACCTTGCGCATAAGGACCTCCGCCGGGCCAGAGCGGGAGGGCTTTCCATGGTACCTACCACAACCGGGGCCGCTAAAGCCATCGGACTGGTCATCCCCGAACTGGCTGGTAAACTGAACGGCATGGCAGTACGGGTACCCACCCCCAACGTCTCTCTGGTTGACCTGGTGGCCGAGCTGCAACGTCCGGCCACGGTGGAGGAGATCAACCAGGCAGTAAAAAAAGCGAGTGAGGAAAAGCTACGCGGCTACCTGCAGTACTGCGACGAGCCGCTGGTTTCCAGGGACTATAATGGGAACCCACACTCATGCATATTTGATGCCCTGTCAACCATGACGATAGGCGGCAACCTGGTCAAGGTGGTAGGCTGGTACGACAACGAGTGGGGATATTCCTGCCGGGTGGTTGACGTCGTCTCCCTGGTGGGGAAAAAGGGTGTATAACGGCAGAGATAATCTGGAGGTGTTTTTGGGATGCGCAGCCTGCGGGATGTGGATGTAAAAGGGAAAAGAGTGCTGGTGAGGGTTGACTTCAACGTTCCCATGGACAAAAAAGGCGCCATCATCGACGATACCCGGATAAGAGCTTCTTTACCTACTATAGAGTATCTTATTGACCAGGGGGCGAGGGTTATATTGATGAGCCACCTGGGACGACCTAAAGGAAAAGTGGACGATGCTTACCGGATGGACAACGTAGCCCGGCAACTCTCTCTCCTGCTTAAGAAGGAAGTAAAGAAATGTGATGATTGTATTGGCGACGAGGTCCAGGCAGCGGTGGCCCGCATGCAGCCAGGCGATGTGCTGATGTTGGAGAATGTCAGATTTCACCCGGAGGAAGAGAAGAATGATCCGGAGTTCTCGGCTCAATTGGCTTCACTGGGTGACATCTATGTGAATGATGCTTTTGGGACGGCTCACCGGGCTCATGCCTCCACGGCGGGAGTGGCGAGATACCTTCCTTGTGCCGCCGGGTTCCTGCTGGAAAAAGAAGTGCAGATGCTCAGCAAGGTAATGAACAGTGTCGAGAGTCCCCGGCTTGCCATAGTGGGCGGGGCCAAGGTTTCGGATAAGATGGCCCTGCTGGAAAACCTTCTGAACCGAACCGATGTAATTATAATCGGGGGAGGAATGGCCAATACTTTTCTCAAGGCCCAGGGTTATGACATCGGCAAATCGCTTTGTGAAGACGGGCTGGTGGATTTTGCCCGGGAGCTGCTGGCCGAAGCAGAAGAAAAGAAAGTGAAAATACTCCTGCCGGTGGATGTGGTGGTGGCAGACCAGTTTTCCGCGGAGGCCCAGAGCCGGGAGGCCAAGGTGAACGAAATTCCTTCCGATTGGATGATACTGGACATAGGCCGGGAAACGGCGAGGATGTACAAGGAAGCCATCAAGTCGGCCCGTACCATTGTCTGGAATGGCCCCATGGGCGTGTACGAGTATGAGAAATTCGCGCGCGGGACGGAGGAAGTGGCTTTCGCGATAGCTGATTCCGGGGCTGTAAGTGTGGTGGGAGGAGGCGACTCCCTGGCTACCATCTACCGGCTGGGGCTGGAGGACAAGATGACCCACATCTCTACAGGGGGCGGGGCTACCCTGGAATTCCTGGAAGGCAAACAGTTACCCGGGGTGGTTAGCTGCGAGGGTTACCACTAGATAGTGGGGTGAGAGTCCTTTGAGAACGCCGCTGATTGCAGCCAATTGGAAGATGCATAAGACCGTGGCCGAGGCTCTCGATTTTGTCAAGGTGGCGGAACCGCACCTGGCAGCGATCCACAAGGTGGAGGTCGTCGTCTGTCCGCCCTTCACCTCCCTTTACCCTTTAAGTCAAAGGCTGCAGGGGAGCGCAATCAGGCTGGGAGCACAGGATGTCTTCTGGGAAGAGCGGGGCGCGTACACCGGTGAGATATCGCCGGAAATGCTTCAGGAGGCCGGCAGCCGGTATGTAATCATCGGGCATTCCGAGCGACGGCAGGTTTTGGGGGAAACCGACACGGTCATTAATAAGAAAGTCGGGAATGCCCTGGGCAACCAGCTCCGTCCTATACTGTGCGTCGGTGAGACCCTGGAGGAAAGGCGGGCAGGGCTGGCCCGGGAGGTGGTGCAAGCACAGTTGAAGTCGGACCTGAAGGGAATCATGGTCCAGGGCTCCGACCTGGTTGTTGCCTACGAACCGGTGTGGGCCATCGGTACCGGGGTAAACGCATCCCCGGAGGATGCCCAGGAGATGAGCGCCTTTATCCGGGAGCAGCTGTCTCAGCTCCTGGGTAACGGAGCAGCCGGGGCAGCCCGCATCCTTTACGGTGGTAGTGTGAAACAGGCCAATATCAGGGACTTCGTACGGCAGCCAGACGTTGATGGTGCGCTGGTAGGTGGGGCCAGTCTGGACGCGGGGTCTTTCATCACCATTGTAAAATACACGGAGGAAACTGTACATGACTAAGAGTCCACTGGTTTTGATGATACTGGATGGCTGGGGGCTGGGCGAAGATTGTCCGGCCAATGCTATAACCAGTGCCAACCCGGTCAATTTCTATCGCTTGCAGTCCAGGTACCCGTTTACTGCCCTGGAGGCTTCGGGCCGGGCCGTCGGCCTCCCCGACGGGCAGATGGGCAACTCGGAAGTGGGGCACCTCAACATAGGCGCGGGCAGGGTGGTCTACCAGGAGATAACCAGGATTTGCGAAGCCATAGAAACAGGAGCCTTTTTTTCCAACCGGGAGTTGCAGGCGGCCGTTACTTTTGCCCGCAGCAACCAGGGCACCGTGCACCTTATGGGGTTGTTATCGGATGGCGGGGTGCATAGTCACCTCAGCCATCTTTTTGCGTTGCTTGAGTTGTGCAAGCAGCAGGGGGCGCCCCGAGTAATGGTTCACTGTTTCCTGGACGGCCGGGATGTGCCTCCCGCCAGTGCCCTGGTCTATATCAAGACCCTGGAGGAAAAGATGGCTGAACTGGGTACGGGAAAGATTGCCACGGTTATGGGCCGGTACTGGGCAATGGACCGTGACAAACACTGGGAGAGGAACGAGAGGGCGTACTACGCCATGGTAGCCGGCGAGGGCTACAAGGCCCCCAACGCCCGGGCAGCGGTGCAGCAGTCATACGAGGCGCGGGTTACCGACGAATTCGTTGAACCTACGGTTATCGTTGGTGAGAGTGGGGAGCCGGTAGGCCGGATTCAAGACGGGGACGGTATCATATTCTTTAATTTCCGGGCCGACCGGGCCAGGCAGATAACTAGGGCATTCGTTGACCCGGGTTTTACCGGGTTTGACCGGCGAATTCTTCCCCGTACCTACTACGTCTGCCTGACCCAATACGACGTAACCATCGATGCCCCGGTAGCCTTCCCTCCCCAGAACCTGACCAACACCCTGGGGGAGGTCCTGGCGAGGGAGGGCCTGCGCCAGCTACGTATCGCCGAAACGGAAAAATACGCGCACGTAACCTTTTTCTTCAACGGGGGAGTGGAGGAACCAAATCCCGGTGAAGAACGGATATTGATTCCGTCTCCCCGGGTGCCCACTTACAACCTGAAACCTGAAATGAGCGCCTCGGAGGTGACCGCCCGGGTTATCCAGGAAATTGACGAGGACCAATACGATGTAATCATTATGAATTACGCCAACCCGGACATGGTGGGGCACACGGGAATCCCGGAAGCAGCTGTCCAGGCCGTGCGGGCGGTCGATGACTGCCTCGGCCAGGTGGTCGACCGGGTTGTGGAAAAGGGAGGTATGGTTCTGGTAACCGCGGACCACGGGAACGCAGAGATCATGTACGAACCGGAAGACGGGGAGCCACATACAGCTCATACCACGTGCCGGGTCCCGTTCATCCTGGTCAGTGAAAAACACCGGGGTTGCAGGCTGCGCGAGCACGGTTCTTTACGGGATATAGCGCCCACCATGCTGGAGCTCCTCAACATACCGGTTCCACCCGAAATGACCGGCCAAAGCCTGATTGTGGATTAAGGATTAACAATTCACCTCGGATGATTCTGTTGGAAAACGAAAGGAGAGATTGTTGGTGAGTATAATTGCGGATGTGTATGCCAGGGAGATCCTGGATTCCCGGGGTAATCCCACCGTTGAGGTGGACGTCATGCTGGAGGATGGTACCCTGGGCCGGGCCGCAGTTCCTTCCGGGGCCTCAACCGGTGCTTACGAAGCGGTGGAGCTCAGGGACGGTGAACCGGAGCGTTACGCAGGTAAAGGCGTACTTAACGCCGTAGACAATGTTAACACCGTAATTGCACCCGAAATTGTGGGCATGGATGCTCTAGATCAGGTAGGCATTGACAACCTGATGAAAAACCTGGACGGGACTGACAACAAGGGTCGCCTGGGGGCCAACGCCATTCTGGGCGTGTCGCTGGCGGTGGCCCGGGCAGCTGCCAATCACCTTGCCATGCCCCTCTACCAGTACATAGGTGGGGTGAACGCCAAGGAACTGCCGGTTCCCATGATGAACATCCTCAATGGTGGTAAGCATGCCGACAATAACGTTGACATCCAGGAATTCATGATTCTGCCGGTGGGAGCCAGTTCTTTTGCCGAAGCCTGCCGGATGGGAGTCGAGGTTTACCATGGCCTGAAAAACGTGCTCGGTAACCGTGGACTTACCACTTCGGTGGGTGACGAGGGTGGTTTTGCCCCGGACCTGCCTTCCAACGAAGCTGCTCTGGAAGCAATCCTGGAGGCGATAAAGGTGGCCGGCTACAAGCCGGGGAAGGACATTTACCTCGGCCTGGATGTCGCGGCTACCGAGCTTTTCCAGGATGGAAAGTACGTTTTTGCCAGTACGGGGCAGGAGCTGACTTCCGACGAAATGGTGGACTTCTATGACCGGCTGGTGAAGAAGTATCCCATCATATCAATTGAGGACGGCCTGGCGGAAGATGATTGGGAAGGCTGGAAGAAGCTGACCCGCAAGCTGGGCAAGAAGATCCAGATCGTGGGGGACGATCTGTTCGTCACCAATACCAGCCGCCTGGCGACCGGCATTAAAAAAGGTGTAGCCAACAGCATTCTCATCAAGGTCAACCAGATTGGCACCCTGACCGAGACTCTGGACACCATAGAGATGGCCAAGCGAGCAGGGTATACCTGTGTGGTATCCCACCGCTCCGGGGAGACAGAGGACCCGTTCATCGCCGATTTAGTGGTAGCAACGAACACCGGCCAGATCAAGACCGGGGCTCCGGCCAGGACTGACCGGGTCGTAAAGTATAACCAGCTGCTGCGCATCGAGGAAGAGCTTGATGATATCGGGATTTACCGTGGCCTGCAGGTTTTTTATAACCTGCAAAAATAATCTCGGGTTGGTATACTTTTTGAAAATACCTTGTGATAAAATGATCACTGGCCTTGAGATGGGGAGGTGAAGTTATTGCTCAAAATCCTCTTAACCACGCTCCAGGTGCTGGTGGCGTTAGGGTTGATCTCTACCGTCCTGCTACAGTCCGGTAAAAGTGCGGGCCTTTCCGGTTCTATCGCAGGTGGAGCGGAAGCCATTTTTGGTAAGAAGAAGGGCATGGATGAGCTGTTTGGCCGGATTTCAGCGGTTTTAGCCATACTGTTTATGGTTCTGACGCTGGCCCTGGCCTTGATTTAGCATGACTATTTAAGAAAGGGAGAGGGTAAAAGCAATGGATGCGACCGTACTTGTCCCCATTTCGGGACTATTTGTTCTACTATTCGCAGTATGCTTGACCTGGAGCGTTTTCAGCTGGGGCAAAGGTGACGGCGAGAGACAGGAAGTCGTCGGCACCATCAGGGAAGGCGCTCGCGCATTTCTGGGAAGGCAGTACTGGAACGCTTTTAAGGCTATGCTGGGCGGCCTGGTAAGCCTGTCTATGTTGCTGTTTTCGCCGGCAGTAGCGTTTGCCAGCGAAGCAAATTTGAAAATACCGCACTTGAGCCAGGGGCAAAATAATTTGCTTCTGGGCGGCATAGTGGTCTGCGTATTAGGCATGCTTTTTGGCCTGTACCAGTTCATGAAGGTCAAGAAATTGCATGCCCATCAATCCATGCTGGATGTAGCCAATACCATTTATGAGACATGCAAGACCTATCTCATTCAGCAGGGTAAATTCCTGTTCATACTTTTTGCCTTCATCGGCTTTTGTATAGCCTTTTACTTCGGGTTTCTGCAGGATACACCCATTAGCGGGGTATTGCTCATCCTGGGTTGGACGGTCATAGGCATACTCGGTTCATACAGCGTGGCCTGGTACGGTATCCGTATGAACACCCTAGCCAACAGCAGGACGGCCTTTGCCTCCCTGGAGAGAAAACCCCTCAAGGTTTTGAATACAGCTCTCGACGCGGGAATGAGCATCGGCGTGCTCCTGGTCTGCGTTGAGCTCATCATGATGCTCATCATCTTGCTGTTTGTGCCTCGGGAACTGGCAGGGGCCAGCTTCATCGGCTTTGCCGTGGGTGAATCCCTGGGCGCCAGCGCCTTGCGTATCGCCGGCGGCATCTTCACCAAGATTGCCGACATCGGTTCCGACCTGATGAAAATCGTTTTTGGCATTAAAGAAGACGACCCGCGCAACCCCGGGGTTATCGCCGACTGCACGGGAGATAACGCCGGTGACAGCGTGGGCCCGACCGCAGACGGATTTGAAACGTATGGTGTTACCGGCGTCGCCCTGGTCACATTCATAGTACTGGCCGTGGCCCCGGCGCTGCAAACCGCTCTGCTCACCTGGATCTTTGTCATGCGCGTCCTGATGGTCATTACTTCGGTAGCGGCATTCTACATCAATAAAGCCATCAGCCAGGCAAGGTACGCCCACGCTGACGAATTAGATTTTGAACAGCCCCTTACCAACCTGGTGTGGACCACTTCCATCCTTTCAATTGTGGTCACCTTTGCCGTTAGCTATTTCATGTTGGGGCCAGGTTCACAAGAAAGCACCGAGTTACAAAACCTGTGGTTTATACTGGCCACCATCATCAGTTGTGGTACCCTGGGGGCCGCTCTGATTCCCGAATTTACCAAGATATTTACCAGCCCCAAATCATCTCACGCCGAGGAAGTTGTCAAAGCCTCCCGCGAAGGGGGTCCCTCCCTCAACATCCTATCGGGTCTGGTAGCGGGCAACTTCAGCGGATTCTGGATAGGCATGGTATTTCTTGTTCTGATGTATATTGCCTATTACGCCAGCGGGTTTGGTTTAAGCGAGATAATGATCTATCCCTCCATATTCGCCTTTGGCTTGGTGGCTTTTGGCATGCTGGGCATGGGTCCTGTCACCATTGCGGTTGACAGTTACGGGCCGGTTACCGACAACGCACAGTCCATCTATGAGCTGTCTCTGATTGAAGCCATTCCCGACGTCGACAAAGAAATTGAAAAAGACTTTGGGTTCAAACCGGATTTCGAAAAAGCCAAATACTACCTTGAAGCCAACGATGGGGCGGGAAACACCTTCAAAGCAACCGCCAAGCCGGTACTGATAGGGACGGCGGTGGTTGGTGCCACCACCATGATTTTCTCTCTGATTCTGGTTATTCAGAGTGTGCTGGGGGTAAAACCGGAAACCATTCTTACCATACTTAACCCGTACACCATCCTGGGATTCCTGTGTGGTGGTGCGGTAATCTACTGGTTTACCGGCGCCTCAACGCAGGCAGTTACCACGGGTGCCTACCGAGCGGTCGAGTATATCAAGAGGAATATCAAGCTTGATGCCAATGCCAGCCAAAAAGCAGCCACGGAAAACTCCAAAGAAGTAGTAAGGATCTGCACCCAGTATGCGCAAAGCGGAATGTTCAACATCTTTATCGCCATATTCTCCTTTTCCCTGGCCTTTGCCTGCCTCTCCGCCCCCAAAGGCAGCGAAGCACCGGTGGCGTTGTTTGTCGCCTACCTGATCTCCATCGCGGTCTTCGGACTATTCCAGGCAGTCTTCATGGCCAATGCCGGTGGATGCTGGGATAATGCGAAAAAAGTTGTAGAAGTGGACCTGCAGGAAAAGGGGACTGAGCTGCACGATGCTACCGTGGTGGGTGACACCGTAGGCGATCCTTTCAAAGATACCTCTTCAGTGGCGCTGAACCCGATCATTAAGTTCACGACCTTGTTCGGGTTGTTGGCTATGGAAATAGCCATATCCGAGTCATTCCGCGAGGTGGCTCCGGTTGTGGGCGGTGTCTTCCTTGTCATTGCGCTGTTCTTCGTGTGGCGTTCCTTCTACGGAATGAGGATCCCGACGGACAAGTAGAGAAAAAATGTTGGTTTGACCCCTTCAACCGTAAGGAGAAACAGGAAGCGCGGCTTTGTTTAACGAGATTAAACTAGCGAGCCGCAGTTGGGTATTCCAACTGCGGTTTTTTAGGTTCACTTTACTGCCTGCCAAACATAGTCGTAGCGGATACGGGTTGGAGGTGGAGGCTCTCACCATCAGACCCCAAAGCATATTCAGGTAGTGACATGCTAAATACCTTTCACGAACAGTATCCTGGAATTCCAGGGGAGTTTATGAGGGGTAGCAGGGCATTGACAATGGATTTTGCATGTGATTATATTTAGATAAACCGTTGAAGAGGGAGTAAAACCACAAACCAGCCATGCAGAGAGCCGGGGAGGGTGAGATCCCGGCGGGCAACGGGGTGGACAAATGGGCCTCTGAGGGCGGGGTGAAAGGG
>JAAYAC010000165.1 GCA_012719535.1 Syntrophomonadaceae bacterium | reverse complement strand
GGGTAAATATTGCAAAAGCATGTCTAGCAAATTGGATGGGTCAAAATGAAAAAATGGGGGGAGGCAATATAATTATCTTAACCAAAAAAGAGAGAACCAAACGGGGTTCTCTCTTCGTTTATAAGTTTACTTAGTAATACTTTTGTAATGTGAAATAGCTTTAGTCTCGCAGCCTGTGTGAATAAAGGTGCATAAAGACTTACCGGGCATTAACGGCTACTTCCTTGGTTATAAAGGCAAAGACTTGGGGCCAACCGGAAGACTATTGCTGTTTCCACCTTTCATCAGAGACTGGGTCCCTGAATATCACCCGGCCCACTTCATCAGCAAGGCGGTGGATTGTTTAGACCTGTCGGCTTTTACGGTAACTATAGCGAACCGAGGGGCTACCCTCCTCATGAACCCAGGATGATGGTCAAGGTGTTGACACCTATTCCAAGGGCATCAGTTCCTGACGGAAGATTGAGCTTGCACTTTATAATAATGATGATGCCCTAAGTCTGCCTGGGCCCTGATTGGTAACCGTCGATTACTTACATAACTTAGCTTCATTCCCCCCGGTATTGCTTGACGATATAACTGGTCGTTGAAGTAGCTACCAGTTTCCCATACTGGTTGTACCCCTCCGCCTCCATATGAATAATGGTTCTTCCCTTCGATGTAATCCTGGCTACTATCACAAGCTCCTCTCCCAGGAAAATAGGTCGGTGGTAGTTAGTAATGATATTCAGGGCGGCGGTATGGGAGGTACCTGTCGCCAGAAAACAGAGCGGTCCGAAGGCGTTGTCAAAGGCAGCAGCAATGAAACCACCCTGCATAGTACCCTCCGGGTTAAGATAACTTTCCATAACCGGCACGGCAATGGTAATACTTTTCCCCGAGTCATAATCAACCACTCGCGTCTTCATGGAACTGAAACACGGAGGAACAACTCCTAGATGCTCTTTTACGAAGCTGTAGTAGTTATCATCCTGCCCTTGTTTATCCATAGGCAAATCCTAACCCTCGCTTTCTGTTGACAGTCTTGATAATCCCTTTGGAATTGCGGTCCATTCGGTTTCTCGGCCGAAAGACTGTACCTCCGGCACTCAGCTTGTGGCAGAAACACAGGCCAGGCCTTATTCTTCAGTCCTCCTATTCCTCAACACCATTCTCTCTAGTCCTCCTAACGGTTCAATAGATTACGATTCTCTTGAGCTCTTACATTTCTTCCGGGCATCAATGAATAAAATAACAGATTGCGGGTTTTCCCCGAATAAAACAAGCTTGGTAAGTCAAGAAGTAGCCATGCGACCGATTCCGGTCGATATGTTTTCCCCGAATAAAACAAGCTTGGTAAGTCCGATGCCTCCGTAAGTAAACCTAGATATATTATACCTGATACCTAAGCCATTAAGATCACCTTCGCGACGACTTATGACAGACCAAACACCGGGTTCGCGGCGCAACCACAAGTACCCGCACAAGCCTCCGGGAAACCAGTTACCACATGACCGATACCACCATCTCCGTGAACAGGCCCCTTCGGACACTCGGACAACTAAGCGTGACAATAGAACCGTCCCCTGTCACGCTGTCATGCCTTGACACACTGCCACCTCCTGTATATATTATTTATATACGGTATATTCTCTATATACAGAAGGGACTGCGGAACGTGAAGATTCTAATTTCCTATTCGTCAAAGGATCCGCTCTACGAGCAGATCGCTAGACAGATCAAGGAACATATTCTGAGGGGTGAGCTGGCTCCTGGCGAGGCGCTTCCCTCCATCAGGAATCTCGCCAGAGAACTGCAACTTAGCGTCATAACCACCAAACGAGCTTATGAAGAATTGGAGAGGGAGGGTTTCATCGAGAGCGTGGGAGGGAAAGGCACCTTTGTTTCGGGACAAAACGGTGAGCTTATTAGGGAAAAACGGTTGCGGGCACTGGAACATAAGCTGGGTGAGATAGTGACCGAGAGCAAAGCTCTGAGCCTGACCCTGGCTGAACTGCAGGAGATGCTAGCATTAATTTACGAGGAGGGATGAGCGATGAACAACATCCTGGAAATAACCGAACTGCGTAAGACATTCAAGGGGTTTACCCTGGAAGATATCAGCTTCCGCCTGGAACGTGGCTACATCATGGGGTTTATCGGCCCCAACGGCGCCGGCAAAAGCACCACCATCAGGCTTATCATGAACCTCATCAATAGGGACGGCGGGGATATCAAAATTTTCGGGCTGGACAACATTAAGTTTGAACGAGAGGTCAAACAGAGGATCGGCTTCGTCTACGATGAAAACTACTACTACGAAGAATTGACTTTGCTCGAAATCAAACGGTTTATCGCCCCCTTCTACCGCCAGTGGGATGACCGGGCCTTTATGCAATACCTGCACAGGTTCGACCTTGCCCCGAAAAAACGGGTCAAGGAACTTTCCAAGGGTATGAAAATGAAATTCTCCCTGGCGCTGGCCCTTTCTCATCACCCCGAATTGATTATCATGGATGAGCCTACCTCAGGACTGGACCCGGTCTTCAGAAATGAAGTCCTGGAGATACTGGCCGATATTATCCAGGATGAAACTCGAGGAATACTTTTTTCCACCCACATAACCTCAGACCTGGACAAAATAGCTGATTACGTAACCTTTATTAACCAGGGCCGGATTGTGTTCAGCGAAGCTAAAGATTCCTTACTAGATAGCTATGCACTGGTAAAAGGTGGAAGGGAACTGCTGGACCGGGACACGAGGAAGGAGTTCGTAGGCATAAGAGAAAACCAGTTCGGGTTTGAGGCCCTTACCCGAAATGCAACCCACACAAGGAGTATATTCGGTGATCGTGTCCTGGTGGAAAGAGCGACCCTGGAGGATATTATGCTCTATACGGTAAGGGGGAATACCAGTGCTTAGCCTGATTTATAAGGACATAATTTTGCAGAAGAAAATGTTTCTCTTCGCTCTGGGATATGCTGTTTTCCTATTCTTCGTATTTCGGAGCCCGGAATTCGTCAACGGCGTGTATGTCATGGGGGCATTTGCCATCGCTTACCTGTTCGTTCTGACTTCGGTGGCCTGGGATGACAAGAACAAGAGTGAAATCATCTTGAACAGCCTGCCCATAAAGAGGGAGGACATCGTCAAGGCTAAATACCTGTTTGTGCTGGTCGCGGCGGCGCTGGGGGTTGCTATCATGGGGGGTACGGGTCTGATCCTCAAGGGATTCGGGTTGACGATTCATGCTGGTTACCTGGGCTGGCCCGATGCCCTGGCGTCCCTAACCAGCGTTGCCTTCTTAAGCGCTATCTACCTTCCCTTATATTATCGGTTTGGAAGCATATATATGAAAATAATCAATGTAGTCATCTTTATGCTGGTTTTCTTCTTGCCTAGCTTTATTCTCGGGTATGTGCGCGAACACCCGGACCAGGAATTGGTCGCACACACGGTAAGAATACTGGCAACTACTCCGGAATGGTTGCTTGTTTTGACCATCATCGCTTTAGTTTTCAGCCTGATGGCAGGTTCCATGTTGATAGCCATCAGGGTTTACCGGAAGAAGGAGCTGTAGCAAAATACTCAAACTGACCACGCAGGTCGGGTAAAAACAAAAAACCCCGCCAACATAGGCGGGGCCTTATTTTCTGGTGCCGGGGACCCGAATCGAACGGGCACGGTGGTCACCCACCGACGGATTTTAAGTCCGTTGCGTCTGCCAGTTCCGCCACCCCGGCAATATAAATATAAATCAAAATGGAGGGCGAGACCGGACTCGAACCGGTGAATGGCGGTTTTGCAGACCGCAGCGTTAGCCTCTTCGCCACTCGCCCTCAACTGTTTACAAAAAAATGG
Organism: Syntrophomonadaceae bacterium; assembly: GCA_012719535.1. GTDB lineage: Bacteria > Bacillota > Syntrophomonadia > Syntrophomonadales > Syntrophothermaceae > JAAYAC01. The sequence goes on along the minus strand of JAAYAC010000165.1, from coordinate 9,259 downwards.
AGCGGAAGACGAGATTCGAACTCGCGACCCTCGCCTTGGCAAGGCGATGCTCTACCACTGAGCCACTTCCGCTTGTAATGGTGCCTCAGGACGGATTCGAACCGCCGACACGCGGATTTTCAGTCCGCTGCTCTACCACCTGAGCTACCGAGGCACTATTATTTGGCGGAGCCGACGGGAATTGAACCCGCGATCTCCGGCTTGACAGGCCGGCATGTTAACCCCTACACCACGGCTCCAACCTGGTTTGCTACAGAACTTCAAAGCAGTATTCATTATAGCATGGCTTGAAGAGGGAGTCAATTGTATTAGGCCACTCTGCCAAAAATTCTTGGCAAGCCTATTTCTGCACTATAGCATTCTTGACAAAGTTCGGCAAAACAAAAGCCGCCTGGTGAATACCCTCGTTATAGTAATTGGTCTTAATGCCCAGTGCACGGTACTGCTCCCGCTTAAAGTCCTGCAGCGGGTGATACTGCTTGGAGCACAGCGTAAAGCTCCAGATACCGCTGGGATACGTCGGAATATAAGCCCAGTATATCATGGCCAGGGGAAAGATGCCGCTCAAATTCTCGTACATCCTTCTCAGGGTTCGTTGGTTATAGAAGGGAGACTCCGATTGCGCTACCATGATGCCGTCGTCATTCAGCCGGTCGAAGACATTCTGGTGGAATTTCTTCTGAAACAAGACCTCGGCCGGCCCAACCGGGTCCGGTGAGTCGATCAGGATTATATCAAACTTCTCATCGGTTTCTTCCATGAACCTGGCTCCATCCTGAAATAAGATCCTGGTCTTGGGGTTGGTAAGCTCGCAAGCCACCTCAGGAAAGTATTCCTTGCATTTTTCCACAACCATCTCGTCGATCTCTACCAGGGTCACCTGTTCGACTTCGGGGTGCTTGAGAACCTCACGGACGGTTCCCCCGTCACCACCGCCGATAACCAGCACCTTACGCGGGTTGGGATGAGTAAAAAGAGGGATATGGCTTATCATCTCATGATAAATATACTCGTCCCTCTCGGTGATCATGATTGAACCGTACAGCACCAGCATCTTGCCAAATTCATAAGTGTCAAGGATATCAATTCTCTGAAACGGACTTTGCCCGCTATATACTACTTGCTTCACCTTAACGGTCAAACCGGCCCGGCCCTGGTGAAGTTCGGAGTACCATACATTCCACAGGTCGGCCATGGACTCTTCCCTGATGATGTCATTTTCTGACACGGCTATCCCCCCTTACAAGAATATTGGTGAACCTTGCTTCCACTAAGGGAATAATAGCAGAAGAAGCAGGTTTGTTCAACGTACCCGCGCCCTAATCCACCACGATAGTACGGGCGGGCGGGAAGCCATTGAAATGGCTGGCGCTACAGGTGGTATAGGCGCCCATTGACAGGGCTATAAGCACATCCCCTGCCTCCAGGTGCGGCATGATGGAATTGTGATAGATAACATCAAAAGAATCACAGGTAGGCCCTGCTATGATACATTGTTCCCTGGGTCCCTCCCGGTCGGTGATAATAGAATAGTCACAGTGGTCGTACAGCCTCCCCGAGAAAGAACCGTACACCCCATCATCCACATAATACCACCAGACGTTATTCCGCTTCGATTTGCCCACCACAGTCAGGATAAGGTTGGCAGCGTCGCCAACTATGAATCTCCCCGGCTCGGCTATGATCGTGGTAGACGGAAAGTAGCTGTCCAGGGCTTCCTGAATAGGGGTAAAGAAGTTCCGCAGGGGCATGATGGACTCGATATACTCAACCGGAAATCCTCCTCCAATATCGAGGTAATCCAGGTAAATACCCTGTAAGGCCAGGTAATTGAAAACCCTCTTGCACTCTGCGATGGCGCCCGTATACTTGTACGGGTTGAGGTTCTGGGAACCCACGTGGAAACACAGTCCCCGCACGGTCAGTCCCATACCAGTTGCCTTCATTACCAGGTCAGCAGCCTGTTCCGCCGGTACCCCGTATTTATAGGACAGGTTGACTACACAGTCGGTATTCGGAAAACTCAGCCTCAGCATCAGGTTGATATCTTTACCGTATGGCCTGAATTTCTCCAGCTCGCATTCATTATCAAAGACGAACCAGTTAACTCCCTGGTCAACCGCAAAGCGGATATCCTCCGGCTTTTTGATAGGATTGGTGTGAATCATATTGGCCGCATCGACCCCTACATTCTTAACGGCTAGAATCTCCCGGGCGGAACAAACATCGAACCGGTCGGTGTTTTGCTTCACTACCTCCAGGATATTCGGATGCGCGTTAGCCTTAACCGCGTAGTATATATGCACGCCAGGCAGGTAGTCGCTCAGTATGCTGAATTTCTCGGCAATTTCCCGTCGCGAAACCACCATTAGCGGAGTACCAAACCTTTCCCGCAACTGTCTGGCCTCGTCGAAAGTCAACTGAAACATGGAATAACCCCCCTCCCTATAGAATTGAACGATGTTCAGAGCGCACAAAAATAATTGTACCAAATAGTCTACAAATTTAAAGTAAAATTTTTATCCAATCCGGCCTTGAGCCAAAAAGAATAAGGGGATATAATCATCCCCCACCAGAACTTTGTGCCCGTTTTTGTATCTTTGCTATTGTTTAACTTTCCCCAAAAGCCCCCGGGAAAGAATAGTCCCAATGACGGTTGTTTCATGTCTCCGCCATCCTCAGTTTTCAGTCGAACCCCGGTTTTCCCTCACCTCTTTAAGAAACTCCAGGAAAGATTCAACCGACTTCCGGCGATTTTTCTGTTTGGGAAAGATAACGTAGAGGTTACGTTTGAATTCGACATCGTTTATTTTTAGAGTCTTGATTTTACCGGCTTTCTCCGCCTCTCTGGCCCCCCAATAGGACACCAGCGAGATTCCCATTCCTGCCTCCACCGAGGAAAGGACCGCCTCGGTACTCCCCAATTCTGCCAGTACATTGAGGTCCTCGCTCCGCAGACCTGCGGCCTTCAGGGTCTCCTCCATGGTTAGCCGGGTTCCCGAACCCTTCTCGCGAAAGATCCAGTGTTCATGGACAAGGTCCCGCAGGCTGACACTGCCTGATTTGAGCAAGGGGTGGTCCTTGGGCACCACCAGGACCAGCTCGTCTGCCAGCCACTTGAACCCATCCACCCGGCGGCCACCCAGCAAAGCACCAACAATGCCGATATCCAACTCCTTGTCGGCCACCTTGTTAACGATTCTTTCGGTATCCCCGACCTGCATACTGATATTGATATGTGGCGCCCTTTCCTTGAACATTTTAATCAAAACGGGCATGATATAATGGCCGGGAATAGTACTGGCCCCCAGCAGGAGATGTCCTTTACGGCTCTCGGAATGATCTTCCATTACCGTTTCAGTCTTCTGCAAGGCTTTTAGTATCTCTCGGGCACACCGGTATAGTGCCTCACCGGCATCGGTCGGTTTCAACCGGCGACCGGCCCTTTCCAGCAGGAGAACACCGTACATTTCTTCCAGGGTTTGAATCTGTTTGCTGACTGCCGGCTGGGAAATACCGAATTCCTCGGCCACGCGGGAAAGGTTCTGGGTTTCCACGACCCTGACAAAAGTTCTGAACAAGTTTAGCCTCATAATTCACGCACCGTTCTGTCCCTCTACCTCAAGAAACCGCTCAGAATTGTATCCACAGCTTCCTTCTCCGTGAGACCCAGTGACATTAGTTTGATAAGCTGTTCCCCGGCTATCTTCCCGATGGCCGCCTCGTGCGTCAAAATGGCCTCCGCACTTTCAGCGACGAGTTCAGGTACGGAACGAATTTGGGCATTACCCATGATGATAGCGTCACACTCCACGTGACCGTTACATCTCTCCTTGCCAATCAGGGCAGCCTTGAATTCCTGCCGGGAGCCGTCCTGGGCCACCGAACGCGAGATGACCTGGGCGGTACTGTCGGTACCAACCAAGTTGATCTCAATCTCCGATTCCGCTTCCTGGTTGCCATGAGTAAGAAGCTTCTCAATAATCTTGAGGTTTCCCTGGTCGTAAACGTAGGCCGTGGTTGTCCGGCGGGTATCATCAACCCCCTTTATTTGCACCATCTCCATTTCGGCATAGGCACCTTCCTCAACGGTTATCACCGTGCTGGGATTCAAGATGCGTTTGCCGTCCGGGCCGCCCTCCCCGTAATGCTTCTCCACATAACGCATGCGGGCGCCCTTCTTGACAATAATTTCGTGTACGCCATCATGGCGCGAAACCCCGGTGCCCTGGTTGTGAATCCCGCATCCGGCCACAACCAGCACATCCGCACCTTCGCCGATAACAAAGGTGTTATATACCAGATCCTTGAACCCACTGTTGGTAAGAATAACCGGCACATGAACCGCCTCGTTGGTAGTACCCGGCTTAACAATAATGTCGATTCCCGGACGATCTGCCTTCCCGATAACCTCTATGTTGGGTGAAGAGCGGCGTAGGACGGCCTGACCGTCTTTGCGGATGTTTATAGCTCCCTGGGGAAGGGTATGAAGATCAGCAACTGCTGCCAACAGGTCTTTTTCTAGCTTACTGAACTCCATACACACTACCTCCACACTGCCCTTTCATTTTGCAAACAATATCATCCCTAATGAGAGGCCATATCTGTTCGGGGGTACCCCGCTCCTGAACTGAACCTTCCGCCAGCAGGATAATTTCATCGCAGACCGGCAGGAACTGCTCGTTGTGGGTTATGACAATGGCTATACCTTGTGAATTCCCCTTGTATCTTTTAGTGATTATGCTGATAAGCTTTTGGATGGTCCATAGGTCTACCCCGGCCTCCGGCTCGTCGAGAATGGTTACCGGGGCATTCCTGGCCAGCAACTGGGCCACCTCGATCCGCTTGATTTCTCCACCGCTCAGCCCCGGACCCAGGTCACGGTCCAGATAATCCTCCGGACACAGCCCCACATCCCGCAGGTACCCACGCAACTGCACCGTATCCAGGTTGGGCCGGGCTATCTTCATGATTTCCTCTACCAACAAACCCTTAAAACGGGGAGGCTGCTGAAACCCATAGGCGATGCCCCGGTGGGCTCTCTCGGTTATCCCCAGGCAGGTAATATCTTCCCCGTCCAGGAGAACTTGTCCTTCGCTGGGGGTATAAATACCCATAATAACTTTGGCCAGAGAAGTCTTCCCCCCGCCGTTGGGACCGGTGATCGCATACAGCTTGCCTCTTTCCAGTTTCAGGTTTACATTCCGCAGTATTTCTTTTCCTGCTCCGTTGGTCCCGTCGAGATTCAGGCTGACATTCCTGAGTTCAAGCATGGTGCCTCTCCTTCCATGGTGACCTGTTTTTACAACCATAATATCATAATTAATTATTATGAGTCTAAAAGTTCCTAATAACTAATTAATGTCTTACCTTCCCGGCACCACCGGGTGAATAGTCGCGCCCAATCTGGCATTGGCTGGTTCACACCGGCTCTTCCACCTTGATTTTTTCCGCCAGCCCACGGCCTATGGCTACCTGCGCACCATCGACCCTTACCACCACCGGTCCCCGGAAAGGGTGCACCGATACTACCTCGAGCTCCGTTCCCGGCCCGATACCCAAACTAACCAGGCGACGGTTAATGCCTGCGCCCCCTAGGTCTAGTACCCTGGCCTTTCCGCCCGTCTTGAGGCACGCCAAAGTAAGAACTTCACCGGTTGGCGAACTTTCATTCCTGCGGGTAAGCATCATCATCCTCCTTCTACTAGCAGGGTAATAGCAGGTTAAGCAGTATGCCAATAGCAAACGACACCAGGAATCCCATCCCCATTATTTTGCCCAGCGTCTTCACCCCAGCCTCCCGCCAGATCATCACCATTACCGGTAAGCAAGGCAAAGAGAGGGCAACCATAGATATGGCAATAGTAGCCTCGCGCGGGCTGAGGGTAAGGTTAAGCAGAATCAGGGGGGCCAGGTATCTCTGCACAACTGTAACCAGAACCGCCGCAAAAGCTTCCGCCGGGATTCCAAATAAAAATCTCGTCAGCTCTTCGAGCGCGTGCAGTCGCTCGAGTACGCCGGAATCGATAACAATGCGTACCCCGACGCTCATTATGACTAGGAGGGGCAACACCTCGGTCAAGAAACCGGTGCACCTCGTCTTTACTTTGGACCACAAATTGCACCCCAAGGGGATTCTTAAGGGGGGAAGCTCGTATACAAGCTCACTCTTTTCCCCATACCTGGACTTCATCAGCCGTCCCAGAACTACAAACACAACTAACGTCGTTACTATGATCACGCTTGCATAGGCATGAAAACTGCTAATGACCGACGTAATCATACCTACCGTCGCCGCACAAGGAATAACAATGGATAGAAGAGTCATGACTATAAATCTTTGGCCGGTACCGGGTAGGATCCGGGTAGCCACTATGGCAGGCGTCCGGCAACCGAAACCAAGCGCCAGGGGAATAACCGCCTGTCCCGATACCCCAAACAACCCACCGAAACGTTCCATAACCACCGCGTATCGGGCCAGCAACCCTGTGTCCTCTAGTAAAGACATCAAAAGGGAGACCATAAGCATAGCCGGCATAACCAGGGCAAAGGGGAGCAGGATTCCCTCCGGTACCCCCTTGCTCAATACCTGGTTCCAGAACCCCGGGGGAACGACCATGCCTATCCCCCGAGACAGGATTTCTTGAACCGGCGCAAAGGTGTTGGCGACCAATCCTTCCATCCAGCCCGTAAAACTCAACAAGGCCTTAAAACCCAGCAGCACCAACCCCAATAGGACCAGGGAGCCTTGCCAGGGTTTGTCTATAAACTTTTCCACCCGGGTTAACCACAGGACCTGGGCCGCAGTTTGCTTGATCAACACCCGCTCCGCCAGGGTACGGGCCCGCTCGTGACGGGCCCACAACGCCTTATCAAAACATCCCGTTTCCCTGTTTTGACTCAAGCATCGCAAGCATTTGCCCGTACAATCGCTACCGACCACACAGGTAATCTGTCCGGCAATATCCTGGTGCGGGCGAAATCTGCTGAAACCACGCTTGGACGAGGCTTGGAGCAAATTGAGAACCTCCATTACCCCCTCTCCGGTTAGCGCCGAAAACGGAAACACCGGACAGCCCAGCATGCGGGACAAAGCTTGGTGGTCTATCCAGTAGCCACCGGCCCTGACCCTGTCAATCTGGTTAAGAAGCACTATCATGGGTTTATCCAGGTCAACCAGCTCCAGGGTCAAAACCAGGTTACGGGCCAGGTTGGCTGCGTCGATTACGTCGATAACCAGGTCAACCGCAGGGTCGAATAACAGTTCCGGGACGATTGTCTCTTCATTCTGGGCGAGTGCCAGGCTGTATATCCCGGGGGTATCTATGATCTCGTACTTACGTCCCTCTATGGTAAGCTCACCCCGCTCCAGTTCCAGCGACGTTCCGGGATAATTGGAGACCACTGTGTTTACCCCGGTCAGTCTGCTCAATACCGAACTCTTACCCACATTAGGCTGCCCCACCAGGGCTATCGCCATAGTCTCCCTCCTTCCAATAATGATAATCATTCTCAATTAGGTCGCAAAAAAAATTAATTCCTCCGCTGAAATCCCCATATCTGTTGTGATAATACAACTAGCAACCACAAACGGTTCTGGCTTGCCACGTAATAAACCGAGTAAAGAGTCTTTTCACGGTGGAACCAAACCCGGAGAATACCGCGTGACTGCATCCACCTAATCACGACTGGCACTTGACACACTTACCGTAGATAACCAGGGAGTGGTCGACCACCTTGAAGCCTTTTCTTTCAACTTCTCTTTCCAACTGGTACAGCAGATCCTCCTCTATCTCCGCAATGCTGCCACAACCCAGGCAAACCAGGTGATGATGGCGATGCCGGTCGGCTTCACGGAACTCGTAACGGAACCTTCCCTCATCAAAACTCGTTTTGTGCAGCACCCCCACGCCAGCCAACAACTCCAGGGTCCGGTACACAGTGGCCATACCGATGTTGGGCATTCGCCTCTTGACCATCATGAATATTTGTTCGGCCGACAGGTGCTCTCCCTGATTCTCGGCCAGGACTTCAAGTATGGCCAGTCGCTGGGGAGTAACCTTGTGTTCAGTCTCCTGCAGCCTGTCAAAGACCCGTTTCAACGGCATAACCATTCTTCCTTTACAGTATACAGTACGCTTGACAGCACCAGCGGCTTGTTCTGAGCAGATCATACCGGTTATTTGAGGGCTTGACAATACACTACCCCGAGATCGTCTCTTCGGGATATCATTGCCACTCGGTAATCCGCCATGATTCCCGGCGGAAATGATATCCCGGTTAATAGTACGAAGCTCTCAATTATTCCTGGCCGCAAATTGTTTTTGGAAGTTTTGGGCCAGGTCCGCCAGGACATGTTTGTCGTATTGTTCGATACGGCCTTCATCCATCAACTGGTTAAGCTCTGGGTCCCAGGTCATCTGCACCAACAGGGGAACGCCCAGTTCGGCGGCCACCTTTTCTCCCTGGGGCTCCCCGAAGAGCTCCAGTTTTTCTCCACAGTGCGGGCAAACCGCGTAACTCATATTTTCGACCAGGCCCAGAATGGGAACCTTCAGTTTTTGGGCCATATTAATGGTCTTCTTCACCACCATCAACACCAGGTCCTGCGGTGATGTCACTATAACCAGTCCGGTCACCGGCAGGGACTGTAAGACCGTCAAAGGTACATCCCCGGTTCCCGGGGGCATGTCCACCACCAGGTAATCAAGCTCCCGCCAGTCCACCTCCGACCAGAACTGGTTTACCGCCCCGGCGATCAGGGGTCCCCGCCAGATAACCGGCTCGTCTTCCCTGGGCAAAAGCAAGTTAATGGACATTACCTTGATGCCACCCTTGGTCTCCGGTGGTATCAGGCCGAACTGGGTGACCTTCAACCCCTCGCCGCTCTTGATTCCAAAAGCCCGGGGGATACTGGGGCCGGTTATATCCGCATCCAGGACACCCACCTTGTTACCCTGTTGTGCCAGGGCTACAGCCAGGAGCCCTGCTACCGATGATTTGCCCACACCGCCCTTGCCACTCATGACGGCGATGACGTTCTTAATGTCGTTAAAGCACCCCAGCAGGCTCTTTTCCCCACCACATTCCTGGCTGGTACAACCCGTTTCACCAGCCATGGCACAGGTCTTGCACTGTTCATTTTTTCCCACTACGTACTCACTCCTCGTTCCGACATTAACCGGGTACTTTAGAGATTAAAGTTAGTATAAAACTCGTGGAAACGTTTGTAAACCTCGCTGTAGTGCAGGCTGCTTAT
>JAAYAC010000164.1 GCA_012719535.1 Syntrophomonadaceae bacterium | reverse complement strand
CCCCGATATAGCTCAGGAAGTATTCCTTGCCATTTACCGTTCACTACCGGGGTTCAAGCCGCACAACCTTAAAGCCTGGATTGGCAAGGTTACCGTAAACAAAGTCATAGACTGGAAAAGAAGGCGGGCGCGCAGCGAGCTGGAGCACCTGCAGATCGATGTCAGCACCACACCGGCTGAAGCCGGGTCAGACCCTGAAGAAATGCTGCTTGAAGAGGAAAAACAACGTCTATTGAGAGAAGTATGTCAGTCCCTGCCTCCGGTTTATCAACGGGCGGTCAACAAATATTACTACGAGAAAAAATCTTATCAGCAAATTGCCAGGGAGGAAGGAGTCAGCGTAAAAACGGTAGAATCGAGGCTGTATCGCGCTAGGGTGCTCATCCGCCAGCGCTGGAAGGAGGTTGAGGAATGAAGCATTATACAGATGCTGAGTGGAGGGCTTTTAAGCAAGGAGAGCCAGACGCGCCGACCGTGGCAGCTATGGAGGACCACTTAGTGCGGTGCCAGGATTGTATGACCAGGTTCTTGAACCTGATCGATGAAGCGGAGATAGCCCGGGCAGGCCGCTTTATTCCCAGTGATTTCAGTGACCGCACCATGAAAGCTCTTCAGAAGTTGCAGGTTCGCAAGGAACCATCTGCTTCCCGACGCGGGAAAAAGCGCCGGCTTTTCGCCTATTATGCAGCAGCATCCATTGTTACCCTCTTCCTGGTTAGCCAGGGATTTTTCCAGGCTGTAGCTCAGGCAACAGCTAAAATACCGGCCGTCGATTTTTCAATCCGGGCCGAAGCCAGAAAATCCCTGCTTTTTAACTGGCCGGATACTTTGACGGAAAAATCAGGTTTCCTGATGGACAGGGTTTTCTCAAGCAATTCCATTAAGACTGAGGAGGTTGGAAGGTGAAGAAAAAAAGTAAACTAGTGGCTTTCATTTTCTCAATCGTTCCCGGGATTTCCCATTTATACGCAGGCTGTAGCCAGCGAGCCCTGATATTCTTTGCCCTTTTTCTGGGGATGGTTTTTGGGGGTTTCATACTGGCGGAGCTGGTGCACAGAATCGCAGCTGCCTTTACACTGTTCGGGTTGGCGGTGGTCTGGTTTGTTGCCCTGGTTGATGTGTTTATCCTGATTGACAGCCAGGAGGAAGACTCTGGCGGCGACTCCTACGGGGGAATTACCACTTTCCTCAACAACCGTAAGATAATCACCGTAGCCCTGTCTGTCGTACCAGGCGCCGGGCATATGTACCTGGGGCTGCTCAAGCAGGGGACGCAGTTGATGACGGCTTTCTTCTTAATTCTTTTCTTGACGGGATGGCTGGACCTGGGTTTTATGGCCTTTATCCTGCCGGTAATCTGGTTCTACAGCCTTTTCGATGCCTACCATCTAGTGGAGGAAAGCGGCAGTCTCCGGCCTGATGATGCAACCGGGTTCAGGTGGTTAGAGAAGCACCCGAACTGGGTGGGATGGGGCTTGATTATTCTAGGTGTACTGTTGATACTGCGGAAAATAGTTGCCCCGTTCGTAGCACCCCTCATTGACTATCAAATGTACAGTTATATGCAGACCGGTATAGTAGCCCTGGTTCTAATAGCCATAGGCATTAAACTGCTGGCTGGAAATCGGTATCCGGAAAAGGAGGAAAAAGTACCATGCGACAGTGGCGAGTAGGCACTCTAACCATGGGGTTGCTCCTGGTGTTTTCTGGGATTGGTTTGCTTTATGCCCAGTTTGACCGGACCGGTGTAGTTGACAACATTTTCAAATGGTGGCCCGTTGTTTTCATTCTTCTCGGTATTGAGGTGTTGGTACAGAATTATCTAAAAAAAGATGAAGGCAGTGTGCTCCGATATGACATATTCAGCATAATTATAGTTTTCCTTATAGTTGTCTCCGGCCTGGGGTTGCACACCGTGAGCGAACTTGGTCTCAGTAAAATCATTCGCAACGAGATTAACCGACAAGTGTTTTCGGTACCGGTTTCGCATGAGGTGCCGCTGGACCCTGGGACCAAGCAAGTGGTGCTGGAAACCAGCAACGGCAACATCAAGCTGGACACATACTCGGGTTCATCCATTCGGGTCAGGTCCAACCTGAAGATAAGGGCAGAAAGTAGAGAAGAAGCCTTGGCCGGGGTAGAGGAACTCACCCTTATTACTGAGCAGAAGGCGGGTAATACCCAGTATTTGTGCTTTGAACCCACCCTGAATTCCGGTATACCGGTGCCCTCTGACGTATCGATATTGGTGCCGGACAGCATGGCCGTACACCTGGACCTGGAAGGAAACGCGGCTGAAGTTAACCTGAACTCGGTGAACAGTGACTGGAAAATCACCGGCCCGGGCAGATGCTCCTTGAATCTCCCCTCCACGGCCAACGTCACCGTAACCGCGTTGGTTGATAATAAAGAGGCTCTGCACGGCAACCTGGCGTGGAATGTATCGCCCTCCTTTCCTATCCAAGACCAGGCAGAATATGACCACCATGAGGGACGGCCCGTGCAAGCGCAGGCCAAGCTGGGCAACGGCACCCATAAACTGAACGTTGTTGGGATCAATGACCTCACCATTAACCGCTTGCCGTAAATTGTGATGAGGGGTGCTGCGGCATGCGGCGGGTGTAAGGGAATCAGACTCTACCCTGGCAAGGATGCATCGGGGCCGGCATGGTTATGCGGACCAAGAACCCTCCAGGAAACAAGACCTCGCCGAGTTGGCGAGGTTATCTGTCTTCTTAAGAGCCGCAGTGTTGTCCGGGCTGGCGGGAGTAAACAACAAGAACGTACCCATGGTTGGTGGTCTAGAGT
>JAAYAC010000163.1 GCA_012719535.1 Syntrophomonadaceae bacterium | reverse complement strand
GTGTCGCGGGGATCGACCCCCATCACCCTTGCCGGCCGTTCGCATTACTGTTGTTGAACCGCATACTTACAAGGCAGCGCTGTCACCCCAGAACCGTCATCATATCAAATACCGGCAGGAGAGCTCCCAGCACCACCAACCCCACCAGCACCGCCACCAACAGAATCAGCGCCGGTTCCAGTAGTGTAACCAGGGTGTTCACCAGCTGGTCTACCTCCCTTTCGCAGTACTCGGCAGCCTTGACCAGCATTTCATCAAGGCTGCCGGTCTCTTCCCCCACCGCGATCATCTGGATGATCATGGGTTGGAAAACCCCGGTGTCACGGAGAGGACCAGACATATTTTCCCCTTCCCGGATACTTGCTCGGGCCCGGCTGATTCCATCAGCGATCACCCTGTTTCCTACCATGTCCTCCAGCACTTCCAGGGCCAAAAGTACCGGAATGCCCGCTCGAACCAGGGTCCCCATGGTGCGGGAGAATCGGGCTGCGGCCATCTCCCCGGTCATCTTTCCTATTAGAGGCAACCGGAACAGCAAACTATCCAGGGTTTTGGCCCCGCGCCCGGTACCCGCCCATAGCCGTATGCTAATCGCTACCACGGCCAGGCCAATTATTATCAAGTAAAAGTAGCTGCGCACGAACGTCCCGGTGGCCAGCACCAGCCGCGAGGGGAGGGGCAGGGAAATCCCGGCGCTCATATATATTGCCGTAAAGGCAGGCATTACAAAACTTATCAGAAACAATACGACCAGAAGAGCAAGCCCGGCTACCAAACCAGGGTACAAGAGGGAGTTACGGACCTTGCCGGCCAACTCATCCTCGCGCTCCAAGTGCCCGGCCAGTCGCTCTAGTGCCTGATCCAGGAATCCTCCCAGTTCCCCCGCCCTTACCATTTGCACGTATAGATGGGAAAAGACCTGGGGCAGCTTCGAAAGTGATTCCCATAATGACAGGCCGGTTTCTAAGTCATACCTGACCCGGCGTGCCGCTTCCCGGAGGCGCGGGTGGGTTACCTGTTCCTCCAGGGTGTGCAGGCACCGCAACAAAGGTAAACCGGCCCCTACCATAGTAGCGAACTGGCGGGTGAATATCGCCAGGTCCCGTACACCAACCCGGCGCCAGGCATCCAGGCGAAAACCCATGCCCCAGGGACCCGGTGCTTCACGAACATCCAGCAACAGGTACCCCTGGCCCACCAGGCTCTTGATAACGACATCCCGGTTTTCTCCCTCAATATTCCCGGTTACCAGTTGTCCCTGCTGGTTTCGAGCCCGGTAGCTGAACAACCTGCTCATCGTTTATCCCCTCGGCAGCCCCCGCCCTCCGGTCGACCGGTCGCCGCTCTCCTGGTCAACTCCTCGGTAGAAATCAGGCCCTTTTCCCACAGAATTTGCAGACTCTTTTCCATGGTAACCATTCCCCATGCTGAACCTGTTTGTATCTGGGAATACAGCTGTTGGGTCCTGCCCTCGCGAATAAGATTGCGGACAGCCGGGGTGGCCACCAGCACTTCCACGGCCACTACTCTCCCGGTGCCGTCCTGCCTGGGTACCAGTTGCTGAGAGATTACACCCTGCAGGGCAGCCGCCAGCTGTATCCTGAGCTGTGGCTGCTGAAAAGCGGGAAACACGTCGATTATCCGGTCAATGGCCTGCACAGCCCTAGTGGAATGAAGGGAGGACAGAACCAGATGCCCGGTCTCGGCTGCCGTAATGACCGTGGAGATAGTCTCCAGATCCCTCATCTCGCCTACCAGAATCACGTCCGGATCCTGGCGGAGGGCTGCCCGTAGGCCCTGAACAAACGAGCGGGTATCACTCCCCACTTCCCGCTGGTTTATGAGGGATTGGCCGTGCTCATGCAGGTATTCAATAGGATCCTCCAGGGTAATAGCGTGCAGATTTCTCTGCTTGTTCAGCATGTTCAGCATCGCCGCCAGGGTGGTTGATTTCCCGCTGCCCGCCGGGCCGACAACCAGCACCAGCCCCGTTTCCTTGAGAGCCAGGTCCCTTACCACTGCAGGCAACCCTAGTTCGTCCAGCTCCGGGATGGTCCCCGGTAGCAACCGAATGGCCAGGGCATGATACCCCTTCTGCAAATACACGCTTATTCTGACCCTGCCCGCCGCAGCATAGGTAAGGGCAAAATCAAGCTGTCCCTCCTCCTGTAGCTGGCGAACCATTCGCTCCTCAGAAATGATTTGCTGGGCAAAGTAGCGGGTGTCGTCCGAAGTTAGTGCGGTGTCTTCAGGGAAAATGACCAGGTTCCCATCAATGCGAAAGGCAGGCGGTGAAGCTACCGTCAAATGGAGATCAGAAGCTCCCAGTTCCCGTGCCCTGTTGAGCAATTCCTCTATACCGTACAACTTGGTCCCCCGCCCCCTATTCAGCCCCCAGGAACACCACTCGCATCACTTCCTCAAGACTGGTTAAGCCTTGCCTGGCTTTCCTGATGCCATCGGCGCGTAAAGTGTTCATCCCCCGGGCGACCGCCGCTTCCTGTAGTTTCTCCTCCGAGTCGTTGCCATCAATAATGATTTTCTGAACCTGCCTGTCGACTACCAGCACCTCTTGCAGAGCCATCCGGCCTCGGTAGCCGGTCATCCGGCACAGGGAACAACCCTTGCCACGGTAAAAGGTATGGCCCGCTTCCCCGGCAATGCCGAGTCTGGTAGCAGTATCCGGGTCCAGCTTGTACTCCTCCCGGCAGTGGAGACAGAGGGTGCGTACCAGGCGCTGGCCAATCACCCCGTTGAGGGACGAAGCGATAAGGTACGGCTCCACCCCCATGTCAATGAGGCGGGCGAGGCTGCCAGCCGCACTATTGGTGTGCAGGGTCGACAAGACCAGGTGTCCCGTCATAGCTGCCCGGGTAGCCAGCCTGGCGGTCTCGGTATCACGTATTTCTCCAACCATGATAATGTTCGGATCCTGCCGAAGCACGCTTCTTAGGCCAGTTGCAAAGGTAAGACCGATACGAGGGTTTATTTGTACCTGGTTCACACCCGCCAGTGAATACTCAACCGGGTCCTCCAGGGTGATGATATTGCGTGCAGGTGAATTGAGGTAAGATAACATGGCATACAGCGTGGTTGTCTTGCCGCTGCCAGTAGGACCTGTAACCAGGATGATACCGTGAGAACGCTCCAAGAGGGAAATGACCCTAGCGTAGCTGCTTGCCTCCATTTGAAGTTCTTCCAAAGGACGAACGCCTTCGGTCCGGTCAAGAATACGCAGCACTACTTTCTCCCCGAACAACGTCGGCATCGTAGATACTCTAAAGTCGATGTCCTTCTTCTCCACCTGCCAACTGATCCTGCCATCCTGAGGCAACCGTTTCTCCGCAATATCCAGGTCGGCCATGATCTTTACGCGCGAGACAACCGCCGGTCCGGCCTGGCTGGGCAGGTGCATAGCATCAAAAAGAAAACCATCAATCCGGAACCTGATCCTGAACCCATTTTCCTGGGGTTCAATATGTATGTCACTGGCTCGCTCCCGGACGGCCTGGCTCAAGATTTCATTAACCAATTTCACGGTGGGAGCTTCGTCTGCTGCTCTACGGCGCTGCATAGGTCTTTCCCCTTCCCTACCTTAGGACCATTATAGCAATTTATGCCTATTTTGGATACCAGGAACCCACCCTTCGCATGTCAGAAAATGACAGGTAAAAATTTAAGCCAAATTTTTTTTAAGCCAGGCTGATTTAAGCAGGATCCCGGGCAGCTAACATCGAACTTAACCTTGAATACAGCGAAGGAGGTTAAGTTCACGTGGGGAACTCCCATTCTTTAGACATCAAGATAGCACATCCGGCAGCCGTTCCTCTAATTACGATGCTTTGCAGAATAGCAGGAATCAGAAGAATTGTAGACCATATGGT
>JAAYAC010000162.1 GCA_012719535.1 Syntrophomonadaceae bacterium | reverse complement strand
TTGCGGGAAAAGGGGGAGTGTGAGGGAATTATAGTATCCCAGGAGATACGGGATTCCTGGGCCAGGAGCCGGGCTTATGGGGTAGACCCGTTTAAACGCAAGAATCATCATGTCCTTAGTGCAGAAGAGCTGGAGGAAAGGCGTATAAAAAACCGGGCACTACTCGAAGAGGCTACGGTGAGCATGCAGAACCTGTTCAAGTTCACTGAAGGCTCAGGGTTTGCCTTTACAGTGGCGGATGGAGACGGGTACCTCCTCAAAAGGATAGGCGACAAGTGGGAACTGGAATTCACAGCCGGGGCCAACTTTAGCGAAGGAGCGAACTGGTCGGAGCAAGTTATGGGTACTAATGCAGTGGGGTTGGCCTTGGCCTTGGGTAAACCGGTGCAGGTATTCGGCTACGAACATTACTGCCTGTGTGCGACCGTAACTACATGCTCAGCCTCGCCCATATTTGACGGTGATGGTAACATTATCGGGGTGCTTGACATCACGGGTCCATTTCATCTTGTCAACCGGCACACGTTGGGAATGGCGGTAGCCGGTGCCCGGGCTATAGAACGGCAACTTGCCTTGTACCAGGCTTACCAGCAAAGTGAGATGGCCAATAGGTACAAAAGCATTATCATGGAGTCTATGTCGGATGGGGTCCTAACCCTGGATCAGGAAGGAAAAGTGACCCATATCAATGCCCTGGGGGGACGCTACCTGGGTATCGATCCTCAGACCGCGCTGGGGAAGCAATTGTCTGACCTGGTTCCTCCGGAAAACCAGTTATTTCTGGCCAAATTGGCTGATAACAGAAAGCTGTGCAGCGAGCCGTTGGTGGTGCGCAAGAGGGATGAAACAACCAAGCTGGCAGTCAGTTCTACCCCCATGGTGGACTGCAACGAACAGGTGGTCGGTAAAGTTGTTATTCTGCAAGCGATGCAGCAGTATAAGCGACTGATAAAGCGGGTAGCAGGAGCCCGGGCCAATGTTACCTTCGAGAATATTATTGGGAAGAGCAGCAGTTTTAAGAATGTGGTAAAGCATGCGGAAATGGCGGCTGCTTCAGACTCGCACGTGTTGCTGCTGGGAGAAAGTGGTACCGGGAAGGACCTGTTTGCCCAGGCTATTCACAATGCGAGCAGCCGTGCTAGTGAGCCGTTTTTTGCCATAAATTGTGCTGCTCTACCGCGGGAACTTGTTAGCAGTGAGTTGTTTGGCTACGAAGAAGGCGCCTTTACCGGAGCCCGTAAGGGAGGCAACCCGGGCAAATTTGAACTTGCCGACCAGGGTACGATCTTTTTGGACGAAATCGGGGAAATGCCTCTCGACCTGCAGGGGTCGTTGTTACGGGTGCTGGAAGAGGGTACCATCGTGCGCCTGGGGGGAACGGAGATAATCCCCGTTAACGTTCGCGTGATTGCAGCCACCAACAAGAATCTTATGGATGAGGTGAGAAAGGGCCGTTTTCGCCTGGATCTTTACTACCGCCTTGGTGTTATTGTTATACAGATACCTCCGCTTCGAGAAAGAAAAGGAGATATCCCCGAACTGGTTGAACACTTTATCCAGACCATAAGTCCCAGGCTGGGCAAAAAAGTTGCCCGAATTGAGGACAGGGCTATGGATGTCCTTCTAGGGTACGACTGGCCTGGGAACGTCAGGGAGCTGAACAATGTTATCGAACGCGCAATCAATATGATGCCTGGAGAGGTGATAACAGTAGATGTTCTGCCCCCCGATATAATCGACACCAAAGAAGAGTATATTCCTGTATGGGAAAAGACGCCGTCCCGGGATAACGTAGAAGAGCAGCTCATACGGAACTACCTGCGGAAGTTCAAGGATAACAAGAGCCGTGTGGCTAAAGAACTTGGGATATCGAGGAGTAGCCTGTATCGAAAAATGGAAAAGTATAGTATCATATGAAGCTGCAACTCTCTACTCATATTGGGTAAACTAGCATTTGCCTTTGCTGCGACTATGACGGTCGCAGTTCTTATTTGGGCCTAGATCCCCAATAATTCTATGGAAGCCTGTACTGCCTCAGCGCAAGCTGCACCCCGTCGTCGCATGCCTATAAGTGGGTCAAGATGTCTTCGTAAGCCAGGGGTTTACCGGCATGCTCCCGGGCAAAACCCGGGGAACGCAAATCTCAGGTAACGGGCGGCAAGTTTACATGTCCAACTTCTACCCCATTAATATCACAGAGGTAACCCCTTCAAGCGTACCCTTGATAACCACGTTGTACAAGAACAGTCGGGGTCTGTAACATTGCTGATCAGATGGTGGCCCGGCACGACCTGGCCGACTAAATGTAGCCTTGCACGATCTTTATCCCTTACATTTACACGATAGACGGGCTTGATTTTTTCATAGAATGTGCAAGAGCTGCGCATTGTTTGTCCCGGTAGAAATCATTCACGGTGATGGTAGACAGGGGGAAATACACCACCCTGTACAATTATTCTTCCTACCGAATTTCTACTGTGCCAACTGCTGCCCTTCGAGTTACAGTTGCTCTTGAGACCCAATTATGAGGCTATTGTCCGTTCGGTCCCATCATAGTGCAGAAGCGTCTGATCGTACAGCATGTGCAGTAAATCTTACCACCTGTACAATAGCCTGTGTGTCCCATCTCGGGTCATTCCGCCAATTACATGTACCGGACTGGTATCCGGTGATACCTTTAGAACCTGCAAATTGACCCTCGAACCGCGGGCATAATCCTGGCGTATTGTGTTTGGCATGATTCTTGCAATACTCTGTCCGAAGAGCTTACTGATTTTTTATTTTGTTGCATTGCAGGAGGGCGATAATATCTTGGCTATCAGACAACAACGATTCTTTAGTTCAAGGAAATCATTACCTGAATATTGTAACCTATACGGAGTAGCTGAGCCAGATTTCCACAGGGACAATTATTGCGCAATGGTAATCGGGTGCGAATAGTGGTATTCACCAAGACAAGCGGAACAAGAGACATGGTTTTTCCAATTTAATCAGCGATGACAGACAATAAGGGAGGAAAACAATGTCATACATTATTACAGATGAGTGTGTCGCCTGTGGAGTTTGTGTGGATGAGTGTCCTGTTGGGGCCATAACAGAGCATGAAGACAAGTGCATTATCGACCCCGAACTGTGTACCGAGTGTGGTTCCTGTGCCGAAGCTTGTCCGACGGGAGCTCCGAAGCTTCAGGATGAATAAGACTAACTCATCCATGCTGGTGCTTCCCGCAAGTTGGTGAGGTGCCAGGTGAATGTGTCACCCTCTGTACTCGCGAAGATTCTATGCCAAGGGCTGAGTGTTTTAGCTTAAACCGGGGAAACCCCGTCCGGAACATGCGTTTCGGTTTATGCCTCTGCTGTGTTGTTATGCCTCTTGTTCCGCATGTCAATTCATAAGTGTCCAAAATGTACGTTTGGGCTTCGTGCTTGACTCCCATTGCCGGGAGTTGTTTCAGGTCCTATAACGAGTTCCGCCGCCGGCATCATAAAACTTTAGGTGAACTCCTGGTACCCATCCTTCGCATGTTAGAAAATGGCAGGTAAAAATTTAAGCCAAATTTTTTGTTAAGCGAAGCTGATTTAAGCAGGATCCCGGGCAACTAACGTCGAACTTAACCTTGAATACAGACTTCCTTAACCTTGAGGTTCTCTTTTACCATGCTGTAGCGTCCGTGCCGGTATAACACCTGAGATACAGCCCGCATCTTCCTCATCTTTACCCCAACTATGTATTCCAAACCTGCCTTCTCTATCTCATTCAAGAGCTTCTCGCTTACCATCCCCCGGTCTCCTACCAGGATGACCTTGCCCAGTCTGGACCGGTCTTTCACTTGGAAAAGGGCGTGCTTGAAGGTGTCAACATCTGTTGTGTTCCCCGGAAATACCTGGTGGGCTACCGGAATCCCTTCTTTGGTCATCAATATCCCTATCACTATCTGCACCCTATCCGGCCGGTGATCCTTGGAAAAACCGTAACGTAATATACCATGGCACTATGTTTTCGGGTTTCTGAAAGCCCCGATGCGTATTTATAGTCCCTTTCAATCACTCGTGGCAACGGTTTTGGCCTTTTACCCGCAAACTCAAGTTAAAAGGGTCTTGCATTGGTGGGGGGACGGGGGTTAGCCGCCCCCTCCTACGCGATTTGAAAGCTTACCCGACTGCAAAATTCTGAGCGGGGTCAAGGTATACTAGACTTTGCAGTGAGTCGACAAGGTTATGATAGAATTTAGAGGGGATAAGTGGGTGCAGAACCTGCCCCAGTGAAATCGAGAATACTCGCAA
>JAAYAC010000192.1 GCA_012719535.1 Syntrophomonadaceae bacterium | reverse complement strand
TCAGGAATATCAGGCCGCTGGGATCATGCAATGCTCCGGTAAACAGGAACGGGTTGTAAACGCTTTCTGTAATGGTATGCGGCATTCCGAAGGCGTCGTACCAGTAACTGTTCAAAGGTTGTCCGTAGACACTTGCAACCATGCTGATCGCTTCCCAAGCCATGGGCACTTGTTCAGTTTACTATTGGCTTGTTCTTCTCACTTTACGCGACATAATTAAGCAAGACTGCTACTGAACAGTACTGACGCTTCGCTCGGACATTCCAGGGGTTACTGGCTGCTGAATCATGGTTCTGCGGCCAGTCTTGGTCTGTCCTGCTTGCATTTACTACGGCTAATTTTTGCTGTGTTTACTTTTTACAGCCAGTTTGTATGAAGTTTTACAGCGAATTCAGCTCGTGATTATGCACTTCATTTAAACTCTGTGAGAAGCTCTTCAACCCTTTTCTGTTTAATCTGTCCTGCCTTAGTTATTGTGTCTGCACGGTTGTTGACATCCAATGCTTTATCGAGAAGCTTAAACTCATGATAGATTGTGCTTGAAATCAGTTTTATGTTTTGGCAATAGTCCTCGTTTTGATTGTACTCGAAACTCGCTCCAACGACTTCAAGAACATCCTCAAGCTGCATCCAGTCAGACCCACATCCCAGTTCACACCACGTCTGACCACGATCCCTAATGAACCGTACCTTGAAAGAGTCTCTCTTGACCAATTCAATCACAAAGTTGCCGAAATGCTCTTCTGAATATTGAATCACTCGGATTTCGAATTCATGGTATTGAACTAAGTCATTCAAAGCAGCCCGGACACACTCTTCGCTAAACATTTTTTCACCGTCCCTGCTTAATGAGCTTGGAACCATCACTACTCAGTTTGTATCCTTTAGACATAAGGTATTTAACTTCTTTTTCGAAGAAGGTTCCCTTTCTCATCTCTTTCAAAGGGGTCGCCAAAACGAACTCGGCTTCTTTAGCTATCGCCCTATCCAAGAATTTTTGATTTGCTGCCCATTGCTCGGTGGGCGTCATCTTATTCCAAGCATTTGTGGGTATGTCAAAAGGTCTTACTCCCAGCTCCTTCGAAAGATTGATGTATTCTGGGTGGTGTGCTATTACTCTGGTTTCTTTTGCAAGATTACTCGGCCCCTCTGGAGCAACATTCTCCGTAGACCTTAAGACCTTAGCCAGCCTGGGAGCGGCTTTGCTGACCATCTTGGCAGCTGCCGCTCCACCTGCTCCACCGGCAACTGCTTGAATTACTGAACCCAGGTTGCGGCCGTATTCATAGACCTCCAGGTCGGTGGGATTGCCTATCCAGACTCGGTTCCAGTTCTGAGCAATATATTTGAGTGGTTCCAGGCCACTGCCCAGTGCTTGTCCCAGGTCTTTTAGCGAAAGCTGTCCACTCTCAATGGCTCTAATTAAATCAAGTATGGCCTGCGGTGAGTTAAGCAAATCTTGTAGAGTATCCCCGACCGAGGTTTTTAAGCCTAATGCCAGGTCATCCCATTGACACACCCTGATATTCCCCTACGGGTCCACATAGGCTACCGGGTTATTCCCACAGTAGGCGTACAGGTTCTGGGATAAAGGATTCAACAGGTCTCCCATAACCGTGTTCTGGGTCAGGAATCTCCCGTTACCTTAGTAACATACGCGAGTTTTGCAGCGACTGAACCCTACTCGTTGAGCTGTTCACCAATCACTGGTGCTATTGCACCGAACTGAGTTCGGTCGATTCCGAAACTCTGGAGCTGGGATTCAATCATATCCAAAACATCGTAGTAAGCCATGTTTGCCCCCAATCGGAAACTCTTTTCAGAATCCGACTCACCAGAGGCCTCTGCCAAAGTCTCCTTATACTTGTCCCGAATGAGAGATATTAGGTCTGCAAGGTAATCCTTCAGCACTTCTTCCATCGAATTATCTCCCTTCAATATTCCTTCAAGAATTTGCTTCTGTTCCATCAGCCTTTGGATGTCTCCGGGCCACTTCTTATTTACCAGTGCCTCCTGTTGTCTTGGATCTAACTGCCCGAAATTCGGGATGTATTTCTCTGGGTTAGCAATCTTCGCTTGATGTTCGGCTATCTGTTTCTCAATAGACTGAATACCCTTATGAATTTCTGTATTTGATTTGCCAACGTATTGCTTGAAGAACCCTGAGTGTTTTCCTCCTTCTTTCGCTATATCGTAGGCAAGATTACTCGCCCCCTCTGGTTCTTCTCTCTTTAAGCGACATGACATAAGAAAGCCTGACGCTACTGACAGCACTGACGCTTCGCTCGGGCATTTCAGGGGGTGACTAGCTGCAGAATTATTATTCTGTGGTCAGTCTTGGACTACCCGTTTTGCCAAGGTTCGCCGTGGTTGCTTGATTTTTGCGTTCGCTCTGCCGTTCCCGGCTGTTTTGCTGCTAGTTTGCCGTGAGTTTTGCAGTGAGAATTATGCCTAGACTCTTCTCCAAATTCCTTTGAAAGGAAAATCCGGGTGAACCAACCGCCACACCCCGCCGCAATCCTTGCATCGAAACCATTGCTCGGGGAAACCTGCGTACTTTTGTTTAACTGGGATTTCTCTCAGTTCTCCTGAAGCAGTCAACCCATTTAGGTACTCTTGGAATCTCTCAAATTCCGTGATGGAAAAGAATTCATCAATGGGTTCAAGAACCTGACAAATACAATCTACTTTATTAACCATGATGGATCCACCTTCTGAATGTATGTTGGATTTCCCCCACCAACGAGTCCACGTTGGGGAGCTGCGGCTCCTTCGAAAATGGTTGTACCTTTCGGCACTCTGATGGCAGAAACCTGTGTAGCTGTATTACCCCAGTTCTGATCCAAGCACTGTCTATCGCCGCTTGAACAGGTCCGCTTGGCTTGGTGCGAGTCCAGTATCCGCTCAATTCTCCAGCTTTCCCTCCGCATGCCCGGTACAGAATAGTTTCTTCTTGAGTGACACTTTGTGTGTACGTTGCGCTTCTAAAAGTCTTGGCTACACTTTCTGGTAGCGGTCCCGGATTGATTGGGGAAAACTTGATAGCTTTACCCGGTCCCCTTGGCGCAAGTTTCTCAGTAGCCCTTAAGACCTTAGCCAGCCTGGGAGCGGCCTTGCTGGATTGTTATTTTTCACGCTCCCTGGTCACAAAAGCCGGTCTATCGTAGCAAATTAATTGTCCGAAAAGCCGGGTTGTAAGCCTCTCCAATCTGCTAAAATATTGGCAGTTTATTTGGGGAGGTTGGAGTTACTTTGCAGATTATTTGGAACCTACGTGTTAAGCTTTCGACATACGC
>JAAYAC010000019.1 GCA_012719535.1 Syntrophomonadaceae bacterium | reverse complement strand
GGCATCATTTGCTCACCCCTGGGATTTATTGTCTCAAGGTTTGAGCGATGCCACTCCTCTATTTGGTTTTGTAGATTTCTTCTTCATCTTCCTACTTGAACACACTCCGGTTTATTCCTATAATCTTCCCGTCTTCGTCATACTCGTACCAGCCTTTACCGGTCTTGCGACCTAGGAAACC
Organism: Syntrophomonadaceae bacterium; assembly: GCA_012719535.1. Lineage (GTDB taxonomy): Bacteria > Bacillota > Syntrophomonadia > Syntrophomonadales > Syntrophothermaceae > JAAYAC01. The sequence goes on along the minus strand of JAAYAC010000019.1, from coordinate 57,685 downwards.
CGCCCGGATCATCTGGTAGAGGAATGGTGAGGGGCGGTACTTTGGTTCTTTAAACTCGGCGTAAAGTGTTTCACGAATAGCTATCGAAATGTCCAGGCCCACCAGGTCATTCAGTTCGCAGGGACCCATTCTCCAGTTCGCCCCAAGTTTCATACATTTGTCAATGGCATCTGGAGTTGCCACCCCTTCATGCAACATAAAAGGTACCTCATTACTTCCCATGGTCAGGATGCGGTTGACCACAAACCCCGGCGAATCCTTGACAGGCACCGGTTCTTTGCCAAGCCTTACGCCCAGGTCCATAACCGCATCTATGGTGGCCTGTGCCACCTGGAGAGGTGTTACTACCTCTATCAGTTTCATTACCTGGACCGGATTAAAGAAATGCATCCCAATAAACTGCGCCGGCCTTTTGGTTGCGCTGGCTAGCTCCGACACCGATAACGATGATGTGTTAGTTGCCAGGATGGCTTCCGGTTTGCAGATAGCGTCCAGCTTCTGATAGAGCGACTTTTTGGCATCCATATTCTCAACAATTGCTTCGATAATAACGTCGCAGTCCGCCATGTCTTCTACGTTTTCGCTCTTTTTAATACGACCCAGTGTCGCATCCTTAGCCTCTGCCGTAATCTTACCCTTGTCCACATCTTTGCTCAGAAGTTTAGTGATACGGTTTACCGCCTTGTCAACGATCTCCATCTTGATGTCGTTGAAGACTACCTCAAACCCGGACTGGGCGCAGACCTGGGCGATACCAAGGCCCATCGTTCCTGCACCCACTACCCCAATTTTCTTGAATTCCATATCCTTTTCTACCCCCTTTTGGTAAAACTCTGTGCAACAACCTGCAATCAAATATCAGACAATCCCCTCTACAGTGGCCTCCGCGAGAGCTTTTTCGTACCTGGCATACCCTTCGTCTACCGGCTGTTTAGCCATCAGGGTTAGAATAACCAGTACTGGGACTCCCACAATCAGCGACGGCCACAGGGAGGTAATGCCGAAAGGATTACCGGCGAAGTGCCATACCGCAGCTATGACACCACCGGTCAGCATCGACCAGAATGCCGCTCTGCTGTCCACGCGTGGCCAGAAGGCTGCCACTACCAGCACCAGCCCAGCTATTGCACGGATCTGGAAGGCTCCGGCCAACTGCCCCAGGATGGAGGTGGCCCTCATCCCCAGGAAGACAGCTATGAGTCCCAGGGTAATCCCGATTATCCTGGCGAACCTCATTTCTTCGGCCTCCGTGGAACCAGGTCGCAGGACCCGGTAGACGTCGCGGCTCAGCATGGTCATGACCAGCAACAACATAGCGGGACCCGTCGACATGATAGCCGCCAGTACCCCCATAGATGCGAGTACCGCGTACGTGGGGCCCACCTTGGCCGCCATCAGATACAGTATGCTGTTCGCGTCAGCGTCTGGCAGGACTACCTTCCCGGCGACTCCAATGAGAGCTGGGAAGACGGCGAAGACCATGGCGAGAAGTCCTGCTCCCCAGAAGCCCTTTTTGACGTCACTCCAGTCGTTGGCCCCGTAGACGGCGGCAGCAAGGACTGAGGCGGCGAAGAAGGAAAGCGCCGTGCCGATAAACCAGCCGAGGACCGTTTGCAGGTCAGGCTGGTCGAACCTGAAGTATTCTGCGGGCAGAGCTGCCTGGAGCGCGGACATGCCGCCCGCATACTTTACGGCGGCATAGCAGACTACCCCCAGACCGACGTACATAACGCAGGCGTGGATGGAGTTCATCCATGCCATTCCTCTCATGCCGCCTGTCACTGCCAGGTAGACGAAGATGAGCCCCACTACCCATATGGTTAAGACCTTGTCCGTTCCGAGCAGCGGAGCGATGATGGCGCCTGCGGCCAGGGGCTGCATGGCAAAGAGTATCAGGTAAACCAGCACCAGGGTTAGCATCATCAGCATCCTGGTCTTAGCATCAAACCTGAACCGGTAAGCCTCGGGAACAGTCATAGCCCCCATCTTGTTACCAACAACCCGGTAAAACTTGCCGATGAACAACAGGACAAGTATACAACCGAAGCCCATTCCCCAGTTCACCCAGACCGACGATATCCCGAATCCAAAGGCCTGAGCGGCGTTTCCTACCGTACTGGAACCGGCTATTATTTCTCCGAAGACCAGCGGAATGATGAGAAGAGCCCCTAGATTTCGCTTGGCTACGAAGTACTCAGACACACTGCTCTGCTTTTTTACCATGTAGGTTCCAATAGCGCCCATAACGACGAAGTAACCCAACACCACCAGCGCAACACCCATGTTTGAGTCCTCCTTCTTCACTAAATTGAATGTGTAAAACTATATTAGGAATAAGGTATCTAGGGTATCTATTCGATCCTGTTAGTTCTGGTCCAGATTCTTTGCTCGGCGGCCGCCTTGATAAGCTCGTCTCGGAAATCCGGGTGAGCAATCTCGATCAGCATTTCCGCCTTTCGGTAGGTAGATTTACCCATTATGTTGGCTACGCCGTACTCGGTAACAACATACGAGCTATAGCTTCTCGGCACCGATACTATGCTACCAGGACTTAGCCAGGGGACGATACGGGAAACCCTTTGTCCGTTTTTCGTGGTGGTGGAGCTCAAACAAATGAACCCTTTCCCTCCTCGAGAATTCAGGGCTCCGATGATGAAATCCAGTTGTCCGCCGGTGCCGGATATGTTTCTAAAGCCGGAGGACTCTGAGTTTACCTGCCCGTACAGGTCGATCTCAACGGCGTTGTTAATGGCGATGACCTTGTCATTCATCGCGATCCTTTCCGGTGAATTGGTCAGGTCAACCGGGTAGGTTGCACATAGGGGATTGCTATCGATAAACTCATATAGCTTCTGGGACCCAAGGGCAAATGTATAGACCATTTTGTACTTATCCAGGTTCTTCCTCGCTCCCGTTACCTTGCCTTTTTCAAAAAGATCGACGAAAGCATCCGCCATCATTTCGGAGTGAATGCCCAGGTCCTTAAGGTCGGAATCGGCTATCATCTTGCCTACCGTATTAGGCATGCCCCCGATCCCTAACTGCAGGCAAGCTCCGTCCTCAATGTGTTCCAGAATATGGCCGGCAATAGCTTTATCCACTTCCGTAGCCTCGAACTCAGCCGGGATGGTCGGTAATGGTGCGCTGTGTTCGACGATAAAGTCTACCTCGGAGATATGAATACTTTCCTGTTCTCCGCCCAGGCACACGGGCGCATGTTCATTTACCTCTACAACCACATAATCCGCCATTTCAGACGCTGCACGCATGTACGAACAGGCAGCGCCGAAATTAAAGAAACCGTTCTTGTCCATTGGTGCCGTTACCACAAAAAGCACGTTGGGCCGGTACATATACCCGTTACGGATATTAATGGGGACTCGCCCGTAGTTCCCGGGTATATAGTAGCAAAGTCCCTTGTCCCCTAGCTTTCGGTCAATGCCACTCATGTGGCCGCTATTGTAAATAAATGATTTCTTCTCAGGGTCCGCCGCCACAACACTCGGTTGCCGCAAAGGCGAAACGCATCTGATATTTACATTCGAAACCTCGCCCACCCTTTTAGCCAGGGCCTCATCGAGGGCACGCGGCATCATGGCAAAATGGCTGTAATAAACCCAATCGCCTGACTTGACTACCTTTACTGCTTCATCTGGAGTTCGTAGCTTGCTTCTATACTCGTCCGCGTATCTTCCCATCCGGTCTTGTCCTCCTTTCGTGTATTAATTATTAATCTGGGGTCAATTTCTGCAGCTGTTATCAAGTTCAGTCCGCCCGCCCGAAAGCTGTCACCGCCTTCCGGGTGCCATCATCCGGCTACCGCCAAATCCCTCCTTCCTGGAAAACTACCCATCGGTCCAACACCACCTCCTCTAGGAATGGTTTAACATGCAAGTTGCATGCCACTGTCCTACGCCACCCCATAGCCCAAGGTCCGTGTCCATGGCTCGGCTGTATACTGCATGCCGCCATATTCATTTTCGCCGTAGATATCCGTTGTTCGTGCCCCCGGACATATGTCCGTCCGGCCGGACATACGCAGGACGTGCCCAACGACCGGTTTTTTCCTGCTAGCGACTTACTGTAGAGAGGTCTAACTTTCCTCCACCAATATCTGCAAAAGAATCCCGCTCAACACCCTTTCCCATTGACCGCAAGTCTCTTTCGGTTGAGACATGTTTTTCCTTATTTAACCCTCACTATCTTTCAGATAGCGAATAACTAACCTTAACGAAACGTTTTCAAGCTCCAGGCGCTCGACCTTGGCTTCCAGGCAAGAAATACGTTGCAGGTACTTATCGGCACTGATTTCTCCGATACGAAACGCATCCCGCGCTCCCCTTAGGAACCGCTTTCTCCACCTGACAAATTCGTTCTCAGGAATCCCATGCTGTCGGCAAAACTCTCGCACCGGCTTCCCTGATTGCAGAAATCGAACCACCATCTCAACCTTTTGTTCGGCGGTAAATCCCTCATGCCTGACGGCCATGCCTGTCCCCCCAAATGTTCAGTGCAACCTTGCTACCCCCGGTAGTGGTAAGCCGAGTAATTCGACTGTTTACAATGTATTCAAGTAAGTGATGCTTCTTCTGTTTGTTAATTCTCTGTTCTTTGATTTTTGCAAGAATCATGCCGGTCCGACATCGCTTAGAGCGTACTCGCCCAAACAAAACGGGCTCCTGTATATACGGGAGCCCTAACGTGTGTTTGGGAAGATCGGACCGGCTATATTTCAGCTTCAGACCCTGAATCGGCTGCTTCCTATGCTCACGTCCTCAGCCATAAATTGCTGTATATCTCCATTGTCCAGTTGTACCACCAACCCTCCTTTTTCATTGATATCTACAGCAATCCCAGTGGTAGATCCGCCCGCACCAGTTATTGTGACCCTCCGTCCCAGGGTAACGCTGTTTTGGAGCCATTTCTCCCGGGCGTAGTTGGGACCGCCCCTTAAGAACTCCCGGTAGTGTCTATCCCATGTACGTAACAAGCACCTTAGAACCGGCAACCTCGCAACGCTTTGACCAAGTTCAATTCTTAATGATGTAGTTGTTTCCCGGCATTCAGCAGGTAGCTCGGACTTTTCCTGGTTTACGTTAATTCCAATACCGATTATTACGTACTCACAAACGTTCCGTAATAGCTTGCTTTCAGCGAGTATCCCGCACACCTTTTTCCCATTTACCAAAACATCATTGGGCCACTTAATTCCTGCTCCGCACCCCGTGATATCCGTTATAGCTTCAGCCACTGCAGCGCTTACCACAAGGGTCAGGTTGAAGGCCGACCCTGGACTTATCATCGGTCTTAATATCATTGACATCAAGATCCCCTTACCTGGTGGGCATACCCACTGGCGGTTCATTCTACCCCTGCCTGCTTGTTGTGAATCACTCACTACCACGGTCCCATCGGGAACTCCGCTTTCGGCCAGCAGGCGGGCAGTAGTGTTGGTAGAAAGCAATTCCCGATAATAGTAAATGGTTCTTCCTTCGAGGTGCAAAGTACGACCTTTCAGAATTTTGAACCGGTCACCGCCAACCGAAAGTCTATCCACTCGGTAATTACCGAATTTCACAGGATTACCTCTTCCACCCAGGTCCACCTTTGCCGGTGCGTGCTCTTCCCGCATGAGGTCACCCCTTTAAAAGCTTGTACATTTGCGGTTTCTTGAAGACTACACCTGTTAAAAGAACATGGTCCCTGCCTATATCAAGTAACGCACGTAAATATAACCGGTACAAATGATCAACGACACTATCATAAGCGGAAATCCAACTTTGAGAAAATCAATAAAGCTTATCGGCTTGCCATACTTCGCACTCAGTCCCGCCACCACCACGTTGGCAGAAGCCCCTATCAATGTCCCATTCCCGCCAAGACACGCCCCTAGTGCCAGTGACCACCACAGCGGGTCCATGGGCATGCCACTTAGCTGGCCAACAGACTTCAATAACGGGATCATCGCTGTTACAAAAGGAATATTGTCCACAAAGGCCGAGGCTATTCCGGAAAGCCAGAGCACAAGCATCGCTGTCAACGTGAGATCCCCCCGGGTTATATTCAGCGACTCTTGAGCAATGTAGCCTATCACCCCAACCTTAACCAAACTTTCTACCAGAACAAACAAACCAATAAAAAAGAAAATAGTAGGCCATTCCACCGAGAGCAGGATGTCTTCAGGTTCTTCGGCGGTTACCAGCATTAACAACGCCGCACCTGCCAGGGCTATAGTGGCTGACTCCAGCTGTAGAAACTGGTGCAAGAAGAAGCCTCCCAGGGTCAGAGCCAGCACGATCAGGGATTTCTTCAGTATTCCGTAGTCTTTGATAGCCGCAATCTCATCAAGTTCCATAACCTTTTGCTTATCTTCCTCAGCAACCTTGAAACCGCCCCTAAACATGAACACCATGATAACAACTGTAACCGCCAGGACAACCACGATTACCGGGGTCAGGTTCACGATAAAGTCTAGGAATCCGAGATGTGTCGCCCCACCAATTAGTATATTAGGAGGGTCCCCGATTAAGGTCGCCGTTCCTCCAATGTTCGACCCAATTACCTCCGCCAGAAGAAACGGCAGGCAATCGACCTTAAGCCGGTCAGCCACTGAAAATGTGACCGGGACGATAAGCAGAACGGCGGTAACGTTGTCCAGCATTGACGAGACTACCGCCGTTATAACCGTTAACAGCACCAGTAGTTTAACCGGATCACCCCTGGAAGCCTTCGCCGCTTTAATGGCCATGTATTCAAAAACACCACTTCTACGGGTGATACCTACAATAATCATCATCCCTACCAACAGGCCAATGGTATTGAAGTCTATTCCGTGTACAGCCTCTTCCTGGGATAAAATTCCCAGGACAATGACTGCAACCGCCCCGGTAAGACTCACCACAGCACGGTGGATCTTGTCAGAGATAATAAGACCATACGACAACAAGAAAATCGCTACCGCAACTATCGCTTGTGTATTAGCCACACTTACAACTCCCTACTCCATTCTGGCCTTACTTACACCTTTCTTCGTATCGGTCTGCCCCAAGTTGTCTAACCACACTCTTTCCCCATCCGCACATTGCAGGTGGTTCAGGTTTCCTTCCTTATGCCCGGCGGCGGGGCCAAAGCCCTGTCACCGGCGGGCACAAGGAAGGGTGTTAGTATGGAGTTGTATGACATTGTAGGGTAAGGAGGCCGAAGTTATTTAGCACCAGTACCTTTGCGCCGTTAACCCCTGATAATCCTGGGCGTTATCATCTGGTGGAACGGGCAGAACGAGGCCGGGTTTTGGTACGCCGCCCCTACAAACGCCTTGCAGTACTTGCGGAGGTCGGCAAAATTCACGATCTCGTCCACAAAGCCCTTCTTGGCACAGAACACCGGCCGGGACTTTTCGTAGTACTCCCGAACCATATCGTTCATCTTTTCAATGACCGGCTCCAGCGGCCTACCGGCATCTTTCTCCTTCACCAGCCTGCGCGAGTAGGAAGCGGCGGCCGCCGTTTCGCCGTGCATGACGTAGATTTCCGTGGTAGCAGTCCCGAGGGTGAACGCGTTGTTGTTATTGGCATTTGGGCCGCCCATGATATAGTGAGCTGCGGCAGTACCCTTCCTGAGGACGATAAGCATCATAGGGATATCCGTGCTTTCTATGGAGTAGATCAGCGATTGCCCCAGGCCCAGCAGTTCGGCCTTCTCCGCGATGTCGCCCACGTCAATGCCGGTGGTATCCTGCAGCCAGATTATAGGGATACGGTCACGCCCGCAGAAGGTAACAAACTCGCTCATCTTGATCAGGCCCTGCCGGTAGAGCTTACCGCCAATGCCCTGGTACTGGTCCGTGTATTCGGGATAATTATTTCCCAGCATGCCCTGGTTATTGCCGATAATCCCACACAGGTACCCGTCAATCTTAGCCAGCCCGCAGTACACTTCCGGTCCATAACCAGGTCGGTATTCCATGTGCTCGCTGTTATCAAAGAGCCGCGCCAGCACCTCTGCCATCTGGTAGCCCCGCCGCTGGTTGAAAGGTACCAGGCTGTACAGGTCTTCAATGGGGAACTTGGGCTCCGCCGGGTCGGCCACCCGGAAGAAGTCGGGGTGATAGGCCGGCATGTCTTTCATATACTGCTTGATCCTATCCAGCACCGCTTCCTCGGTCTCACAGACTTCCCGGAAGAACCCGGTGCCGTTGTAGTGTATCTCCACCCGGCCGGGAGGGGCGGCCTTGAATTTACGGGTAGCATCGATTAGCTGTTCCGCAGCCTCCTCGTCAAAATAGCCTTTCGGGTTCATGCCGCCGACGATGCCGCCACCGCCTACGGCTATGTTCGCCTTCTGGTGCGCTATGAGCACCGTGGGGCTGATGCCGTGGTACCCCCCACCCGCCGGGTTGGTTCCGTATATACCGACGATGACCGGGATGCCCAGTTGCTCCAGTTCTGCGTGCCGGTAGAAAGGAGTCCCGTTCCCCCGCCGGTTGGCATACACCTTTTCCTGCTCCATCAATTTCACACCGCTGCAGTTCAGCACCCAGACCAGGGGAACACGCAGCCGCTTGGCGAGGTCGGTTACCCTCAGGATGTTGTCCGCCTGCCCGGCAATCCAGGCGCCGGCCATTATCTTATTGTTAGAGGCGATAATGACCGCCCATTTGCCTGAGATTTTACCAATCCCGTCGATAACCCCCGTCGTGCCTTCCTCATTGAACTCAGGGTCGTAAATGGTGTGCAGCGGGCACCACGTTCCGGGATCAACCAGGTACTCCAGTCGTTGCCAGGCGGTCATTTCGCCCTGTTTGTTCATGGCCTCGGTGGCCTTGCCGGTCTGTTTTACCCGCTCAACCTCTTGCGCTATTTCAGCTTCCACCTTCTTGATTTCTTCTACGTTCTGCTTATTGACCCGGTTTAGAGGCTTGCCGATGGCTGGCATCTCTTTAAAGTAAGGATGCAAGGAATAACCGTAAGCTCCCATGTTCAGTCCTCCTTTCTTGTAAAACCTGGGAGGCATAGACACATTTTGTCCTGCAAATAGCTACCGGTTAGGCTGGTAACCCAGCTCAATATTGGCAATAATCATGGTATGGATGTTCGAGGTTCCTTCCAGGGTCTCAAACTGCTTGGCATCCCGCAGCCACCTGCCGCACGGGTACTCGGTGGAATATCCGTAAGAGCCGTAGATCTTCATAGCCAGGTTGGCCGCGTTTACCGCCGCCTTGCAGGCATAAAGCTTGGCCATGGACGTAGCCTGCTGGTTGGGCAACTTGTTTTCCTTCAACCAGGCCGCGTGGTATACCAGGAGCTTGGCGGCTTCGTCCTCCAGCTTCATTTCCGTGATCTGCTGCTGAATCATCTGGAACTTCCCTATCGGCTGGCCAAACTGGGTACGCTCGTTGGCATACCGCACCGCCCCTTCCAGAGCTGCGGCGGACAGGGCTGCGGCTCCGGTGGCACAACCCATGCGGGTGTTGTTCAACTGCCACATGCAGATCTGGAACCCCCGGCCTGCGGGGCCCAGGAGGTTTTCTTTGGGAACAACCGCATTTTCAAACACCAGTTCGGAGGTGGGCGCCGCGTACATCCCGAACTTGGTCTCAATCGGGATTCTGGTGACACCCGGGGTATTGTTGTAGTCGATTATGAAACAGGATACCCCTTTGGCACCCTTGTTCTTTTCGGTCAACGCATAGAGCAGTCCTACATCGGAGACGTGTCCGCCAGATATCCACATCTTGGTGCCGTTAATCAGCCAGTGGTCCCCCTTGTCCTCGGCGAAGGTTCTCATGCTGGCCACGTCCGAACCGGCGTTTGGCTCCGTGATGGCAAAACTCCCCACATATTCGCCGCTCAGTAGTCCGGGGATATACTTCCGTTTTTGCTCTTCGGTACCCCACTCGTATATCGTCATTGCCGGTCCCCAACAGTTGCCGCTAATACTGAGCCGCCACGAGGTGTGTACCTTAGCTATTTCATAGAGGGCTATGACCGCCTCTATCCAGCCCATGCCATTACCGCCGTACTCTTCAGGGATACTCCATCCTAGCAGGCCCAGTTCGCCCATTTTAGAGAGAATCTCCCTCCGGTAGTAGTGGTTGGCCTCGTCTTCTTCCACGTAAGGAGCAATTTCTTTTTCGGCGAAGTTCCGGGCCATTTCTTGAACCATTTTTTGCTCATCGGTTAAGGCAAAGTTCATAGTATCTGACCTCCATATGAATTAGTCCCGGAGTAACCCTTCGCTGCGAAGGGTTACTCTGTTTTCGATACCTTTACTCGATGACTGCGAGGATGTCTCCCTCGTTGACCTGATCGCCAATTCTTACCTTGATTTCTTTTACCACGCCGGTCGCCGGGCAGTACACCGGGTTTTCCATTTTTAGCGCCTCGATGATGATGACCTCATCATCTTCGTTGACCTGCTGACCGACTTCCATGTTGATCTCGAGTATCTTCCCCGACAGTGGGCTCTCCAGATTAACCATTATATCCACCTCCTAAAAACTATTTAATAGATTGGTTTAACCCGGGGTGTCCCCGAAGGACCCCGGGCCAGACGGGATCCGTCCCGCCTTAAGACGTCACTACAGTCTAAAAAACTCGCCGGGCCGGCCCCGGGAACGGCGTATCAGCATTCCACCTCCTTTTGCAAGGCTAAAAGTATTCTGTGTCCGCAGACTCATCTTATACCCGGCCTAAGCCCCGGTCCGGGCTGTTAAGCTAAACCGGCTACTTGGCCAGAACGCTGATGAACATACCCGCGGCCACCGCGGTGCCGATGACCCCGGCCACATTCGGTCCCATGGCATGCATCAGCAGGTAATTCTTGCGATTGGCTTCGGACCCCAGTTTGGCCACCACCCGGGCGGCCATGGGCACCGCCGATACCCCGGCCGCCCCGATGAGGGGGTTAATCTTCTCTTTGAGGAAGAGGTTCATAAACTTGGCAAAGAGTACGCCTGTTGCAGTCGCCAGCATAAACGCTGCACAACCCAGGATAAAAACGAAGATAACCTTGGGCTGAAGAACGGTAGCGGCCGGCATGGTAGCACCGACTGACACGCCCAGAAAGATGGTGACTATGTTCATCAGCTCGTTCTGGGCCGCATTGGAAAGCCGGGCCACAACCCCCGACTCCCGGAACAGGTTGCCCATCATGAACATGGCCATCAGGGGTGCCGCGTCGGGGACAATCAGACATATTACGAACAAGGCCACCACAGGGAAGAATATCTTCTCCAGCTTGCTGACCGGGCGTAGCGATTTCATGACTATCTTGCGCTCCGCCTCGGTGGTGAGAAGCTTCATAACCGGAGGCTGGATGAGCGGCACCATGGCCATGTAAGAGTAGGCGGCCACTGCGCAGACTCCCATCATCTCCGGAGCCAGCTTTGAAGCCAAATAGATGGTGGTGGGTCCGTCAGCCCCCCCAATGATACCGATGACTGCTGCTTGCGGTACGGTAAACTTTAGTAGCAGGGCCAGGAAGAACGTAAAATATACTCCGACCTGGGCCGCCGCCCCCAGCAACAGGGTTTTAGGATTGGCGATCATGGGACCAAAGTCGGTCATCGCTCCCAGACCTAGAAAGATTAGTGGAGGAATTACCTCCCACTCCAACCCGTAATGGTAGAACCGCCATATCAGCCCGCTTCCCGGGGTCATCAACGGCGTCAAGGGTATGTTGGCCAGCAGGATGCCGAACCCGATGGGAAGCAGGAGCAGGGGTTCAAACCCTTTCCTGATGGCAAGGTATATCAGGGTGAACCCGACCGCCCACATGACCAGTTGACCCCAGGTTAATGCCAAAAAGCCGGTTCTCAGTATTACTTCCTGAAAGAGTTCCACGGGGACTTAACCTCCTTTTTACGCAATTGCTTAATTAACCCTTCCCAGCTTGGGATGCCGCATTCTTGTCTACGGTCTTGCTTTCAATCCAGATGGCCAGTTTGGAACTCAGGGTTACCGCTACCTGCAATATGGCCATGACCAGAAAGACGCCGGTTACGCCGGCGACAAAGCACTTCAAGATCAGTGCACTACTCTCCACACCCACCCCTCCTTTATCTGGATTCCGGAAAACCTGCCTGCCAGGAGCCGCACCTTCTCTACAGCTGACTCTGGTTGGCATTGGCCGCTTATGCAGAGTGGCACAGGCCTACCTGTACAGGGAACTACCCTCAGACAATATTGAGTTGCAAAAAGCGTGCCATGTGCCAAAAACCCGCAAAAAGATAGAGCGTCCTCAGATGGTAGTGTCCGCTAAGGGCTGAAAGGTTCTGGGGAGGACCGATACTGGAAGCAGTGGTAGAATAGACGGTGGGATATGGCTGGTTACCCCAGTAAATTTTTGAAAAGAAGGAAAGCGACGCTTTGGTCTTTCCTTGTTTCCGGGAACCCGGGAGTTGCCGCTCTTCCCATGATTCCCTCCCCACCCCGGGCCACCGGTCTGTACGTTTTTGCCACTTTATTGACTCGTGGGCTGCCCGGCCTTGGTGACTGTCCGGTATTCCGCGCAGGTGTGCGGTTTCCCGTACATACATTTTTTGTGGAGGACAGGCCCACGCGTTTTTGCCATCACGCATTGCGGAGAGTTCGCCCGGTGTGAAGTTTTATGCGGTCCGGCCAATGCGTTGTCGCGGGATGGCATGTACCTTGCATTCTTAACAGTATATAATCGCAGGGAGTCTCACAGTTCTTTCCAGGGGTGGTACGCAACTAGAAGTAAAATAATGGGAAGCCATAAGGTCAAGGATGACAAGAAAGACGGTGAGGTGGTACGTAGGGGATTAGCAGAGCGGCTTATAACAGTGAGGCATTCTGTGGGCTGGTAGGCATCAGAAATATTCTGGAGAAATGCGCTGTAAACCAAACCTGATATGTAGCGGGGATATGGTGTGGGTACTACCCGCCATGCAAATACTGAAAGATAGCATTGACGCGCAACATCGTGCCGTGACGGTCTACAGTCCGACAACAGCGGTATGGGCCTAGCCTCAACCCCTTTCTGTCACGTTTTCTCCTGTCCGCAGTAGCATCGTCCCTCTGCCCCCCAATAAGTAATCAGCCGGGACCAATTCCCGGCTGGAGTTATGGAAGCTAGCCGGGGCAACGACACCCTGCCGTGCCCGATAAAAATGGCAAATATACACTGTTAATACTGATGAGTCCCTGACCTGTAGTAAATCGATGAATGTCTCACCGAAATGAAACCGCAGGCCCTCGTGACCCGGTCCCAAGCCAGTCCTTAAGCCGGATACCGAAACCGACGAGACTCCAATTCTAGGCGCGATACTGGCGTTCATTTTCTAGACTGGCCTGGCAGATTGCCGGGCCATGATCCCGCTGGCCCGCCTGGGAAAACGTGTGCGCCCTACCGGCGGAAGGGATGGTCCTCCGGTTTGATATGCTCCTTTTCCGAAGTTCGATGCTCTTCCTGCTTTTGCTGCTGGCGCAGCGCTTCACGCTTTTTCTTGGCTTCCAGGGCCTTTTTCTGAATCTGAATCGTGACCATCCAGATAAGAATAAACAGAACTACTTTCGCCATCAGGTATAGTATTGTAATAAACGCAAACTGCTTTTGCATACAGACCTCCCGGCGTATTCCTGTGGCCAGGTCCAGTGTGGCCTCTTCGGTAGCCGCTCTGAGAGTCTTTCTGCGACGCCATGGTACGTTCGTTATTGCTATAGTAGGACAAAAGGCCGGAATTCTTACATTCCGGCCTTTGCTTCACCTCGGACATTGTGTCCTACGGTCGATCAGCTTCCGCTGCCTTGATCCTGGCGAGAGCCCTTTGCAAGGCCATTTGTGCACGGGTAAAGCTTATTTCTTCCGTCCTCTGCTGCAGTCGCCGTTCGGCTCTTTCCTTGGCGGCCTTGGCTCTTAGTATGTCGATTTCTGTCCCTCTCTCGGCTGTCTCGGCCAGCACGATAGCTTCATTGTCTATTACTTCCATGAAACCGCCACTCACCGCCATATGCCTTACAACTCCATCCTTGGCGGTATACCGCAGCACTCCAATCTTCAACCCTGCAACCATGGGGGCATGGCCTCTCAATATACCAACTTCACCTTCGGCAGCGGGAACCACCACAAACTGAACTTCATCGCTCAGGACGACGCGTTCCGGGGTTACCACTTCAAGCATGAAGGTGTTTTCCGCCATTTATCCTACCCCTCCAATTCCCGCGCTCTCGCAACAACAGTATCGATGTTTCCTCTCATATAGAACGCCGCTTCTGGCAGGTGGTCATACTTGCCCTCCAGGACCTGGGCAAACCCAGCCACCGTTTCCTTGACCGGCACGTAGATACCGGGAGAACCCGTGAATTGCTCAGCTACGTGGAAGGGCTGGGACAGGAACCTCTGAATCTTCCGCGCCCGAGCCACCACCAGTTTGTCCTCGTCGGTCAACTCGTCCATACCAAGAATGGCTATGATATCTTGCAGCTCCTTGTACCTTTGCAGAACCTTTTGTACTCCGCGAGCGGTGTCGTAGTGGTCTTTACCAAGTACCAGCGGGTCGAGTATCCGGGACGTGGAATCCAGCGGGTCCACGGCCGGGTAGATGCCCAGCTCGGCAATTTGCCGCGACAGCACCGTGGTCGCGTCGAGGTGCGCGAAGGTCGTGGCCGGCGCCGGGTCAGTCAGGTCGTCGGCGGGTACGTACACAGCCTGCGCGGAGGTGATTGAACCCTTCTTGGTGGAAGTAATCCGCTCTTGCAGGAGGCCCATGTCGGTTGCCAGGGTGGGCTGGTAACCGACGGCGGACGGCATCCGGCCCAGCAGAGCTGACACTTCGTTACCGGCTTGCGCGAAACGGAATATATTATCGATGAATATCAGCACGTCCTGCCCTTGCACATCGCGGAAGTACTCGGCTACTGTCAGCCCGGTCAGGCCCACCCGCAAGCGTGCGCCAGGAGGCTCGTTCATTTGCCCGTAAATCAGGGCACATTTTTCGATAACCCCAGATTCCTTCATTTCATTCCAGAGGTCGTTCCCTTCACGGGTGCGCTCGCCGACACCGGTAAACACCGAATAGCCGCCGTGTTCATACGCAATGTTCCGGATGAGTTCCATGATGATAACCGTCTTGCCCACACCGGCGCCACCAAACATGCCAACCTTACCGCCTTTGGCATAGGGGCAAATCAAATCCAGCACCTTTACCCCGGTCTCCAGCATTTCGCTGGATGGTACCTGGTCAACCAGGGCCGGGGGTTTACGGTGGATTTCCCAGTAGTCGCTGGCCTGAACCGGTCCTAATTCATCAACCGGCTCGCCCACCACATTCAGGATGCGGCCCAGGCAGCCATCGCCTACGGGTACCTTAACCGTAGCACCGGTGTTTATAGCTTTCATACCCCGCTGTACACCGTCGGTCGGCTGCAGGGCCACGCAGCGGACTACATCATTACCGAGCAATTGCATAGCTTCCAGGGTGATGTCGATCTCAACAGGGGCGGAAAAACCTGGATCCTGATCTGCAGTTCTAATCCTGACGGCGTGCAGCAAGTCAGGTAGTTCACCTGGTTTGAAACGAATGTCGACAACCGGTCCGATAACCTGGACGACAGTGCCGATAGTTTCCTTTGCCATCGTCTATTTTCCTCCTTTTCTGAGAGCTTCTGCGCCACCCACTATCTCGAGTATTTCTGTGGTTATCCCTGCTTGCCTGGCTTTGTTCATGCGCAGGGTGAGGTTATCGATGAGCTCGCTGGCATTGTCCGTGGCGTTGCCCATCGCTGTCATCCGTGCGCCGTGCTCACTGGCTTTGGATTCCAGCAAGGCATGGTATATCTGACTTTCTACGTAGCGTGGCAGCAGTGTGGTAAGAATAGCATCAGCACTGGGTTCATAGATATAGTCGGCGACGAACTCCCGGCCACCCTTTTCGTCTCCTGCCTCACTCTGCGGAGGTTCAATAGGCAAAAGTTTTACAATGGTCGGGACCTGCCGCAGGGCATTAACGAAACGGGCATAAACCAGGTATACTTCGTCCGTAGCCCCTTCTTCATACATCTGAATAATGTACTGGCCAATTTCCTTGGCGTGGGCATAACTGATGTTGTCGCCCAGGTTAACGAATTCGCCCTGCATCTTGAAACCGCGCTTTCTAAAAAAGTCGCGGCTCTTTCGGCCCACTGCCGCAATGCCATTTTCAACCGACCGTTGCTCTTGCTTTATAGCATCGTTGGCGGCCCGAATGATGTTGGTATTAAAGGCTCCACACAGGCCCCGGTCAGCAGTGATTACCAGGTAGGTCACCTTGTCTATCGCTTCGTGCTTTTCCAGGAGAGGATGCCTGCTATCCGTGGAAATCACCGACAGGCGTGCCAATACTTCCGCCAGTTTTCCCGCATAAGGCCGTGATGCTTCGGCACTTTCTTGAGCTTTGCGCAGCTTGGCGGCAGCAACCATCTTCATGGCTTTAGTAATCTGCTTCGTGTTGGTTACACTGCGAATCCGCCTCTTAAAGTCTCTTACTCCGCTTCCAGCCATAATTTCACCACCTACGCGAATATGGCCTTAAACTCTTCGATAGCTTTAACCAAATTCTTCTCCGTATTCGCATCCAGCACTTTGGTGTCAGCAATGGTCTTAAGGATGTCGGGATGGCTGCTCCGGACAAACTTGAGGAACTCTTCTTCAAACTGCCTTATTTTCTCGGTAGGGATGTCATCCAGCCAACCGTTGACACCACAGTAGATGGAAACAACCTGCTCCTGAACCGGCATCGGTTGATACTGGCCTTGTTTCAGTATCTCCTGCACTTTCTCGCCGCGGTTAAGGCGCGCCAGGGTAGCCTTGTCAAGGTCGGACCCGAATTGCGCAAAGGCAGCCAGCTCACGGTACTGTGCCAGGTCGAGCCGCAGCTGTCCGGCAACCGACTTCATGGCTTTAATCTGTGCGGCGCCTCCGACCCGGGAAACTGACAGACCTACGTTGATGGCTGGCCGGATACCTGCGTAAAACAGGTCGGTCTCCAGGTAAATCTGTCCATCCGTTATCGATATAACGTTCGTCGGTATATACGCGGCCACGTCACCGGCCTGGGTTTCGATAATGGGCAGGGCGGTTATAGAGCCTTCGCCTAGTTCCTCGTTCAGCTTGCAGGCCCGCTCCAGCAGACGGGAGTGCAGATAGAATACGTCGCCAGGATAAGCCTCACGTCCGGGAGGCCGTCTTAACAGAAGGGACATCTCACGATACGCCACCGCATGCTTCGACAGGTCGTCATAGATTATCAGAACATGAGCGTGATCGGTTTCCATAAATTCCTCGGCTATGGCAACCCCAGCATACGGGGCCAGGTAAAGCAGCGGCGCCGGCTCGGATGCAGTAGCCGCGACAACGATAGTATAGTCCATCGCTCCGTATTCTTCGAGCTTGTTAACCACGCCGGCTATGGTTGACTGCTTCTGACCAATGGCAACATAAATGCAAATCATGTCCTGGCCCTTTTGATTGATGATGGCGTCTATACAAATTGCAGTCTTACCAGTTTGCCGGTCACCGATAACCAGTTCCCGCTGTCCCCGTCCGATAGGAACCATCGAGTCGATAGCCTTCAAGCCGGTCTGCATCGGTTGATAAACTGATTTCCGCCAGACCACCCCGTGTGCTACCCGTTCCACCTTACGGAACACGTTGGTGTTGATGGGCCCCTTGCCATCTATAGGCTGACCGAGGGCGTTAACGACCCGGCCCAACATGGCCTTGCCTGCCGGAACCTCCATTATCCGGCCGGTCCCTTTAACTATATCGCCCTCTTTTATGTGGGAGTATTCGCCAAGTAGCACCGCACCGACGTTGTCTTCTTCCAGGTTGAGAACCATTCCGTACGTTCCGCCCGGAAACTCCAAAAGTTCACCGGCCATTGCACTTTGCAGGCCGTACACGCGGGCAATACCGTCACCAACGAAGATAACGGTGCCTACATTGCTAACCTCGACCTCAGATTGGTAGCGCTCGATTTGTTGTTTCAGGATCGCGCTAATCTCTTCCGGTCTGATACTCATTTCCTTGCTCACCCCTATCGTATTAACTGATCTTGGCGTTCCTGAGGCTGTCTCTCAACATCTCCAGCTTCTTCTTGACACTGGCATCAATTATTCGGTCTCCTATGCGAACCTTGATCCCACCGATTAGGGATGGGTCGACTGATACCTTGAGCTCAATATTCTTGCCGGTGGCTGCTGCCAGTTTCTCCTTTAAAACATTCAGGTCTTCGCTGGAAACGTCGCGGGCTGATACGAGGTCAGCAAACATAACGTTTCTGAACTCGTTAGCCATGTCGCGGTATTCCTCAACGATGGCGGCAAAATACGTTTCACGTCTCTTGTCAATGACAAGGTTCAGAAAGTTCTTGGTTATCGGGGAAATATGGTCGCCAAACAACTTGGCGGCTATCTCCTTCTTGTCCTTGGGCGGGACGAGAGGATGGAACATAAAAGCCTTCAGATCACTACTGGAATCAATAGTCTCCGCTATCAATTCCAGTTCCTTTTGCAGCTCGTCGACTTTACCGGTTTCCTGGGCAATAGCAAAGAGCGCTTCTGCGTAGCGCCTCGCGACGCTCTTGTTTAGCATAGCAGGTCTCCCGCTTCCTTAACGAAATCTTTGACCATGCCTTGATGATCTTCATCTTTAAGCGCTCTGCCCAGAACTTTTTCAGCGGCCATAATGGCCAGGGTTGCTGCGGTATCTCTAAGCTCAGCCACAGCTTGTTCCTTTTCGGCTTTGATCTCTGCCAGGGCTTTTTCCTTTTCAGCGCGCGCTTCTGCCTGGGCCTTGGCGAGAATTTCGTTCTTGGTTTCTTCCGCCATCTTGGTGGCCCGGGCTACGATCTCCTGTGCCTCTTTCCTCGACTCGGCCAGATTGGTTTGGGCTTCTTTCCTCATTTGCTCCACTTCGGCGCGTAGCTCTTCCGCATGTTGCAGGGAAGATTCTATGGTATTGGTACGTTGTTCTAGCATGTTCATCACGGGAGCATAGCCAAACTTGTAGAGAATAGCAAACAGAATGAAGAAGTTGACAGTGGTCCAGCCAATCTTATAAATGTCGGGGAATGGTGGCACGCCGCCTTCTGAAGCGTAGCAGGAGGTAGCTAATCCAAGTATCAAGAGCATACTCAGAAGGAAGACTGTCAAAGCCGTCCATTTCTTACTTATCACAGGCATGTTACCTCCATTCCTTTGAGCGTAATAATAGTTTTTTGGGCGATGGGCAATGTCCCTCGCGGTATCATCACCCCATCGCCCTAAACTACACCTTAGCTGTGTCCCTACCTGCAATTAGCCGATCTTCCCGACCAGCATGAATGCGATAAGTAGACCGTAAATAGTCAAGGTCTCAATGAATGCGAGTGTTATGAACAACAGGGTTCTAACTTGGTCTGCAATCTCGGGTTGCCGTGCGATACTTTCAAAGCATTTGCCACCGGCTATACCTTGGCCGATACCTCCACCCAGCGCACCGACTGCTACTGCCAGACCTGCTCCGATTGCGAGTGCTCCTTCCATTCTCTTTCCCCCCTTTCCTGCTTCAATGCACCATTGAGCGATATATGAGTTTTTTGATTACCTTTAATGCCCTTCTCCGACAACGTCCGCCATATAGCTGGTTGCCAGTATGGTGAACACCAGAGCCTGAATCAGTCCGGTTAGGACGCCCAAGGCCACCAGTGGCATTGGAACCAGGAACGGCGCCATCAGAACTAGAAAGGCAACTATCATTTCATGGCCAAATATGTTACCGAATAGACGGAGAGTAAGGGACAACGGCCTGGCTACTTGTTCGAGCAGATTTAAGGGTAAGAATAACCAGTGAGGTGTAAATAGATGTGCCAGGAAGTTTTTACCACCTGCAATTATAACTACAAAGAATACAATGGTAGCCAGGGTGGCAGTGATGTTCCAGTCGGCGGTGGACGGCACGAACCCATGAATGGTTCCCGCTCCGGGGATCAACCCGAAGTAGTTGTTGGTAAGGATGAACAGGAAGAACGTTACCAGGAGCGGCGCCCATTTCTTGGCGGCGTGCTCGTTACCCAGTGCTCCACCGAAGAAGTTAAAGCAACCCTCCACGATCGCTTCGAACGTGTTCTGCAGTCCCCGGGGTATCGTCTGCATGTTCTTGGTTGCCAGGTAAGCTACGGTTCCTAGCAGGATGATTACCAGCCATTGGGCTACGATGTGGTCATATACTGGTACGGGGCCTATATGGAACAGTGGTTCGTATGAAGACGCAAATATCAACCTTTTCCCCCCCTTCCTTGGTGAATTTTGCTATTCGTCTTGTCCGGCTTCCTCTTCGTCACCTCGAAGCAGCCGAACAAAGAGCTCCTTGTGATATCCCCCCAGGGCCAAGAGAACCAGTTTACCCGCCAGTATTCCGGCCATGGTCCCCAGAGCAAATCTAAAGCCCCAGAAGAAGAACCCTATGCCTAACACCACCAGGAGGACAACAAACCTGATGTAATACCTGACCGCAATATACTTGGGGGCTTCCTCCTCCGGCACCCACTGGGCCTTGCGCAGCACCAGGGCGATTACCAGCATATTGATGGCAAAAATAAGGAAGCCTGTTACCAGGCCCACCCACATCATTTAGGGCCGTCTTCTTTCTCGAATTCTTCGTTGTCTTGCTCGGAGCCTATTCGTTTTGCATCATCTTCATCCCGCGGGTGGATCTTCCGTACTTGAGCTTCGATATCTTTCAGTCCCGCTCGGGCCGCCCGCAGGGTGTCAATGATTTCCTTGCTTGGTTGGACTTTGATGTTGCTATCACTTTCTTTATCTTCACTACTTACTTCAGAGGGGTTGCGCCATTTATTAAAAGCCTGGTTGTAAACCATCTTAAGGCCGGTGGCTACCCCCAGCAGGAACATCAGCATGGTCAGCCAGGGTTCTGTTCCCAGCCACTTGTCGAGGTACTTGCCGCCAAAATATCCCACGGCAATTGCGGCGGCCATGTTGACCGACATAGTAAGGGCGTTGCCTAGCGCTGCTACCCATCCCTTTTTGCGCGCCATTTGCTCACACCTTTAAACACCAAATTGACTATTCGCCATATTGGCGGAATATCCTCTTTTTTCTTCTCAAAAAAAGATGAAAAATTTCCCCGGGCACCTCGCCCTCAAAGGGCAACAAAGGGCAACGAGTAAACCATTCGCCATACACTGCAAAAACCCTTCTTACTCAGCGGCATTATTTTTTTCCCCGCTACTGTTTTTGGTCAGGTACCCTTTCCGGTACAATTTCTCGTAGTGGTTCTTAAGGGCCTCCTCCAGGTTGACGCCATACTTTTCCTCCATCACAAACATCATAGAGATCGCAGTTTGAGCCACATCCAACAGCTCGGCGGTGGTAACGGCGAGCGCCTCCTGCTCGCTGACTGTGACTTTTTCCCCGCTTAGCCCCCTGAGTTTCCCGATGGCCTGGGCCAGTTCGCCAGCTTCCTCCATCAACTTCAAAGCAGTTGATTCAAGGGTGGGGGAGAGCCGGTTCAGGCGCGGCAAGGATATGGTCTTAACCTCCATGCACTTCTTCACTCCCTCGCGGTATCTCGAGCAGTTCTACCCCGGCCTCCCGGAGAAACTGCACCGCCAGGTCGTCCTGAAAATCACCCCGGTGAACGATTTTCTTCACCCCGGCATTGATGAGCATCCGCGCACAAAGCACACACGGCTGGTTGGTGCAGTATAGCACTGAGTCCAGGGTGGAAACCCCATACCGGGCCGCATTAATTACGGCATTCTGTTCCGCGTGCACCCCCCGGCACAGCTCGTAACGGTACCCGGAGGGAATCCCCTTTTCCTCCCGCAGGCAACCCGCATCCAGGCAATGGGTAAGTCCCTGGGGCGCACCGTTATAGCCGGTGGCTATAATCCTTTCTTCTTTAACCAGCACAGCCCCGACATGCCTGCGAACGCATGTGGAGCGCTTGGCCACCATCTCGGCAAGCTCCAAAAAGTATTCATCCCAGGAAGGTCTCTGCCCGCTCCATCTAGTCTTTTCCATCATATTCCATACAAAGGATGTTTATCACACAATTCTTCCACGATTGTCAGTGCTTCCTGTCTCCTGTCGGCATCATCCGGGTAATTCAGGGCCAGGTTAATGGCTGCGGCCACCTGGCGCATGTCATCCTTCCGGAAACCGCGGGAGGTTACCGCCGGGGTCCCCAGCCGTATACCGCTCGTCACCATCGGCTTTTCCGTATCAAAAGGTATGGTGTTCATGTTGGCGGTGATGTTTACCTGGTTCAACAACTTCACGGCTTCTTTGCCGGTCATACCTCTGGCCTTGACATCGACCAGCATCAGGTGGTTGTCGGTTCCCCCAGATACCAGTCTGAACCCGTAATTTACCAACTCATTCGCCAGTACCCGGGCATTCTCAACAATGTTTTCCTGGTACTCTACAAAACCTGGTGACAACGCCTCCTGAAAACAGACCGCCTTGGCGGCGATAGTATGCATCATAGGCCCCCCCTGTATCCCGGGGAACACAGCCTTGTCCACCCGGGCCGCCCATTCGGCCCGGCACATTATCATTCCCCCCCGAGGTCCCCGCAAGGTCTTGTGGGTGGTGGTGGTTACGAAGTCGGCATAAGGCACCGGGCTGGGATGAATCCCTGCTGCTACCAGGCCGGCAATGTGGGCTATGTCCACCATCAACAGGGCTCCCACCTCGTCGGCTATTTCCCGGAAGGCGGCAAAATCAAGTATTCTGGGAGATGCACTTGCCCCGGCCACAATCATCCTGGGGCGGGTCTTCCGGGCTATTTCCCGGAGCTGTTCGTAATTTATGGTTTCCGTCTCGCGGTCCACCCCGTAAGCTACTATATTAAAGTAAGTCCCGGACATATTCACCGGACTTCCGTGAGTAAGGTGTCCCCCGTGAGCCAGGTTCATCCCCAGGATGGTATCCCCCGGCTGCAGGGCGGCAAAATAGACGGCCATATTGGCCTGGGCCCCCGAGTGCGGCTGCACGTTGACATGCTCGGCACCGAACAACTTTTTTGCCCTATCCCGGGCCAGTTCTTCAGCAATGTCGACAAACTCACAACCCTCATAGTAACGCTTGCCCGGATAACCCTCGGCATACTTGTTGGTCATGACACATCCTTGCGCGGCTAGAACCGCCCGGGATACATAATTCTCCGAAGCAATCAATACCAGCTTCCTGGCCTGCCTCCGTTCCTCGCCAGCAATGGCCTCGGCTAATTCCGGATCTACCGCTCGCACGTACTCATCGGTGTAGTCCAAACAATAAACCTCCCTACTTAAAATATCTGGACTCCAGGGCCCTAATCTTGTCCACCCGGCGAGCATGCCGCCCTCCCTGGAAGGATGCACTGAGAAATGCCTTTACTATGTCCCAGGCTGATTCAGTCTCCAGAATCCGGGCCCCAATGGCCAGTATGTTGGCGTCATTATGCTCGCGGGCGGCCCTGGCGGCAAAGGTATCGTTGCACACAGCCGCCCTGATTCCGGGTATCTTGTTGGCAGTGATGGCCATCCCGATTCCCGTCCCGCAGACCAGGATACCCAGAGCTGGCTCGTTATTGAGGACCTCCCTGGCCACTTCTACGGCAATGTCCGGGTAATCCACCGGTTCTATCGATACGGTGCCAATATCCCGAACCGCGTACCCACAATCCAGCAACCTTTCCTTTAGTTGTTCCTTGAGCTCGTATCCGGCATGGTCGCTTCCAATAACTACTTGCACCATCACTCACCTCATTAGCTTTTTCTACAGAACTTTTGATATTTCCTCTTTACGAAACGGCAAAAAGTTCCCAATTGCATGCATGTCCACCGCCATAACAGACGGTGTTCTTAACTAACTGCCCGAACGTAACCAAGCGTCGGGGAGATGCCTTTCGTTTGTAGCCATAAGTAGACAGGCACGGACGAAAATAATGGGAGGCATCGTTATACAGAGGATTTTTCGCCACTCTGGTGGTGTTAGCATTTGTCGTGCTGCACCAGGTTGTAGCGGTGGAGCAGACCGTGAAGACCGACGGGTACGGTAAAAAGTGGAAAAGGATGTGTTTGCGATTAATGATGACCCCGCGGCTAAGAAGAGAACGCAGTTCAGATTGGCGGAGCTGTGTAATGAGCCGCCTGGCCAATTAATGAATAACAGACCCCTCATGGCACCTAAGGCGCCTGCGCTTCATCCAGTATCTTCTTGAGGACGAGCTGCAGGTTGTGCTTGATTTCCCGGCAACTTTCCCGGTAAGCCTCTATACCCCGGCCAAAAGGGTCGCGGATGTCGGGCGAGGTGTCCTCGCCGGCCAACTCTTTCAGGGTAAAGATCTTGTCGCTGGCCCAGGGGTACATGTCCACCAGGTGTTGCTTGTGGGCAACCGTCATAGCAATTATCAGGCCGGCTTCCCTTACAGTCTCCTCCTGGAGGGATTTACTGCGGTGACCGGTCAGGTCTATGCCCTCGTCCTGCATCACCTGAACAGCCTCGGGGGATGCCGACAGGTCCGGAATGGTAAATAGCCCGGCTGAATCCACCTCCCATTTGTCCTCGTAGCCGGAATAATTCTCTTTCAGCAATTTGCGAAACAGGGCGACTGCCATCGGGCTCCGGCAGGTGTTGCCCGAACAAACAAACAGTACCTTGTGTCCATGCACTGTTGCTCCCACCTCTTCCAGCATGTGTGCCATGTACTAGAATTATAGCACCATCTGTATGGCTATCAGTAGCAGAATTCCTCCACCCAACACCTGAGCCCCTTTGCCCGCCGCCCATCCCAGCCATTTCCCTCCGACAAACCCGCTGGCGGTCATCAAACCGGCTACGGTCCCCATTACTGCCACGGTTAACGGAATGGGAACCCTGGATGTGCCCAGACTGAACCCGGTGGCCAGCGCATCAACGCTTACGGACAAGCCGAGCACTCCCACCGTCAGAAAACCGCTAAATCGCTGCCATATTGCCGGTTCGCCCGTAAAGGCTCGTTGACGGGCTTCCCGGAACGAATAACTCTCCCTGGTTTTCATGCCTTTCTTGATCATGTCAAACCCAATAAGCACCAGGACCAGTGCTCCCGCCCACGCTGCCCAGACCCCGAAAATTCTTCCCGCCGTCAGGCCAACCTGTAACCCGATGAGCGGCATAACGACATGCAGTAAAGCCACCGTCCCCGTAAACCCCAGTTTGAAACGCAATTTTGCTCCCGACATTCCCATGCCCAGGGCAACGGAAAAGGCATCCGCTCCAAGGGCTACGGCCACTCCCACGACTGTTCCAATACCACCCAGAACCATGTTGAAACTCCTACCACCTTTCGAGCTGCAAACCACGCGCCTCGTGACCCCTTGGGGGTCAGTCTTTCTGGCTGGCCTTGCGGAGGCGGTCCATTATGGCCGCCCCAGCACCGGTGTCACCGTAGGGCTCGAACAAAAGCACGTCCAGGCCCTCCCGGTCGGCATCTCTCAGTACCGTGTAAAGCTCACGCCCGGCTGCTTGTGCGTCAGCCTCCATCACAAACATCCTGTCAATCTTACCCATTATATGTGTATATTTTGAAGGATTATGTATCGCTATACCTATTCGCTTGCTCTTTGCCCGGTAGTCCCGGACAAGCGACACCACCTCGGCTTTCTCCGGGATAATAATGAGCTCCGCTCTGGTCCGGTAATGTTGGTATTTGTCGGCCGGGGCCGCCCCGGCCCCTGGCTCCACCATGCCCGGCACCAGCTGTTCCAGTTCCTCTCGGGATACTCCCCCCGGGCGCAAGATACGAAAAGGTTTTTCCATCACCCGTAACACTGTTGATTCAATACCCAGTCCGGTGGGCCCGGCGTCAAGTATAGCCGCAATACGTCCCCACAGATCTTGTCTTACATGTTCCCCGGTGGTGGGACTGGGTCTGCCGGAAAGGTTGGCGCTGGGAGCCGCCAAGGGTCCCGCGCGGTCAATCAGCGCGAGGGCGACCGGGTGGCGGGGCATCCTGACTCCCACCGAATCGCCTCCCCCCCGGACCGCTTCCGGTACCTGCGGGGCGGCTCTGGCTACGAGGGTCAGGGGTCCCGGCCAGAATTTCTGCATCAAGAGCTGCGCCTCGGAGGGAAGGTCCTCTACCAGGTCTTCCACTTGCTCCTTCCGGCTAACATGAACGATAAGCGGGTTGTCGGGCATTCTTCCCTTGGCGACAAAAATCTTTTTTACTGCCTCCGGGTTCAATGCATCAGCACCCAGTCCGTACACCGTTTCGGTGGGAAAGGCCACCAGTTCTCCACGCCGGATAAGGCTGGTGGCTTCATCAATTATGTAATCTTCCGGGGAGCTGGCATTTACTCGGTAGCAAACGGTATTCATATCAATTTCGCTCCTTTTTTCCTGCTACAACACGGTCTCGGCCCGCCAGGTCGGGAATAATCACCACATCACTGAAATCACTCATCATTTCTACCACCCGCCCGGCCTGTTCCGGAGCTATCTCCAGGAGCAGGTAACCCCCTGGCCCGAGACACTGGTAGGCTTGCGGCACTAACCGGCAGATTTGGCCCAGTCCTTCTTCACCACCGTCCAGTGCCATCCGCGGTTCAAAGTCGCGCACCTCCGGAGCCAGCTGTTCCAGGTTCGGGGTAGGGATGTAGGGCAGGTTGGCAACAATCAGGTTCAGGCGGTACTTGGAAGCCAGTAATGGTTCCAGCAGGTCCCCGGTGAGGAAGGTTAAGCGGTCGAACACCCCATGCCGAAGAGCATTCTCACGGGCCACCCGCAGCGCCGCGGCTGACCGGTCTATGGCATAGACCCGGGCCCCGGCCAGGTGGACTACCAAGGTCACCGCAATCGCGCCCGACCCGGTACCGACATCGGCCACTAGTAGGGGCCCATCCATGGCAGCCCCCCGCCTGATTGCTTGTTCAACGAGAATCTCGGTGTCGGGACGGGGAATGAGCACCTCTGGGGTTACCTTGAACCCAAGTGAGAAGAACTCCTTTTCGCCGGTGAGGTAGGCTAATGGTTCTCCCTTGAGGCGGCGCCCGATTAATTCCCGGTAAGCTTCGCGTTCCAGCCGGTTGACCGGCTGGTGGTAATTCACATAGAGGCCAACCCGGTCCTGCCCCAGGACGTTGGCCAGTAACAGTTCAGCCTCCAAACGCGGTTCAGCCAGCCCCTTTTTTCGGAAATGCCGGGCAGTCCACTCCAACAAGCTCTGAACGGTCCAGTCTTCTGCCATTTATTCGACCTGCCTCATTTTCTCAGCCTGCTCGTGGGTAACGAGGGCATCGATGATCTCATCCAGATCACCGGCGAGAACGGAATCCAGTCTATGGAGAGTCAGTCCGATGCGGTGGTCCGTAACTCTCCCCTGTGGAAAGTTGTACGTGCGGATACGCTCACTTCGGTCCCCCGTCCCCACCTGGCTCCGGCGGGTACCGGCTATCTCAGCGTTGTGTTCCGCCTGCTTGAGCTCCAGTAGGCGTGACCGCAACACTCGCATGGCCTTGTCCTTGTTCTTGTGCTGGGACTTCTCGTCCTGGCAGCTCACCACCAGCCCGGTGGGTATGTGGGTTACCCTAACCGCTGACTGGGTAGTATTGACGGACTGTCCCCCCGGACCGCTGGAACAGAAAACATCGATCCTCAGGTCATTCGGGTTTATTTCCACTTCGACCTCTTCCGCCTCCGGCAATACTGCCACCGTTGCCGCCGAGGTATGGATGCGGCCGCCCGACTCGGTAACCGGGATCCTCTGCACCCGGTGCACTCCGGATTCGAACTTGAGACGGCTGTAGGCCCCCTTGCCTTCGACCACAAAAACGATCTCCTTAAACCCGTCCAGATCCGAGTAGCTGGTATTCATGATGTCTACCTTCCAGCCTTGCTGTTCGGCATAGCGGCTATACATCTTGAAAAGGTCAGCGGCGAACAGGGCTGCTTCTTCCCCGCCAGTCCCGGCGCGGATCTCCATGATAACGTTCTTTTCATCATTGGGGTCCTTGGGAAGCAGCAACACCTTCAGCTTCTTTTCTATCGCTTCTTCCTTGACTCCCAGCTCCTCCAGCTCGGCTAGTAGCATTTCGCGAAAATCACCGTCAATGTTATCCTGCAACATCTGGCGGGCATCTCGCTGGTCCTGGACTACCCGCTTGTACTGGCGGTAGGTTTCGACAAGCTCGGTCAGGTCCGCATGCGCCTTAGCGTATTTTTGAAACCTGGCCTGATCAGCAATGACTTCGGGCTGGCTCAGCAGGTCGGTCAGCTCCTCGTATTTTTCTTCAAGCTTATCCAGCTTTTCTAACATTGTTCCCCCTCCAAATGCACCTGCAAGTTTATACCCTGTCGGGTTTGGACCGTTACTTCTTTTCCCCGCATAAAACCCCCTGCAGCGCCCTTATCGCCACTTCAAGTTGTCCATCGTCAGGTTCCCGCGTGGTCAACGCCTGCAGCCAAAGCCCGGGGGCTATTAAAGCTCGTGCCCATACCCGCTCGCCATAACGGCCTGAAAACTTGATGAATTCGTATCCCAAACCGGCTACCACCGGCAGAACTGCTACCCGCGACCCAACTTTCCAGGCCAGGCTGCCATCACCCAGCAGGGCAAAGACGAAAATCGAAACCACCATTACCACCAGCAAAAAACTGGTTCCGCAACGCGGGTGAAGCCGTGAATACTGGCGGGCGTTCTCCACCGTCAATTCGCCACCTTTTTCATAGGCATGGATGACCTTGTGCTCGGCCCCGTGGTACATGAAGACCCGGTCGATCTCCCCAATACGAGAAATGGCAGCCACGTAGGCAAGAAAAACCGCAATCCGAATGATTCCCTCAATGATATTCTGTAATACCACCCCACCTACCAGGTCCCGCAGCAGGTGAACAATTCCGGTGGGAATTAGAACGAACAGGACCACGGCCAGAACAACCGCTATCACAATGGTAACGCAGATCTCGCGAAAGGATAATTCCTCCTCTTCCTCATCCAGAGCCATGTTGGCCGAACGGCTCAGCGCCTTCATCCCCACCACCAAGGAATCGAACAAAACGAAGGTCCCCCGGATAAGAGGCCATTTAAGCCCGGGATACCTTTCCGTTATGGGGGCTATTTCGTCCTTCTCTACGGCGATGTCTCCGTTGGACTGCCTTACGGCCAGGGCAATGTTCCGGGGGCCGCGCATCATAACCCCTTCAATCACTGCCTGCCCCCCATACTGAAACGCCAGGAAGAACCACATCCCCCCGAGCATCCTATTCAACCACCCGGCGGCCCTGGACCGCAGTCGCCCGGCCAGGATAAGCAAAGGCCACACTTTCACCCGGATCTCAACTCCCCACCACATCCCCTCCCGTCAGCACCTTCCAGCGTACCGAGAGACGGGGATCTCCGCTATGAAAGAAATAAGTTCGGCAGCGCCAATCCTCATCTCCCAGGGGTCGTGAGGGTTGGCGAAAAAGAATAGCAGAGGTGTCATCTCTGCCATTACTTGAGCCCGTATTTTTTCTTGAACTTGTCAACCCGACCGGCGCTTGCGACTACCCTTTGCCTGCTTCCGGTGTACAGGGGGTGACATTTCGAACAAATCTCAACCCGGAGATTTTCCTTGGTTGAGCCGGTCTCAAAGGAATTCCCACACGCACAGGTAGCGGTGGTCCGGAAGTATTTAGGATGTATATCCTTTTTCACTCTTTCACCTCTTCTCCAGTCATATGACGAAAAACATTATACCAAGTATACGGCGAAATTACAAGATAAACCACGTTAGCCGTTGTGTTGTACCGGTTCCGGCACCTTCAGGCCGCCGTCGAAACAGCTATTTCCCTCCCGCCCTGGAACCGGGTAGCTGTATGAGCCGACGCGCAACCCCTTGATTTGTTGCAGAGCCTTTAATAAACCCACGATTCCCCTGGCCTTGCCGCCATACGGCAACCCGCTTTGTAGTTGTCGGGGGTCAACATTCAGGTTGCGCAGCTGTACCATGTTGATATCGTTGCGAATTATGAAGTCCCGGAGCTTCTTTATTTCTTCCTCCCGGTCGGTGAACCCGGGGAAGGTCAACAGGTTGAGGGAAACATACACCCCGTGTTCCCGGGCATAGCGGATGGAATTCTCGACATCCCTCAGCCCGTAGTTCTTAGGCTGGTGGTATAAATTGTAATTGTCGGCATCACACGAAAACAGTGTAACCCGCATCGCATTCAGCCCGGCATCCACTATATGACGAATTCCTTCTGAAAAACCGGCATTGGTATTGAGATTAATGGTCCCCTCCCCAGTAGCTTCACGAATTACGCGGATAGCTTCTGCCAGGCGTAGGTAGTTCAAAGAAGGTTCTCCCTCGCAACCCTGCCCAAAACTGATTATCGCTTCCCGGGCACGGGTTAAATGGTGGAGCCCCACCTCCACTATCTCTTCGGTTTCAGGGACAAAATCGAGCCGGTTTTGAGGCGGAGCAACTCCAGCATGATCTTCAGAAATGCAGGCGATGCAGCCGGCATTACACGCGGGCATGGACGGAATCCCCCCTTCCCAGCGTTCATAAAAGATGTTTTGTGCGGTAAAACAACTGTAGTGCCGGGCGCAGTGGGAGAGGTGCTTCAGAATACGGTTACCCGGGCTGGCCTGTAACCGCCGGTAAATACGTTCTTCCAGGCCTTCCGTATTGTAATAGCGCGGGTGCCACTTGTGGTGCCGGTCAGTCTGAATGGCAGCCACATACACCTGCTCTCCTCTCAATCCGACCGCGGCGTAGCCCAGCAGCGGTAACAACCCACCGCCCGGCGGCACGACCCCTACCGGCAAGTAAGTCCTGGTAAACCCCTGAGGCAACAGGGCCGCCACCGCGTAGACCCTCCCCTTACCCTCGAAAGGGTCGCTTTCCAGGCAAACCGCCCGGTCGTGTTGCCAATCCCAACCAACCGGGTAATGCTCCGGCACCATAACCAGCGAGGAACCGCCCGGGAGGGGGATCATCTCACCAGGTTCGGGTAATACCCAGCTGTCCAGCGTTCCTCCCAGCATACCCAGGCCAGGGTGTTCAAAAAGCTCTCCCCGTTCATTAGCAAACAGAGTAAGAAATCTTGTCATCGTATTCTGCCCTTTCGCTTCCTAGAAGCATTGTATCATAAAAGGAAGCCGAAAGAGCGCCCCCATGCTTCCTTGTCTGCTAGCGCAGGTAGTTTAGCGGGTTCTGGGGCTTATCGTTCTGGTGAACTTCGAAGTGCAGGTGCGGGCCGGTGCTGCGACCTGAGTTTCCTACCGTGGCAATAACCTGGCCCCGGCTGATCTTTTGCCCGTTTTTCACCTTGATCTTTTGGGCATGGCCGTAAAGCGTTCGCTTGCCGTTAGCATGCCGGATGATGACTGTCCGCCCATAAACCGGCTTGTATCCCGTAAAGACCACCGTACCGCTTGCGGCTGCGCGAATCGGGGACCCCAAGGAGGCTGCAATGTCTACCCCATGGTGAAACCCGGACCTTCTCCAACCAAACCTCGAAGTAATGGTTCCGACCAGCGGCCATTTTAGGGGAGCCGTTATCCATCCCCGGGAGGATTGATTCCCCCTGGGTAACGGTCCCGAGGCACTGGAGGGTATATGCAGAACACACCCGATCTTCAGCAACTCAGGCTTTCTGATGTCGTTGGCAGAGGCCAGGTCACTGACACTTACGTCGTACATTCGGGCAATTTCCCATAAGGTTTCCCCGGCGCGCACCTTATGCACCCGGGAATGACGATAAGGCACTTCCAGCAGTTGACCTTCCAGCAATACCTCACGACCGGTGAGGTTGTTCATGGCCATCAGGGTACCAACATCAACCCCATGGTTCCGCGCAATGGTCCACAGGGTCTCTCCCCGGACCACTCGGTGCAATTCAACCTGGCTGTCGGTTACCACACCTCTAACCCGGGTACACGGGGTAAAACTATCTTCGGTAATCCATGCCAAGGTCCTGGCCGGCATCACACCGAGAAGAAGCACCAGGGCCAGGACTGCACATATGGCTTTTCGGGACATCATCCCACCTCGTAATAAAAAAATAAGGGTTAATCACCCTTATTTTTGCCATTTTTGCAGTTTTTATTCGATTGGAGGCTAACCGCTCTCGGCAAACACCATCGGGGCCACCCGTAACAGGTCCCGGTTAGATTTAGTTTTTCTGAGAGTATCGATCATAATCTCCATGGTGTCGACCGTCTGGTAGCTGCTAAACATGCGCCGCAGGTTCCACATCAACTCTAGTTCCTCTGCTGAAAGCAACAATTCTTCCTTCCGGGTACCGGAACGCTTCAAGTCAATGGCCGGGAAAATCCGGCGTTCGGCCAGCCTGCGCTCCAGTACTAGCTCCATGTTTCCCGTACCTTTGAATTCCTCAAAAATCACCTCGTCCATACGCGAGCCGGTTTCGACCAGTGCTGTGGCAAGTATGGTCAGGCTCCCCCCCTCCTCAATCTTGCGCGCCGCCCCGAAAAAGCGCTTGGGCTTGGTCAAGGAAGCTGGATCGATTCCTCCCGAAAGGGTTCTTCCGCTGGGAGGAACCACCAGGTTGTGGGCCCTGGCCAGGCGAGTCAGACTATCCATCAGTATCACTACATCCCGTTTGTGCTCTACCAACCGTTTGGCTCTTTCCAGAACCATGTCCGCCACTTTGACATGATTTTCGGGCGGCTCGTCAAAGGTCGAAGCTACCACCTCGGCATTGACCGAACGCTGCATATCGGTAACTTCTTCCGGTCGTTCGTCGATGAGAAGAATAAACAGTACGATCTCGGGATGGTTGGTGGTAATGCTGTTGGCAATCTTCTGTAACAGCACCGTCTTACCCGCTTTAGGCGGCGCCACGATGAGCCCTCTCTGGCCTTTCCCGATAGGAGCCACCAGGTCTATGATGCGGGTGGATATTTCCTGGGAAGTGGTTTCCAGCCTGATTCTTTCCTGGGGATATAAGGGGGTAAGGGCGTCAAAGTGCAGCCTCCGGGGGGATTCTTCCGACGGGAAAGTGTTTACCGTCTCCACTTTGAGCAGGGCAAAAAAGCGCTCGTTGTCTTTTGGTGGCCTAACCTGTCCTTCCACCCGGTCTCCGGTTCTGAGATCAAACTTGCGGATCTGGGAGGGGGAAACATAAATGTCTTCCTGGCTGGGTACATATCCAAACGGGCGAAGGAATCCATAGCCATCGGGCAGGATCTCAAGAATTCCAGACGCGCTAAGGAGTTGGTCGGATTTGGTGAGAGATTTCATTATCTCGAATACCAGTTCCTTCTTTCGTAAGCGTGAATATCCGGTCAGGTTCATCTCCCGGGCAATCTGGTACAACTCAACCATGGTCTTCTGTTCTAAATCGGCCAGGTTCAATATTATCCTCCTCTCTTTTTTTCAGCAACAACATGAGCTTATACCGGAATTTACTCACCAGCACATAACACACCCCGGTCAGGATGGTTCCCAGAACCAGCGTGTTTATTATCGACCCAATCAGGAAAACTTTGGCGTAACCCGCCAGCAGCTTTACATCCGTCCCTATACCGCGGATGAAATCAACATTCCGTAACGGAATCGGAATACGGTAAAAGATGTGACCGGTGTAAACATCCAAGCAATAAAAAAGGGGGAAAAACGGCTTAAACACGGTCTCTCCAACCACGGCAGCCAGGAGGCTCGTACGGGAAACAAAGGCCATCACCAATGCCACCGGTAACCCAAATCCCATGGTGGGAAAAAAGTTTGTGCAGGAGCCAAGGGCAAAGCCCACGGCCATACGCAGGGGAGCATCATCTTTCTTCAGTACGGTTAACAAGTGCTGCCTGAGGGTCTTTATTCTATTCTTTAGTACCGCGAACCTCTCCTTCGTATAGTTTAATGGTATTATCTCTAAACAAGGGTTTCCTATCAAGCTGGTGTAACGCCTCTATGTACCTTACCGTTCTGGAAACACCGCGCATCACCAAGCTGTACGTCCTGGCCCGGTGAGCCGAATAGCGCACCCCTTTCAGCAGGTCGCCATCCGTAATTCCGGTAGCCGCAAAAATGACGTCTTCTGACTGTACCAATTCATCCAGGGTATACAGGTGGTTTATATCTTTTATTCCCATTTTAGTGGCCCGCTCGACATCTTCCTCGTCCTCGGGCCACAGCCGACCTTGAAAATCACCGCCCAGGCACCGCAAGGCCGCCGCCGATATTACCCCTTCCGGCGCCCCGCCTACACCCATAAGGATATCTACCCCGGAGCCGGGATAGGCGGCAGCTACCGCCGGGGATACATCCCCATCCGTGATCAGCTTTATTCTGGCCCCCGCTCTCCGGATCTCTTCAATAAGCTCCTGATGCCGGGGCCTGTCCAGCACTACCACGGTCAGCTCACAGATTTGCTTGTCGAGCGCCCGTGCGACTTCCTTCAAGTTATCTTTTACCGGGGCATCCAGGCTAACCCTTCCCCTGGCCTCGGGGCCTACCGCGATCTTATCCATGTACATGTCCGGGGCATGCAGCAGCGTACCCCGGGGCGCAACCGCCAGGACGGCTATGGCCCCGGTCAAACCCTTGGCTACTATGTTGGTACCTTCAAGCGGGTCAACCGCTACATCAACCAGCGGCGGCACCCCCATTCCTACTCTTTCGCCAATGTACAGCATGGGGGCCTCGTCCATTTCTCCCTCACCAATAACTACAATACCATCGATCTGAACCGTATCGAAAACCGCTCTCATCGCGGAAACAGCAGCATCGTCGGCCGCTTCCTTGTTGCCTCGTCCCATCCAACGCGCGGATGCCAACGCGGCAGCTTCGGTCACCCGGACGAACTCTAGTGCCAATTCCCTCTCCACACTTCTCCCTCCCGCGCCTGGCGCCTGATAAGGCTACATTTTCGCCTTTTTCCAATCTTCCAGAAACCGCTCGATACCCAAATCGGTCAGGGGGTGTTTCACCATCTGTTTGAGTACCTTGTAGGGGACGGTGGCGATATGTGCACCAATCTTGGCCGATTCCACGACATGCATGGGATGCCTTATACTGGCAGCAATTATTTCCGTATCAATCAGGTACTGGTCAAAAATGGTGACGATATCCTCAAGAACGCCGAGGCCATCGTTACCCGTGTCATCAATTCTTCCGATAAACGGGCTAACGAACGCAGCCCCGGCCCGGGCTGCCAGCAAGGCCTGGGCAGCGGAGAAAACCAGGGTCGCGTTGGTCTTTACCCCCCGTTCCGCCAGGACGCGAATCGCTTTCAGCCCATCTTCGGTCACCGGTATCTTGATAACCACATTGGGGTGGATACCGGCCAGTTCTCCGGCCTCGCTCACCATACCGGCCGCATCCAGGCTGAGCACTTCGGCGCTGACCGGGCCGTCCACCAGCGTGCAGATTTCCTGCACCACCGCTTTAAAGTCTCGCCCTTCCCTGGCTACCAGGGTGGGGTTAGTCGTTACCCCGGCTAAAAAACCCATGTCATTTATCTCTCTTATCTCTTCTATGTTAGCAGAATCAATAAATATGCGCAAAAGCAATACCTCCTGTTCAAGCCCGGCCTGCACTACCGAAAAGTCTTATCTTCTCCCTAATGATTTCCACGGCCGCTTCCCGTGCCGGACCCAGAATTTTCCTGGGATCAATTTCTCCGGGGCTTTGAGCCAGTTCCTCCCTCATCCGTCCGACAAAGGCTTCCCGGATATTGGTATCGATGTTGACCTTTCTCACTCCCAGGCTGATAGCCCGCCTGATCTGTTCATCGGGAACTCCGGAGGAACCGTGGAGAACAATGGGTATCCTGACCAGTGCCCTTATTCTGGCCAGCCGGTCAAAATCAAGTCGCGGCTCTCCTTTATACTGGCCGTGAGCCGTACCGATGGCAATGGCCAGGGAATCAACACCGGTCTGTTCCACGAAATACCTTGCTTCCTCGGGGTCGGTATACATTGCCTCCCGCTCGGTGACATGTATGTCGTCCTCGGTCCCCCCTATTTTCCCCAATTCAGCCTCTACTGATACCCCGATGGGGCGGGCTATTTCCAGGACCTTCCTGGTAATGTTGATGTTCTCCTCCAGGGGCAGTTGCGACCCATCGTACATAACCGAGCTGAACCCGCTCCTGATGCAGCGAACCACCTGCTCGAAACTGGTCCCGTGATCCAGGTGCAGGGCTACCGGCACACCGCTTTCCTCGGCCGCCATCCTGACCAGAGCTGTGATAAATGAGAGGCCCGCATACTTGATAGCTCCCTGGCTGGCTTGCATAATTACCGGGGATTTCTCCAACCGGGCCGCCTCCATGATAGCCTGCACGATCTCCATGTTGTTGGCATTGAAGGCCCCCACGGCGTACTCACCGTTTTCGGCCTCGGCCAGCAGCTGGGCAACTGGTACTAATGCCATGCTTCCCACCTCTTCTTGAAATTTGATTTTAATTGAGCCGTCATTCCGGCTTCTTTCAGCCCAGAATCTCCTTGACCATGTCTCTTACCACAACTATGTCAAATGGTTTGGTAATATACTTCTTGACTCCAATTTCCAGAGCTTTTTTTACCACTTCCGTTTCCCCGTACGCAGTCATCATAACAATGGGTATATTCTGGTTGATCCTTAGGATTTCCTGGGCCGCTTCAAGTCCATTCATGTTGGGCATCTTTACATCCATAAGGATGATATCAGGGACATAGCCTTCCACCATGCTGATAGCTTCTCTGCCGTCGGCCGCCACCATGACATCCAAGCCTTCCTTCTTGAAAAGCTCTTCCAGAAGCTTGCGGATGCCTTTCTGATCGTCGACGATGAGGACCTTTTGGGCCATGCAACCTATCCCTCCGTATACTGCTACGATTTACCTTGCTAGTAAAGTACTTCTATACTTGAAACGAATTATCCTCCATTTTTCCCCAAACATTATAAATTAAGGCCTACCGTAAACATGAGGGCCGCGAGCAACAATACTCCTACCAGCAGCATTAACCCCACCACCAGAAAAGGTGCCACCCAGATAACGAAAGCCCGTCCCGTATCCACCTGCAACGATTCCCGCAGGGCAAGCACTTGAAGCACCGCCGTCCACAAAAACACGCCCGCCAGCAACGGTCCTTCGGCAAACCGCACCGACGCCGCCCGGCTCAATAACTGCAGAGCTGGCCCCAAGGCCCCAGGTAAACCGGCCAGCGCCAGGCAGGTCAGGACCCCGGTCCCATTCGGTACCCCACCTAGCAGCTCCCCGAGCAGCCCGTAAAGTGCGGATACCACCAGCCACCACCCCAGGGACAACAACAGATACCCCACGCCATAGAGCCAGAACAAGTTGCCCATCACCGGAGCCTGGACCGCCGGCACTTCCGGCAAAAGGGCGGCCATTTCCCCCCTTATGAGGCTAAAGCTAACCACGGCACTGAACGTCAGGGCCAACAGCCAGACGCCGAGGGTGCGCCCCAAAGGTCTCGCCTGTCCCAGGTAACGAAAGGTAACGACCGGTTGCACCAGAACTCCGTAAACCATTTCGGAAATCTGCACTGTCTTTCTCCTTCCCGAAGACTGCTATGTAACCTCAGAACCTTATCTGCATCCGGGCAGCACCATTCAGCAGGCTCTCCAAAGAAAACCGCGACAACAACCTGCTCCAGGGGTCGACAGCGTTCAGCTCAACCACGGCGGGCTCCCCGGTGATACCAGCCAGTCTGGCGGCTCCGTCCAGGGCATCATAGTAATTGCCCAGGTGGTCCACCAGGCCAAGTTTCCTGGCTTCTGTTCCGGAGACCACCCTCCCATCCGCTATCCGGCGTATCTCCTCAAGGGTCATCTTTCCCCTGCGCCCTTTTTCCACCTGTTGCAAAAACTGTCCGTGTAGCTCGTCGATCAGCCCCTGCAGCAGCTGTCGCTCCTGCGGGGTAAGTTCACGGAATGACGACCCCATGTCCTTGTAAGACCCGCTTTTAATGACCTCCGTTCTGATACCCAACTTGTCCAGCAGGTCTTTCAGGTTGGTTATCTCGGTAATGACTCCTATGCTACCGGTGGTGGTGGCGGGGTTGGCATAAATCTCGTCACAGCTTGCCGCGATCCAGTAAGCGCCTGAGGCCGCTACATCTCCCATGGAGGCCACGACGGGCTTACCCACCTTCTTCAACTTGTTTATCTCCTCTCCAATTTCCTGAGCCGCCACCGGGGTGCCACCCGGGCTGTCGATGCGGATGAGTACCGCTTTAATATCATCCCTTTTTTGGGCGGTCTGCAGGACCTCCATGATTTCAACCGAGCTGGCGATATTGCTACCCAGCCCCGTCCCGCTTCCACTCATCAGCGTTCCTTCCACCCGGATTACTCCTATGGATTCGGAAACATTCCGGCTGCTGGAAGCCGGTGGGCTCCACCTTACCGCCACAACCAGCACCACCAAGCAAAAGGCAATAATGAAACCTGTCAAGAGTCTCTGCTTCAAACGCTAACCTCCTCGCTGACGCTGGCTGTCCTCTTTTCCGTCACTTCTACGCTGGCTGGTGTGCCACCCTGAAGGTATATGCGGGCAACATCCCTTGCGGCCAGCGTCCGTTTCACCGGGACCTCAACCACGTCGCCCACCTTGAGGGGAAAACCGACCGGGAACTCCACCAGGCAAAACTGCATAAAGACTTTCCCTCGTACCAGGTAATCTCCTCCCTCGAGCTTCACCTTCAGGGCCAACCGTTTGAAGTTCAGGTAAGAACCGGCCAGCTTGGCCACTATCTTCAGAAGGTCCAGCAGGCTACCCGGGCGGGACACGGCCTCCATCCCCAACCCATCGGCAAATCCCACCGGGACCACCGCTACCCGAACAGGCTTCGGGGTCCGGTAGGTACGGTAGTATCCCAGGTAACTCCCGGGGGGAAGCTCTCTTACCGCTACGACCCGGGCCTTAAAGCGATAAGGATTATGCAACCGCAAAGGGGTGGGCACATGACCGGCGGGGTACTGTCCCCCCAGAAGGGTCCCGATGCGCACGGCGTCCAGGTGCATCGCGGGGAACCTGAGAGCGGCTGCACTGTTGCAGCAATGCCGGATGGGAATCTCGATACCTTCCCGCGCCATATCGCGGAGCGCCTTCTGAAAACTGGTAAACTGCCTGAAGGTATAGCGCGGGCTACGTGCCGCCGCCTCGGCGAAATGAGTATACACCCCTTCCAGGTACAGGTGTCCATTCGCCTGGACAAGACGGGCCACCTCCAGGGCTTCCGGTTGGCGCAGGCCGAAACGTCCCAGCCCGGTATCCAGCTTGAGGTGTATTCTCAAGCGCCGGTTACAGCCGGAGGTTACCGTTGATAAGAGCTGGTAGTCGGCCAGGCTGGCCACCGTAAGGGTAAGGTCCTGTTCCAGCGCCGTTCGTGCCTCGACCGGGCTGGCCGGGGAGAATACCAGGATACTGCCCTCAATACCATTGCGGCGCATCTCCACTGCTTCGTGAACAAAGCTGACCGCAAAGTAGTCTACTCCGTGTCGGGCCAGAACCCGTGCGGTCTCCACCGCTCCCAGCCCGTACGCCTCCGCCTTCAGTACCGCGATTATGCGGGTGTTCCCCTTCAGCAGGCTCCGGACCTCCTGCAGGTTATGAACCAGTGCGTCGGTATTTACCTCAATCCAACGGTTAAAAGACCACGAGCTCACGTTCCTCACCTTCCCAGCAGGGCCTTCTTGAAGCGGATAAGCCAGCGGACGCTCCGGTAGTAGAGGGGCAGTACTTTGCTCCACAGCCAGTAGAAAAAGGGAGAATAAACCTTGTCCCATTCCCCTACAAACTCCACGAAATCACCATTAAAACCCTTCTTAAACCTGTACAGCCCGTACAGGGGGTTGTCCTCGGAAAGATCTCCCGAGACCCCTCGGAAATCGTACAGCGTGCACCCGTTTTCCCGAGCCCACCGGATCATGGTCCACTGGATCAAGTAATTGGGCATGACATTCCGGTGTTCATTACTTGACGCACCATAGCTGTACCAGGCTTTATCCCCCAGTTTGAGGGCCAGCGTTCCCGCCACCGCCTTACCCTGGTACTCTGCCAGGAAAAACCTGGCGAGGTCGCGGGTAACTAGCTCCTCCCATATGGTACTGAAGTATTCGTATCCCCGGATGAGGAATTTGTCCCGCTGGGCAGTTTCTTTCAGCAGCTCGTAGAATGTTTTCAACTCTTGCTTATCCTCGACCTGGTAGATCTTTACCCCCTTACGCGCGGCCAGGCGTATGTTGTAGCGGGTTTTGGGGGCCATGTTGGCCAGCAGTTCGTCCTCGGAAGGAGTAATGTCCAGGCGGAAGACAAAGGTGGGTTGAACTCCCTCGAAGCCTTCCGCGGTGACCGTTTTCCTGAAGCCGTTTTCTTTAAGCATCGCCGTGAAAACCGTGTCTTGCACCGGTATATCCGGGTCGATCTTCAAGAAAATGGCCCCGTGCTGGCGGGCCACAGCCTGGGCCCCCTCCAGGAGGGCATTAACCCGCTCCCGGTCATGGTAATCCACCACTGGCCCCCGGGGAGCATAGAAAATGCACCGGTTACACAGGGGAAGAGGAATACGCCTTTTTAGTATCATCATGGCTCCAACTATAATGCCGCTTTTCTCCATAACCAGCGGCACCGGCTGCCATCCGGTGCTGGCCTTGACCCGGCCCCATTCCCAGGTCTGCAGAATATGCCCTTTGGGATGGCGGGACACGAATTCGCTAAATCGCTCACGGTCCCCCTCGTTCAATACGCGGATCTCGTACATTGTAATCTCCCTCGAAAGAATCTCGCAACCGGTTTGCTTGTCTCTTAGACGTAGAACCCTACCTGGCTGAGCAGGAACCACATCCTGCGCAGGCTATAGCTTTCACCTTAAACAGACCTGCCAGAAGGAAAAACTTCTCCAACAAGCAGGAATTCCTGTCTGATTACCGAATAGCTGAGCAGGGATAAAATGTGGCGGAGACGAATAGACTACTGGTAGACTGAAGAAAGAGGTAGTCCGAGAAAGAGAAACAATGACACCGAACCTGAATAACCGCTGAGAGTGTTGCTGCAAGGCGAACGGCGGACGGCCCACCCACCAGGGTGGGCCGTCTGTCTTATGACTAACTCTGTTGTTTGGCCTGGTTGTTCCGGTAAGCTGCCCGGATAAAATCTCGAAACAGCGGATGAGGCCGATTAGGGCGAGATTTGAATTCCGGGTGAAACTGACAAGCTACAAACCAGGGGTGATTTCGCAGTTCAATAATTTCCACCAGGTTTCGTCCCGGGGAAATACCGCTGACTACCATTCCCATCTGCTCCAGTCTCTCCAGGTACAAGTTATTGAACTCATAACGGTGACGGTGTCTTTCCACCACCTGTTCCACCTGATAGGCCTCTCGAGCCCTGGTGCCCTCTGCCAGACGGCAAAGGTAGCCTCCCAGCCGCATGGTTCCACCTTTGGCTTTAACATCTTTTTGCTCGGGCAGCAGGTCAATTACCGGGTAGGGAGTATCGGGCATAAACTCCGAACTGTGAGCGCCCGCCATCCCGCAAACATTCCGGGCAAACTCGATAACCGCGCACTGCATCCCCAGGCAGATACCCAGGAGAGGTACTTTATTTTCCCTGGCGTACCGGATGGCGCGAATCTTCCCTTCCACCCCGCGTTCTCCAAAACCACCCGGGACAAGAATCGCATCAGCGTCGGCCAACGCTGCCACGCCTTCCC
This sequence comes from Syntrophomonadaceae bacterium, assembly GCA_012719535.1. GTDB lineage: Bacteria > Bacillota > Syntrophomonadia > Syntrophomonadales > Syntrophothermaceae > JAAYAC01. Next base: position 16,045 of record JAAYAC010000019.1, on the reverse strand, counting down.
TTTCAACCTGCTCGGCATAAACCCACTTGACATTTACCCTTACCTGGTGATGGGTCCCGGCGTGGTGCAATGACTCGACCAGGCTCAGGTACGCGTCGGGCAGCTCCACGTACTTCCCGACGCGCGCCCCCGTTACCTCCCCGCGCGGGTTTTTCATGTGGGCCACCATTTGGCGCCACTCGTTCAGGTCAGCGGGCGGACAAGAAATACCCAGTCGCCTGACCACTATTTCATCCAGCCCCTCCTCCCTAAACATGACAGGAACTTCATAGATGGTGGAAACATCCAACGCCTGGATGACCGCTTCCTCATCAACGTCGCAGAACAGGGCCAGCTTGGCCCGCAGTTCCCGGGAAAGTTGCATCTCCGTACGGCATACCAGGATATCCGGCTGGATCCCGATGCTGCGCAGTTCTTTAACGCTGTGCTGGCTGGGCTTGGTCTTCAACTCGCCGGCGACCTTGATATAAGGAATGAGAGTGACATGCACGTACAGTACATTTTCTCTACCCACATCCGCCTTCAGCTGCCGAATGGCCTCCAGGAAGGGCAGGGATTCGATATCACCTACCGTGCCGCCGATCTCTGTGATGACCACATCGGGCTGGCATTCCTTAGCCACCTGGATGATGCGATCCTTAATCTCGTTGGTAATGTGCGGGATTACCTGAACAGTCTGACCCAGATAATCTCCTCTTCTTTCCTTGTTGATAACCGCTTCATAGACCTGGCCGGTCGTGACATTGGCGTTGCGACTCAGGTTTTCATCTATAAACCGTTCATAATGGCCAACATCCAAGTCGGTCTCCGCGCCGTCCTCGGTTACAAATACCTCGCCGTGCTGGTAAGGGCTCATGGTCCCCGGATCTACGTTAATATATGGGTCGAACTTCTGCAGGGATACTTTGAGTCCCCGGCTCTTCAAAAGCCTTCCCAAAGAAGCGGCGGTGATACCTTTTCCCAGAGAAGAAACTACTCCCCCTGTTACAAAGATAAACTTGGTCAATTCCTGCTCCCCCTTTTTCGAATAAAGAGCATCCCCTTATAACTCTGTCCGCCAGGCCCAAAATCAGGCGGGGCTACTCCCCGCCTTACCAGAATGCACGTAATCAAGCAATATTACCTTCATTTCGGTTCCCGGTTCCGGGGCACTCATCTCCAGATAAGGCCTTTTGGCTACCCGGTCATAGTTGTGGATAAAACCCTCAACTGGCGCAATGTTGATCGTCGAGTGTGGAGTCTTGAAATGCATGGGTATAACCACCCGTGGTTGAAGCTGGTTCACTACCTGAACTGCTTCTTGAGCATCAATGGTGTACGTTCCTCCCACCGGCACCAGCAGCACATCGAGCCGGCCCATGGCTTTTACCTGGTCCGGGGTTAACCCGTGCCCCAGGTCTCCCAGGTGCGCGATACTCATCCCCTCCAGGTTGAACACGTACACGGTGTTCTTCCCCCGCTGTTTTCCTTGCGACCGGTCATGGTATGTAGGAATTCCCTTTATGGTCACCCCATCAAGCTGGAATTCGCCGGGCTGGCGGATAACGCGAGGGTTGCCATGTACATTGCCGACCGCGTTGTGGTCGTAATGCTCATGGCTGACGGTAACCACGTCCGCCCTCACCCCGGGGACCTCATACCCCACCGATGCATCAAAAGGGTCGGTGACAATCCTCAGTCCACCGCCCTCGATAAGGAAACAGGCATGCCCAAACCAGGTGATCTTCACCTTTTTCCCTCCTATCTTATCCTGATCGCCCAATACCCATCCCCCACATGGGTCAAACGGTTGTCCAGATTAATCTGCGTGTACACTGAGGCCATGTTGGTGGAATTCACTTCCCGGTTCATGCGGCGCAGAACATCTTCCACCAGCTCCCGGGCCGAAACCGGGCCCTGCTTTTCTTGGAGTATCTGAAACGCCCAATCTGCTTCACTTTTCTTTCCCGTCACCATTATTCCCCCTACATCCTTTCCGGGGCAGATACCCCGAGCGCGTTAAGAGAATTCTTGATGGTCCTTCTAACTATTTCAACCAACACCAAACGGGCATCTCTCAACTCTTCCCGCTCGTTTAAAACCCGGAAGTGGTTGTAATAACTGTGGAACATGCCCGCCAGGTCCAGAACATATCTAGCTATCCGGTGAGGACTCAGGGTGTCGGCTGCTGCCAGTATTTCGTTGGGGAATTCAGCCACCTTGCGCAGCAAGTCCAGTTCCTGCGGTTCCTTCAGCAGCCGGAAATTTATCTTGGCCGGGTGTTGCAATTTAATCCCGGCCGATTCCGCCTGTCTAATTATACTGCAAATACGGGCGTGAGCATACTGGACATAGTACACCGGGTTTTCCTGGCTTTCCTTCTTAGCCAGTTCCAGGTCGAAATCCAGGTGGCTGTCCGGGCTCCTGATTACAAAGAAAAACCGGGCTGCATCCCGCCCCACTTCCTCAATCAGCTCGTTTAAAGTCACCAGGGTCCCGGTTCGCTTGGACATCCGTACTACTTCGCCACCCCGGTACAACCTGACCAGCTGCATCAGTATCACATCCAGTTTGTCCGGAGCAAAACCCAGCGCCGCCATGGCCGCCTTCATTCGTGCCACATGACCGTGGTGGTCCGCACCCCAAATGTTGATTACCCAGTCAAACCCGCGCTCGAACTTGTTTTTGTGGTAAGCGATATCAGCCGCGAAGTAGGTGGGCACACCGTTATTACGGATAACTACCTCGTCCTTTTCGTCCTCGCCATTCCCGGTTTTGAACCACCAGGCCCCTTCCTTTTCGTACAGGTACCCCCGCTCCCTGAGTTCATTGACCACCTCTTCTATTTTACCAGAGTTGTGCAGGCTTTGTTCGCTAAACCAGACGTCATAGTTGATACCAAATTCCTTCAGGGTAGCCTTAATGTAATCCAGCTTTTCTTGCAGGGCAAACTCGATAAGCTTTTTCCGCCGTAGCCCGGGTTCCACGTCTGCCAGGGAATCACCTTGGTGCTGTATAAAATGACGGACGGTCTCCGCTACGTCTTCCCCGGCATAGCCGCCCTCGGGAAACTGGAATTCACGCCCACACATCTCCAGGTAGCGCGCCTCTAGGGATAGACCAAACAGTTCAATCTGGTTGCCGGCATCGTTTATGTAGTACTCCCTTTCGACCTCGTAACCGGCCATACTCAAGATGTTTGCCAGGCTGTCCCCCAGCGCCCCGCCCCGGGCGTTGCCCATGTGAAGATTGCCGGTGGGGTTAGCACTGACAAATTCCACCTGGACCTTCTTTCCCCGGGGAGCTGCCCATCCGTATTTGGTCCCGTTCTCCCATACCACCCGGGGAACATCGAACAGCCAGTCATCTTTGAGAAAGAAATTAATGAACCCCGCCCCGGCCACCTCTACGCGGTCGATGAGGGTATCTCCCGCTGCACCAAGGTAACCGGCGAGCATGGCCGCGATTCGGGGTGGCGCCATCCGGGCCTGCCTGGCCAGCAACATGGCCACGTTACACGCATAGTCTCCATGCTGCTTTTCTCGGGGAACCTCGATAATAAACGGTGGCACTTCCTGGAACGAAAGTTGCCCCTCGTCCCTGGCAACCTGCAACGCAGCTTCCACCCTTTTCCGCAACTGCCCCTGGATATTCTCCACCAGATTCATAGTAGTCCTCCCTGCCAATGTATGATTTTACCCCCATATAAAATTATGGCTGGGAAACACTAATTTTAAAAGGGGGTTTGAGATAATGCAGCTTGATGGAAACGAGCGCGCCGTATTGGCTTATTTCCCCAGCAACCGCATGGCCTCCCGCGCCGTGCACCTGCTGAATGAACGGGGCTTTAAGGAAACCAGCCTCGCTAAAGTCCCCGCCACCGACGGTATCGATGACCCGGGGAGTTATCACCTTATCAACTCCCTCTCCCAGCTGGGTGACGACACCTTGCTCGAGCCTTGGGAAGTGGGCTACCGCTGGCTGGTAACCGTAGTAGCGCCGCCAGCAGAAGCAGAGCAGGCGGCTGGTATCTTGAGAGCCTGCGGGGGCAACCTGTAAAACCGGGGCATTCCCGCGAGACAGTTGACAGCCAGCCCCGGGCAATTCCCACGGCTGGCTGCTATGGAAAATGGTTTTGGAACCGCAAAATGCACGCTGATACTTTCAAAAAAGGGCACTACCCCGAATCAACTTCCCTTACAGATGAATGGTCCCTACACACACGTCGCTGTGAATTATCGCTTCCGGGGTCACCCGGTAAGGCTTTTCTAGCGAACGGGCAATAACCCACTTGATGCTGGTCATCCGCGGACATATAAATAGGATACCCTCTCTTTCCGCTTGGTGGCAATACTCACGGTAGGCACAGCTGCCATTGAAGATGGCCACCTTGAGGTTATCCCCTTCCTCGACGAACTCGTAATGACTTTCCGCCAGAAAACCTTGTTTCCCCAGTACCCTTATCCAGGCAGTGGCGAAATCCTTGGGACTGGTTCCCCTGGGGTAGTAGTCTCTCTTGAACTCATCAAACACCCTCCTGGAAAGATTCTCTATGATATTTTCCAGGGAAACATCGCCACCCGGAACTTCCTGCAGGGTTTCGCTGGCAGCTAGAAACAGCTTGTTTATCAAAGTATATAGAAATGCCGGGTTTTCCATTAAATCACCTCCGTATCAGGAGCCACAGGTTCACTACTCCTTCCCATAGGTGATTCACCAAGCAGGTTCGTTTCTCCTGCCTGTCCTTAGTCGCTGAACCATTTTTCAAAAAACGGTGACATATCCCGGCATGCTTCTTTTTCTATGATATCCCTTAGGTCACGGGCGGAAGCGATCCGGTAGCGATAGCTGGCCAGGTAACTGCGCAAGATCTGCGTAACCTTTGCTTCGCCCAGTTCTCCTTCCAGAGCCAACCAGAACGCCTCCCCGTCATTATAGGCGGTGCCAAGATACTCGTGGCGCGATCCCATCTGTCCCAATTCGCGAGCCAGGTTGGTGTTGTGGTGGACATCATACCTGGCCGGGTACTCCTTGCCTTCCATCTCCTTGAGGTAACGGCGTGCCGACCAGTTGGCCAATCCTTCGTCGAGCCAGGGCTCTCTGAGCTGGTCGTTGCCGACCAGGCCAAACCACCACTGGTGAGCTAGCTCGTGGGCCACCAGGAAATCTCGCCTTTCATCCCCGTAAGACGGGTGCCAAACCTCGTCCCGCAGGAAGACCAGCCCCGAATACTCCATGCCCTGGAACCCCTCCATAGGTACCTGAACAATATCTATTTCGGGGTAAGGGTAGGACCCGAAGGTACAGGCAAAGTACTTCAACACTTTGGTAGCTCTGGCCAGGACCTGACGGCCGGTCGCCTGGTCTGTCGGTAACACGTGGCACTTGACGGTAACTCCCATCAGCTCCGCTGACAACTCCAGGTGCTGCCAGCAGGCCACCAGGGCAAAGTCGCGGGCCCGGGGTGCTTCAATCAACACCGTATCCCGGCCACTGGCCTCGGCTTCTCGACTCAGGGTGGTCCCGGTGGAAATGACCTGGTACTCGGAAGGAACATTAATCTTTACCTGGAAATCAGCACACGGCCAGCAGAACGGGTCCCCGAACGCGGTGTTGGCGGCAAGCAGCCATTTATCTCCCTGCCGAACGTTGAGCGCCGGGTAAAAATTGCCCAGCATGATGACCCCGTCCTGTGCCCCGTAGCGGTACGCCGCCCGCGGGATTTTCCCCTTCCAGTTCATCGTTATACTCAAGTGCTGACCGGGAAGTACATCCTCCGCCAGAAGAACCCGGAGCGAAATGTCTTGCATCGTGAATTCCGCGGGACGACCATTTACCCGGACCTCCGTTACCTGCAACCATCCCGGGTCAAATCCCCCGCGGTAGGCGGAGATAGGTGCAGGCGTGTGCTCCCGGGTCTGGAATGCGTTAGGGTAAACGGTAAAATAGAGGTCTTCCAGCGGGTGGGAAAGGTTGTTCCTGGTTTCAATGACACTTTTCCCGTAAATACCCAGGGAAGCGGTGTCCAGGTAGAGACCCATCCGGTAGGTAGTTTCCTGACTGGGGGGAAAACTTTCTCCCGCAGCATTTCCTGCCTGTTTACTCACCAGCCAGCTTCCCCCGGCAGAGCTATCACCCAGGTGAAGAAAAAACACGGCTCCAACGACTCCCAGGACCGCTATCCCCAGGTAGGTTATTATCCTCCTCACTAGCTTTCCCCCGCACCCAGGATAATTAAAATCAGCCCCGCAAACAGACGCTGATAACTAGCCTGTCAATTCGCAAATTCGTACAGCCGGTCCCGGTAGTCTTTGCGGAAGTCACGATTGAGGTAGTCCCTAAACTTGTCGAGCATGGCGGCAGCTTCCGCCCGGGTGACGGCATCCTGCGGCCGAAACATCTTCGTCCCGCCCACGAAATCCCCCCGGATCAAACCGTAAGACTGAGCCACATAAACCGCGTCCCGGGCCCATAGCGGGATCTGGTGGTCATCGTAAAACCCGGTGGAGTACGCCGGCGTGGGGGCCAGGTTTTCCAACCCCATTGCCTTGACCAATATGGTAACTGCCTCCGCCCGGGTCAGGTTGGCGTTGGGCCTGAACACTTTGCCGCTGCCCTCTACCAGCCCTTTTTTCCCGGCCACCTGTACGTATGTATAGTAAGGACTGCTGGTATCAACATCATAGAACAACGCCTCTTCCGCTGGGGCCTTGCCCCGCTGGTTCCGGGCCGGGGCACTTGTTTCCTCTTGGGGGGTCAGTCCCGCCACCACTACCAGGGCCTTGATGAATTCTCCGCGCCGGACCGGCAGGCCGGGTTGGAAGAAGTCTCCCTGCAGGTCAAATGCTCCCAGGCCACAAAGAGACTCAATCTCCTGGCGTGCCCAGTGACCCCGCAGATCCCGGAACTCCCTGACAAACAGGCGCTTGATCCCGGGAGGCGAAGTGGCCGACATGCTGTACTCGCCATGGTTTCTGACACTGTTGTCCAAACCCCCGTTGCTGGCCGCGGGTAAATCATACGTGGCAGTCAACACCTGCTCGCGACGGGTTTCGTCCACAAAGCCCCCAGTAAAGCTTATCAGTTCAGGCCCGGTCGGGACATACACCAGGCTGCGAGAGGAGGTATCGTTCATGACCACCCGGGCCGAGCCCTGCCAGCGAGTGGTCACCGGGGCCTGATTACCGTTTGAGGATGTCAATTCCCCGCTCAAGCTGATCTGAACGGTTCCGGTTTCCCCTCGTCCCCAGGCATTGCCATAACCTTCGGCGCTGCCGCTCATCTCCACAGTGATCCCGCCCTGCCCCCTGCCTGCTTCGTATACCTTCTTGATATACCAGTTACGGGTGATGAAATCGACCGCCGGCTGGTGATCGATTACCTGTGAACTGTTAAGGAACACCCCGTCTGTCTTCAGTTTAAGCTTCAGACCCCCGATATCGACACTCTCCGTGTAGCTATACACCCGGGTTACATGTACTTCCTGGTTGCCCCTTTTTTCCACCTGGGAAGTAAACTTTACGGAACGGGTTAGCTTACCCTTCCCGGCCACTTCCTCCAGTTTGTAGGTCAGGCTGGTCTGTACCGTATCGTCCCTGGACTTGGTGGTTTCTTTCAAAGTGCCCTTGAATACTGTCGGGGTTCCTCCTAAGAACACCAGCTCCTTGTATTCCCGGGTGGCGGAAACCCCCAGTTCAAAGCCCGAGAAGGCCCAGGCTTCTCCGGTTGCCCCCAGTGTACTGCCCAGAGCAAGCAAGATAATGATTATGAAAAGATAGACATTTCGTTCCATAAGTTCAATCTCACTCCACCAGCATTTGTAGGGCGTATATGTCACTGCCGCCCCCGGATACTGAACCCCGCAATACGTAAACCGGGTCTCCCACCGCCAGTGTACCCGGCTCCCGGGCCTGGCCGTTCTTAACGGCCACCGCGTACTTCAGCTTCAAGGTCAGTTCCCCTGACTGCCCCTCCCAGCGGTTGCTATAACTGGACCAGTTACTGAGGCTGCCGAGCACCATGCTGTCCGAGCTGATATCGGTGATGGTTCCCCTGGTTACCACCTCGTTGCTGATGGTGAAACCATCAAACACCATTACCGCCAGAGCCCGGTCACCATCGGCAATGATACGCACATCCTTATCCTGGAAGTCCTGGTCGCGGTCATAGAACTGGTAATCGTTCATACGCTGCACATTTCCGCTGCCGTCGGTATACACAAACCTGGTCAAAGAATCGTAGAAGTACTGTGGGTAGCTGGAGTCGCTGCGCCATTCATGGTTACTAAGCTTGCTGGCCGAGTCCACCTCGAACTTGCTGCGGGAAAGTACCCGTTCGAGGATGCCCTTACAGATTTCATACCTGGACTCGTCAACGGTGTTGAGAACCACCAGCCGGGCCTTGACCGTGCTGCCGCTGTCGCGCGTGGCAAATATGACTGCGTCATCCCCGGCCTTGATGGAATCCCCGTCGAGCAGCCGGTCACGGCTGATGACGATGGTGCCGTTATCATAGGTAATCCGGTCGGGTTCGTACTTAATGGTGAAGCTGTTCAAATACGGGTTGGTTTCCTGAACCTGGCCGGTTATCCGTCTTTCCGAGTCCCCGCGCAAGACAAGTTTGATGACCTGCTCCCGGTCATCCCGACGGGCAGTTACAAAGAAAGCTTCTTCACCCCGGTATTTTTCGAGTTCCAGCAGGGTCAGTTTACCCTCCGGGCTGTACGCTTCCAGGTCGTCGCCCACATCCAGGGTGAGACTGCCCTCGACGTCGTTGAGGGTGCCATTTTCGTACCGCAGGAGAGTGTCAAACTGTATCTCCCTGAATACACTCCTCACATCAAAGAGCCGCCCGCGGTAAATCTTGTACCCGCCGCTATCGCTGCGCACATCCACCCTTATAACCCGGCTGTTGCTGTCCAGGGTCAGTTTAAGGTAATCACCTGTTTTCAGGTCGTAGTAACCGGCAGAAACACCATTGATGTAATACCTGGTGTCCGCCGTCAGGGTATAGGTATGGGGATAGCCGTTGTCATCCCGCACACTTATCGTATCCGGGGTCTTGTTAAACAGTGCTCCGTAAGCAGCCAGGGTATCGCGGGGCAAGGTCCCCGAAGACGCGTAGTTTACAGTCCCCCTCACCTCGGCAACCTGAGCGCCGTTCAGAAAAACTGACACCTGCTGGCCCGGAACCAGGTCGTTTAACCCGGCCGGGTAACCGCTCAGGCTCACCCGGCACAAGGGGCTCAGGTTTACGGTGTAGGATTTTCCATCCCACCCGGTCAGGTAAAGTTTGCCGGCCCCCTGATCCAGGTAATCAAATATCCCGTTGATTATACCCTGTAAACCGGAGCTGGCTTCAACCAATACCACATCGTTTTGCGGACCTGCCAGCACCTGGACACTGTCTCCTGTCTCGAGAAGGTTGCTGCGGCCCAGTACATGGTTCTTGTAGACCAGAAAATCCTTGTTGGTATCGGCGACCAGATAGAAACTCGTACCGTCCTCCCGTACCACCTGGTAGTAGCTGCCGGCCGGTCCGGCTCCCGAGGTATCCCAGGAGTTGGCGTAGGCCACAGTCCCCTGCAGGTACTTGAACCCCTTGGTGGGCAGGAACACCGATGCAGCCCGGTCCAGGGCCACCGCCAGCTCTCCCCGTCGGATGCCCTGTTGCGGATAGAACCAGCCTTCCGTACGTCCGGTCATGATCTTGGCTCCGATGACCGCCTCGCAGTAGGGCAACCTGGCTTTGTCGAACCTGTTCCAGTCCCGGTAGCTGTATACGGCTTGCTGTCCCCGGCCGTAGACGGGCGCAAAGTTCAAGATCCGCGCCATCCAGTAGGCAACCTCTTCCCGGGTAGCTGCCGCCCGCCAGTTTATAGTACTTCTTTCCGGTGCGGTTATTATCCCCAGCCTCACGGCCATTGCCGCATAATTGACTCCCCAGGGATTACGATGGCCAGTCTCCTCATTCACCTTCAGCTGCTGGGCAGCTCCTTCCTGGTCGGCCAGGCGAAACAGCATACCCATCGCGTCCTCTTTACTGACATAAGCTTCCGGGCGGTAGTAGTTGCTGCCTTCCCGCACCACCCCCAGGGCAGCCATCCGGCATATGGCATCGCGCGCCCAATGGTTGGCAACGTCCGTGAACAGTGCATTCTTGTATAAAGCGTCCACATAAACGGTTCCATAGAAGCTATCGACCGCTTGTACCGGCCCCGGGCCCCATAAGCCCAGCAGGATTGACATTAGCACTAGCCATAAGATGCTTCTTTTCATAGCACTCCCGCCTGGTTATTGAAATATCATGTACACATCCGGCCGGTTTACGGACACATCAACCATTCCGGAAACACCGTCACTGTAGCTGGTAGCCTGCTGCCAGGTTAGGCTGCTGCGGTCATAGTAGTAAGCCGTCGCCCCGGTCAGTGCCGTCCTGCTGGCCGGCCAGGCTACGCGCACTGCACCGGCAAAAAAGTTGACTTCAGCATTCCCGGTGTCGGATTGCAGCCCGGCTTCCACCTGGAAGCCGCCGGCAATGCTACGCCCAGGCTGGTTGGCTCCCACGGACTCCAGGTAACCGGAGGCCACCGGGGATAAACGCAGGTGAACATACGCCTCCGGAACGATGCGCCTGAACTCCTGGTACTCAAAGGTATTTAACACCCCTAAGGGGATATGGAGTCTGAAACGGTTGCCTGCCACCCGGATAGTAGTGGAGGGGTTTTTTTCCAGCCCTTCGCCCGGAATCAGGATTTCTATCTCCGTACATGCCCTCTGGGCTGCATCCAGCGTGATATCATAATAGGGATAACGCCAGAACACAATATCCCGGCCCACCACAATGTTCAGGACTTTACCGTTCTGGTTAACCTGCGAGTTATTGGCATCTATCCTGGCTGTTGGCGGCCGGTTGGTTACGTCCTCAGCGGAAACATAGATGGGGAAGGTACGGCACGCCACGAAGTTGGAGGCCCCATGCTGGTTGACGGTCCGCATCCAGAAATAATAGCGTCGCCCTCCCTCGATATCCTCGAACATGTATTCCGTTTTATCCGTGGACCCGAGATACTCGCGCGATGCCTCACTGGAACTGGTGCTTACATAAATCTCGTAGTTGCCCGGCACGGAAGAAGCCGTCCAGAACAGTTTGATGGCTCGCCTGTTCCAGAGTATTCCATCAAAGTCGGTGGGAACAGGGGACACGGTTTCTTCAAAGGTGAACCCGTTCGGTTTGATGGCCTCCGCATAATCGGGAGCCGGATTTCTAACGGCCACGTCCACCGCCCCTTTGGCGTGGGGGGGAGTGAGCACCGTTAATTTGTTATAACTGTTGTAAGTGACCGATGTTGCCTCCACGGTCCCAAAGAATACCCGGCAGCCGCTGCGGAAATTATCCCCGTCGATAACCACCGTGGTCCCGCCCTGGGTACTACCCTTATCCGGGGTTATCGCTTTGATGATCGGCTGGCTCTCCACCCGCCGGTAGGTAAACCCGTTCATCATGGTGACACTGCCGTAGTCCGCAGTATTGGTCACGGTGACATTGACCGCGACACTATCCACGGCTCGGGGGAGGGTGTAAGCAGGGGTACGTACTACCAGCCGGGTAGCCGACTTCTCCAACACCGTCGCCGGTTGGGTGCCAAAGTATACCTCCACCTGATCCCTGAAATTGGTACCGGTTATGGCGACATTAGTCCCGCCCTGGCAGCTGCCCTCTGACGGGTCAATACTGGTTATGGTAGGTTCCACCACCGGAGAAATGTACTCAATGGTATAATCGGCCTGGCCACCGTCCGGGTTCTTTACCCGCAGGGTACGGGGCCCGACCCGCTCCGCCGGGGGAATTATTACCCTGATTTGGGTATCGTCGATCACGTACACATTCTCGTAAACGGTTCCTTCCATGGTGGTTTGCCCGGCCAGCGAGGTGAATACGGAGCCGCTGGCATCGCTTAGCAGTACGTCAGTCCCGGGAATAGTAACAGTCTGGCCCGGATGAACCGGATCGGGTTCGGTGCGGGGCAAGACAAACTGCGCACCCGTGATGGTCCCGAAACTCGCATGGCTTCTGGCAAACCTGTTGGGCGTCACAGCAGTGATGGTGGGCCTGGATGCTTCATAGGTGTAACCTTTGCCCAGAGTAAAGCTGCCATTGTACGGATCCGGGTTGGTTATGGTCACCTCCACGGCGCCACCCCCGGGATAAGCCGGGGTTTTAACCCGGAGCTGCTTCCCCTGGCTGCGCGTGATGGTGTCGTCCTTGATGACCATAGCCTCGTAACCCCCGAAGGTAACCACCGGCCAAGCAATTATCTGATTACTGCCGTCTCTGGCCACCCGGAAATCGTCACCATTTATCCACACGTCCTGGTTGCCGGCAGAGGGCCCCTTGTTGGGTTCAACCGAAGTTATGACCGGACTGCTGGCCGGGGTTTTATAGGTAAACGCGCCTGCCGCGCGCGCAGAGCCGCCGTCCGGGTTGACCACCAGTACGTCGACCGGTCCGGGCGCCTGTCCCCGGGCCAGAGCAGGAGTCTTGGCCCTGATCACACACTGGGTCCATACCCCGTTTTCAAACTTCACAAGCTGCACCCGAATGTTGGTGGCCAGTTGCCCGCCAATATATAATTCCAGGCCCTGGTGCAAGTCATACCCTTCTACCACGATATCTGTCCCCCCCAAGCTGGAACCCTGGGCAGGCTTGATAGCTACCCCGTCGCCGTCGACATCCTCGATACGCGGCCGGCTAGAGGGAATCTGTAGCGTAAACTTTTCCGCCGCGGTAGCCGTTCCGGTGTCGGGGTTTTTCACCTTAAGCTCATAAGGCCCGGGCGCCAGTGGCCGCCCCTCAGCGTCCTGCCCGGGTACCGGGAATACGAGGCGGGTGCTGTCGGCTACCAGAACTCCCTGGGTGCTACCCAGTTCCACTGTGCCGAAAATCACCCGGGTCTGATCGCTGACCGCCAAATCGTGGCCGAAAACGGTAACCATGGTTCCGGCCTGACCGTGCCGGGGGGTAAAGCCGGTTATGACCGGCAGAGTCAGCACCCGGTGGTACCGAAACCCTTCTCCGGGCAGGGATTTTTCCGCCATACCCACCCCATCCGGCGAAACGTTGATTACCTGCACAGGAACCCATTCATCGACTCGCGTGCCCGGCGGGGTAATAATGGTGATCTTCTGGTTGGCATCGGTGATGCCCGTGACCGTGGCCGGGGCCCCATCTATCGTTACCATAACGCCGTAGCCGGTAGACTGGCTGTAAGCCTTCTCCAGGAAGCCGCTGCCGGTTATGACCACTTCTTCGCCCCCGGCTACACTTCCTTCCTGGGGTTGGATCCCGGTTATAACAGGGACCGGCCCTCCCACCGGCTTGTACTCGTAGCCGTTTACCAACCGGGCCACACCCCGGTCGGGGTTGATAACCGTAACCTCCTTGCTGCCGGCCACAGCGGCGGCCGGAACCTTTAGTACGATCTTAACCCCGTCCGGATTCCGGTTGTAGTCCTCCAGCTCTACCCCATCCGGGCCGATGACCCGAAAACTGTCGTAAACTACAGAACTAACGGCAGGAAGCGTCGCTTGGAAATCAGCCTCCTGTAGGGCCGCCAGAACACCGGAATTCTCGTCTTTACAGATCAGGGTATTGCCGATTAACACCCCGGCTCCGTACATGAAGCACTCGCCACTTATGGTTATGTAGTTGCCCCCGGTCTTCGGGCCTACGTTGGGGCTGATGTCCCTAATGGCCGGACTACTGACATAGGTGTAGTTGCCGGTGGCCGATTTGCCATCAATATTGGTGACAACAACCGGCACCTCCCCTTTCTGTTCAGACACCGGGGCCTTTACCCGCAGAGTGAGCCGGGGACCCTTGCCTGGATCGAAAGGACCATGCTCAATCGCCAGCACGGTGGCGGCCCGCCCGCCAAATGTCACCGTTACCCCTGCGTAGAAGTTGTAGCCCTCAATGGCAACCTCGGCGGGAGAAAGGTTAGGTCCCCACGCGGGCGTTACTGAAATAATCTCGGGAGCCGGGTAAGAACGCATAAAGCAGAAAGCGTTGGTCAGGGTATCGGCCTCATTGAGCGGGTAGAAGGTCTGATCCACGCACGCCACCCACTGATTGGTAGCAGCGTCCCAGTACTCCGTCTCCTCGTTGATACTGACCACCACATTTACCTGTTCACTCGGTTTGTCCCCCAGGGGGTAGGAACCGGTGTCCGCGTCCAGGTACTGGATGTTTCCCACGGTCTTGATGCCCTGAATCACGGCGGGAATTCCTCCCATGGTCACCGTTACGGTACGGGTAATGCGGAAATCATGACCGTCGTAGTACGACGGGATATCTTCTACCAGCTTGAGCCGGGTAACACCCGGACTGGCAGGAATATCGTACACATCGCCTATCACCGTTAGACTCCCGTCTTCCCCCCTGACGTATTTGGTGGATTCAGCCTTCCGGAAGTAAGTAAAGTACTGCCCTTGCAGCTGAATCCGGGTAGGTTGATCAAATGGAGCGCTGGTGGGCGCGATGGACTCCACATTCAGGTACTGGGCAGCGGTGGAATAGAAATAAAGGTTAGGTTGTTGGGTATAGACAACTTGAGGATTGTTCCGGTCAACTATCTTGACTACCGCAGCCCCCTGGGCCCCTCCGTAGGAAGCAGGCACCGTAACCTGGAAAGCAGTCTTTTCCGGGGAAAGATAAGGTGGGGGGGTGATGGAGTTGCAGACCGGGGCAACCAGTGCGTGCCCGTTGATCTCAAAGGCCACCGTCATGGTCTGGTCAAACTTCTCTCCTACCACGATAACCGTGTTGCCTCCGGCCACGGGGCCATGGTTGGGCAATACCTGTTCTACCTTGATCCCGGCCGGTTTTATGCGCACATCTACGGCGTTTTTGTATATGGCCGACCCTTGTCGCCTGGTCCCGTCGGTGCTCCAGACCTCTATCTTCAGATCCCGGTTGCCGGGCTGGGGACTGGGGACCGTCAGTTTTATCATGCCGTCATAAACAGCTTCCGGCACCACTTGCGTCCCCGCTACATAAACCTTGGTCTTGAGGGGATCACCATTCAGAAAGTTGGCCCCGTTGATGGTTAGGGTACTGCCGGCAAAGATAGGATTGGGGCTGGGATAGAATGTCGTTACATAGGGAAGGGGTACATTGTAGTAAACGGAATCCACCCATTCGCTGGCGTATCCCCCGGAGTTTTCCACCTTAACCTGTACTTCCCTGCCCCGCAGCAAGGTGCTTACCTCTATGTAAATGCCGCCATCGGTACTATCCCGGTAGATTTCCCCGGCGGGGTTGGGAAAATTGCCAAACTTGAAAGCAGAACCGTCGGGGGTATCCTTTTCCTTGAGGTAGACTTTGTCCACCCAATCCAGGTACCCCCCTTCGATTTTCAGGTAGGTTTTCTTATCG
The DNA here is from genome assembly GCA_012719535.1 of Syntrophomonadaceae bacterium. GTDB lineage: Bacteria > Bacillota > Syntrophomonadia > Syntrophomonadales > Syntrophothermaceae > JAAYAC01. The sequence goes on along the minus strand of JAAYAC010000019.1, from coordinate 631 downwards.
GCCTCAGCCTGCGACGGATTACCACTGCTGTCGTACCTGGAGACTACCGTAAACGGGTAGCTATGAGTAATACTCGGCGTGGCCATGTACCGGAAAGGATTGAGATACGGGACGGAGGTACCGGTAGTATGGCTCACTACCAGGCTGTTCACCTGTTTGATGCCGGTAATGTCTACTCCGTGCGCGGGCACGGTAACTATCAGCATGTTCGCGGTGGTGAGCCTTATGGCCCCCCCGTCGTCGGGGACAATGACGGTTTCGGCCCCGATCTGCAACACCACCTTTGTGCCGGGGTCACCCAGGTTGCTGCCATAAATGACAATATCCCCGCCGCCGGCTGATACGATACCCGGGCTCACACTGCTCACGGTAGGCGTAGCCGCCTGTACCGGCAGTACCGGAACCGTAGTAAATATGAAGACTAGCAACCAGACCAGCCAGGCGGGATAACGTCTCATAACCTTACCCTCCCGCTATGAAATGACAACAGACACTAATAAATCTATAACTCATACTCACATTTGCTCTCATTCACAATTTGTCCGTGTCTATTACCGGAGCAAATGGGTATTCAGGTTTATATTCGGAAAACAGGGAGGTTTGGTTTAGGGGGGGTATGGCGGAATGAGGG
>JAAYAC010000161.1 GCA_012719535.1 Syntrophomonadaceae bacterium | reverse complement strand
TCCTGTGGGTGGGGGCTATCCTGTCGGCGTTTGTGGACAATATTCCGTTTGTGGCTACCATGATCCCCCTTCTGCAGGCGCTGGGCGAGCTTGCCGGAATGCCAATGGAGTCGCTGTGGTGGGCGCTGTCGCTGGGGGCTTGCCTGGGGGGGAATGGCACCCTGATTGGTGCATCCGCGAATGTGATTGTGGCAGGGATAGCAGAAAGATACGGGAGCCACATAACATTTGTGGAGTATTTAAAAATTGGATTTCCGCTGATGCTGCTCTCGGTGGTGGTATCAACTGCTTACCTGTACCTTGTGTTCTGGAGATAGCCACTGAAGGAAATACGCGGGTAACAGGAACCCTGAAGCAGCACCGGCACACGAAATTTTTTCTTTTGGGGGGAGTGACCGTGCTGGGTACCGTAATAAACGCGGCGGCCATTGTCTTCGCCAGCCTGCTCGGGTTGGTGTTACGCAAAGGAATTCCTGAACAGATGCGCATTGGACTGCTGAACGGGTTGGGCCTCGTCCTGGTAGTTCTGGGGGTGCAGATGGGGACTAAAGCGGACAATATTACTGTGGTTGTAACCAGCCTGATTCTGGGCATCGTGGTGGGGGAATGGCTGAACCTTCAGCAGGCGCTGGATGTGTTCGGAGCCAGGCTGGAAGCCAGGTTTTCTCCGGAAGGTGGTTGCTTCGGCGAGGCCTTTGTCAGTTCCAGTCTCCTGTTTTGCGTGGGGGCTATGGCTATAATGGGATCCCTCGAGAACGGTTTAACCGGACGCATCGATATCCTCCTGGTGAAAGCCCTTTTGGACGGTATCTATGCCGTTATTTGTGCAGCCTCGATGGGCATCGGCGTCATGTTCTCTTCGCTACCGGTCTTGCTATACCAGGGAACCATTAGCCTGCTGGCGGGGGCAGTCAAACCTTATGTGACCCCGGAAATGCTCAGCAACCTGACCTCACTGGGGGGTATTCTCATTCTGGGTATCGGCCTTAATACTCTCAAGCTGGCGGACATTAGGATAGCCAACCTGCTTCCCGGGCTTTTGCTGGTGCCGGTACTGATGGTGGTTTTAGGACTGTTGGGGTAGTTGCCGGGGAAACAGGTCCGGCATCAGCAGCTTCGCCAGAACCAGCTTGTATTGCGGACAACCTCCAGATGCAATGTTCTCCATATCGTCGGGTTGGATAATGCGGCCGGAGTCCCGGGAAGCCGGTCAATACGCTTCAAGAGACATGTCGTTTTCATCCTACTGCTGGTGGCGCCAGGACGGCGGGCGCACTGAAAACGAGGAAGAACGAAATTCATCGTTCTTCGATGCGCAGGGAGTCGATCACCTGCCGGGCTTGGACCATGAAGGAGGGGAACTCTTTGGCCTCAGCCGCACAAGTTATCGCGTAGGCCCGGTGGTTTTTCAAGGTGCAGAGCTGAATGAACCGCAGCGGCGTATACCCATGTTTGCCGGCAAAAGTGATTTGGCAAGCGGGATGGCCTGCCATAGTGGCCGGCTCGATGTTGATTAGCTCGTAGTCTGCGATAAACTGTTTTTCCCGTTCGATAGTGGTGTGTACGTACTCGTCCAAGGTCAAGTCCTGTCCGGTCAAATCCTGGACGGTTATGTTAATATTGGCGGTAAACACCTGGGCGGGAGAGGTCCGCGGGGCCATAAACAGGACTACCGCTTCGCGCATGCCATCCTTTTTCTTCCAGCTTTTTGGGTACTCGATACTTATCCCGTATACCCTGTCTTTGTAGGTCTTAGTCCCTCCCGGTTGTCCCAGCCGGGATAAGAAACCGGCCATGCGTTATAACCTCCATCTACAGCCCGTATTTTTCCAGCTTGCGGTACAGTGCTGAGCAATGGATACCCAGCAGCTTGGCAGCTTGTGATTTAACGCCGCCTGCCTGTTCCAGAGCCTGCTGGATCATTCGTTTTTCCATCCTTTCCAGGGCTTCAGTTAAACCCATTCGAGAGTCTTCCCCGCTTTCCGTAACAGTCTCCGGCGCCAGCGAAGGGAAATGTTTCAAAAGGAGTTTGGGTTCGTGGTTCATGTCGGCCAGTATCATGGCCCTTTCCACCAGGTTTTCCAGCTCACGCACATTCCCGGGCCAATGATGGCTAAGCAGCAGCTGTATGGCCTCATCCGAAATTGTAGCCACCTTGGTGTTCAGACGCCGGTTGATGCGGGCCATGAGATCGCTCACCAGGAGGGGAACATCATCCAACCGTTCCCGCAAAGGGGGAATAACCAGCCTTACCACATTCAGCCGATAAAAGAGGTCCTCGCGAAACTCTCGCCGGTTGACCATTTCCTCAAGATCCCGGTTGGTGGCGGCAATAATCCTGACGTTAACCGGGATAGGGATGGTTCCGCCTATTCGCTCTACCTCTCTTTCCTGTAACACCGTAAGCAATTCGGTTTGCATGCTTAGCGGCATGTCCCCGATCTCGTCCAGGAATATCGTTCCCCCATTGGCCAGCTCAAACTTGCCCGGCTTGCCGCCTTTACGGGCGCCGGTGAAGGCTCCTTCTTCATAACCAAACAGTTCGGACTCGAGCAAATTATCGGGAAGGGCAGCACAATTGACCCTGACAAAAGGCTGGGATTGACGGGCACTGGCATTGTGAATGGAGTGAGCGAAAAGTTCTTTGCCGGTTCCGCTCTCGCCGGTAATGAGCACGGTGGACGTGGTATGGGAGAGCTGCTGGGCTATCTGCAACACGGTATTAAATGCTGGGTTTCGCCCCACGATGTCGCAAAACTGCCATTTGGCCTGGTAGCTCTGCCTGACCTCTTCCTTGTATATATTCAGTTCGCGTTCCATCTGCTGGAGCTTCCTGGTCAACGTTCGGGCCCCGGATATGTCAAGGAACAGGCTTTTGCCTATAGCGCCGATGATCTCCCCATCCTTTTCGATGGGCATACGGGCAACAATGGTATCATGCCCGTTGACCGGCCAGTGATCGGCTAGATGTACCTCTCCGGTCTTTAAAACGTCAAGGAGCTTGGAATGAGGGGTTACTTCAAGAACGTGCCTGCCCAGCACATCCTCTTCCTTCATACCGAGGATGTCCAGGTAGGTCTGGTTTATAATCCTAATAAAACCGTCCTTATCCACTATAATAATACCCATATAAGGGTTCTGAATCATGCCGTTCAATATATGGATGAACTCTTCGGCTGTTAAGTCGTGCATGGCGCTCGCCCTTCCTTAAGAGCCCAAAGTCTATATGGTTTACATCCGTATAATTTGGCCCTATTCGACAAAGCGGCAAAGATTCCTTCCAAGGATCATTCTGCCTTTTATTGGGCAAAAGAAGGGCAACGGGCCACAACCCGCCGCCCATTAACTAAATCAAGAGATATAAGGAGGTAATTGGAGCAGAGAAGCACAGTACTTCCCTGCCAAAATAGTTACCCTATCTTGTTGCTTCTCACCCAGACCTTCAGCCGGTCGGCCTCCCGGATGAGCTCATCCCGGAAGTCGGGGTGGGCGATATCGATGAGGGCCTCGGCCCGCTCC
>JAAYAC010000160.1 GCA_012719535.1 Syntrophomonadaceae bacterium | reverse complement strand
GATATAGTCCGCGGGGCTACCGGCAGAGAAATTACTGGGGTGGAAGAACAGGTCAAAGAGCTGCCTAACTGCAAAATTACGGTGATTACGATTAAAGACAAAAATGCAGAACAGTTAATGGGGAAACCGGTTGGGACGTACATAACCATTGAAGTTCAACGGCTCCGTTTTAAAGATCCAGAAGTTCAGGATGAAGTTATTGATGCTGTAGCCCAGTCACTTGGGTTCATAACCGCCGGAATGTTAACACCCCAAAGTAATGTACTGTTAATAGGCTTGGGTAACTGGAAAGCAACCCCGGATGCACTGGGACCCAAGACTATTGAGTACAGCCCTATTACCAGACACTTGCACAAGTACGCTCCCGATGCTCTTATTCAGGGAATGCGTCCCGTCTCCGGGCTGGCCCCCGGGGTTATGGGTACTACCGGCATTGAGACTTTTGAAATTATTAAAGGTATAGTAGAACACGTCAAGCCCGACCTTTTGCTCGTGATTGACTCTCTGGCCGCTCAGAGTACGGAAAGAATAGGAACCAGTATCCAGATTGCCAACACGGGAATACAACCTGGTTCCGGTGTAGGCAATGCCCGGGAGCCTATTAACCAGCAATCTCTGGGTATACCAGTAATAGCCATAGGGGTTCCAACAGTAGTAAGTGCCGCAACAATAGCTAAACAAGCCATTGAGAACTTCTGCCAAAACAGTGGGGTTAGCTTTAACCAGCAAGGAGCCCTAAACTCTATTCGTTCCGTATTGTCCTATTTTGGTGGAACTTTGACCGTTACTCCCAGAGAAATAGACGAACTGGTAGAGAATGCCGCCCGCATCCTGTCCATGGGTATCGCCACCACGCTATTTCCGAATATACCCCGGGAGAGTTTCGGTTTTTACACTTCATAGATTATCCTGCCCTGCCCGCCATCTACCGATCAATAGCCTCATAGTTTAGCAGCTCTTCCAGGAGCACAAAGCGGTAACCTTTTTGATGGTAACCCTGGATGATGAACGGCAGGGCTTCAACGGTAAGACTCCGGTCCAATCTCCCGTCATGCGCCAGCAATATAGCTCCAGGTTGGGCACGGTTCAGGGTTGACATGGCGACATCTTCGGCGCTTATCAGAGTACTGTTTTCAACGGCAACCGTCCACAGAACAATTCTGTACCCTTTGGCTCGGCTTATTTCTATTATCTCATCGTCCAACAGGCCTTTCGGGGGTCGAAAATACCGGGGGCTTTTACCAGACAGTCTCTTGATCACCGCTTCATTTTTTAGCAACTCTTCGCTTGCCTTTTTTCGGTTACAACCAGGCAGGTCGGGGTGGCTGTAAGTGTGATTTTGTATGGAATGTCCTTCCCGGGCAATCCTTCTTACCAGATACGGGTACTTTTCAGCATTTTGTCCGACAATAAAAAAGGTAGCCTTAATGTGGTAATGCTTAAGAATATCGAGTACCCGCGGCGTAAAACGAGGGTCGGGGCCGTCGTCAAAGGTCAAAGCCACCAGCCTGGCATTACCGGTATTAACCCGGCAAACTACCCGGGGATCCGCCGCAATTGTCACCACAGTTTCTTCCGCTGAATGGCTTTGCGGAATATTGTCATACGATAACCGGGGAATCCCCAGAAGCATATAAGCTAAAATGGTAATACATACTATATTCCGGTATTTTTTCAGGTATCCTCACCCTATCAAACAGCAAGCGGATGATTTTCACTCATGAAAACATCCGCTTGCCGTATTTTCCCTCTTACTATACATTAGTTCTGGTTAAAAGATTTGCTGACCGGGTTGACCTGCGTTCTGCACGGTTTGTTGGTTTTGTTGCTTGATTTGTTGCAGGTCTTGAACCTGATTCAGGGAGGTCTGGGCACCTCCGGCCAGACCGTTTTCGTAGGCCAGTATCATCTTCTTCACCATCTGCCCACCGATGCTACCTGCCTGCCTGGTAGTCAACTCTCCGTTGTAACCCTGGTTGAGCGGAACCCCCACTTCGCTGGCAGACTCCTGTTTAAATTGGTCCATTGCGGTCCTGGCTTGGGGAACCAGAATCCGGTTATTTCTACGTCCACCACCTGGCATCTAATCTTCACCTCCTTACTTGTTGTGGTCTTATTTTGCCTCCTCCCAGTTGATATATACTGGTATTATTTTTGTAAGTTTGCTGAAATATCTTTGATTTCATTGATTTTCTTCCGGTTGGGGTTTAACCCGGTTTCTTGGGCTATTTCATACTTGATGTTTTCAATGCGAGTTGTCGAAGACTGTAAATTACTTAGGGTTTTATCAGACAAATTCTCTTCACCTCCTATTGACTTTTCACAGAACGTCTCAAAATAGTTTTTGAACAGGTTCGTTTTTTATACTGACAAATCGTTCCCCGAAAATAACCAGCCCGGTTGTTAATCAACCGGGCCGAGTTCTTTCCTGCCAATACACGGAAAAATAACATTTATTAGTTTTTGTAAATAAGTTTTTCTTCCCCGGTGTACAAATCAGCTATACTACATAGCTTGGGCTCGTCATAACCAACTCCGGTTAGCAGTTCGGCACGTACCGCCTCCAACAGGTGAGCATCTCTGGCCAGATCCGCAACCTTCAAAGCTGGCAAACCGTGTTGCCGGACTCCCCAGAAGTCTCCGGGACCACGCATCTGCAAGTCCTGCCAAGCTATTTCGAAACCATTGCCGGTCTTCTCCATTGCCTTCAGCCTTTTCCATCCTTCATCAGTGTGGGGTTCGCCAACCAGGATACAGTACGATTGGACATCGCCCCGGCCTACTCGGCCCCGCAACTGGTGGAGTTGGGAAAGGCCGAACCTTTCGGCATGCTGTACTACCATAACCGTTGCATTGGGCACGTCGATTCCTACTTCCAGTATACTGGTAGTAACCAGTATATCAACCTCGCCCTTGCGGAAGGAAGCCGCAACTGCCTTTTTCTCCTCCGACTTCATCCGGCCGTGCAGCAACCCGATCCGCAAATCGGGAAATACCCGGGTAGCCAACTCCTTCTGTAGGGTAGTAGCTGCCTGCAAGTCCTGTTTTTCAGATTCTTCTACCAGAGGGCAGACTACGTACACCTGCCTTCCATCCTCTACCTGCCGGCGGATGAACCCGTGTAACCTTCCCTCCAGACCCGGTTTAAGCAAAAAGGTTTTCACTGGTCTTCTGCCCGGCGGCAACTGGTCGATTACGGAAATGTCCAGGTCTCCGTAGTAAGCCAGGGCGAGGGTACGCGGGATGGGCGTGGCACTCATGACCAGCATATCGGGACACCAATCGCCCTTGTCCAGCAACATGCCTCTTTGTCTTACCCCAAAGCGCTGCTGCTCATCGATAACCACCAGGCCCAGGCGGGCAAACCGTACCTGTTCCTGTATGAGGCTATGTGTACCCACCAGAATACCTATTTCGCCCCGTTCCACCATAGCCAGAATCTCAGCTTTTTCCCGGGGCGGGGTTTTACCGGTTAAGAGTCCGACTCTAACCGGGGTCCCTCCCATAAACCGGCACAACGCCTGGTAGTGCTGTACAGCCAGTATTTCGGTAGGAGCCATAAAGGCGGTCTGAAAACCGTTTCCGACCACCTTGGCCGCCGCCAGTACCGCCACTACCGTTTTCCCCGCACCGACATCCCCCTGCAACAGCCTGGACATCGGTTGGTCCGATATAAGGTCGGCAAAGATCTCCCCGACGACCTGCTCCTGCGCGGCGGTAAGTTCGAAGGGGAGAGAGTTTCTTACCATCCTGACCAGTTCATCCCCGCCGGAGTGGGAGCGCCCGGCCGGTAAGGTGGCCCGTTGGGCCGCCCTTTTTTTCTGCACCGCCCATTGCCACAGAAGCAACTCCTCAAAAGCAAGCCGCCTTCTGGCCTTTTCCAGCCTGGTAAAGTCCTCCGGAAAATGGAGGTTTATCCATGCAACCTGGATATCTTCCAATTTATATCGTTCCCTCACTTCCCGGGCCAGGACTTCAGGGTAACAGCCTGCATAGTCGTGCAAAACCTGATGGACAACGCTCCGCAAGACTTTCTGGCTTAGGCCTTCCGTAGCGCGGTATACCGGAACTATCCTCGCGGCGTTTAGCACGTGGCCTTGCTCTACTATTTCAAACTCATTGACTCTGAGTTCCAGGTTGCTGCGTCCGTAGACCACCTTTCCGGTTAACAGAAGCACCTGCCCTGGCCGGAGAACATTCTTTAAATATGCCTGGTTAAACCATATAACCGGAATAGTCCCGGTTTCGTCTTCCAGCCGGGCCTTGACGATCTGCCAACCCCGGGGCGAACGCTCGAGGGTCACCTTCTGCACCCGACCCCTGATGGTCGCTTCTCGCCCCGGAATCAGCCTTCCAATCTCTTCTACGGAGGTCCGGTCAAAATAATGCCTGGGAGCATACCAGAGAATGTCCCAGACCCTTTGGAGACCCAGCCTTTTCAGGTATTCATATCTTCTGGGGCCCACGCCCTTGACGTACTGAGCGGAATCCCGCAGCCTTGCCACACTCATCCCTTATTAGCCTGTCCCCCTTGAAGTTCATAAGTTTCCATTTATTTTATTCCACCGCCAGCAAATAGTGATAGTGAGGCTGTCCTCCATAATGCATTTCGACGTCGCATGCAGGATACTCCTGTTCCAACCTGGACTTTAGCTTCTCTGCATCCTCTCCGGCTACCTCCTGCCCGTAGATAAGGGTGATCAATTCATCTTCCTCGCTTACCATGTCTCGTAACATCTTATCAACTACCTCGTCCACTGAATCAGAGGCCACCACGACCTCTCCGTTCACCAAGCCGATGATATCTCCCTTATGTATTTCCAGGCCGTTTATGACCGTATCACGTACTGCATAGGTCACTTCTGCAGACTTTACCCTAGTCATCTCTTCCGTCATGGCTTGCAGCACAACGGGCAGTTCCTCGTTGGGGTCAAAAGCCACTAAAGCTGCGATGCCATGCATGATATCTTGGCTGGGTACCACCTCAACCCGCTTATCGCACAGGTATTTGACCTGCTCGGCCGTCATTATAACATTGCTGTTATTAGGCAAAATGATGACCTGATCCGCCTTCACCATTCGGCAGGCTTTAGCCAAATCCTCGGTGCTTGGATTCATGGTCTGGCCGCCCTCCACTACCTGGTCCACGCCCAGATTTTCCAGAATACTGATTATACCTTGACCGACTCCAACGGCTACCACTCCAATGTTTTTCGGTTCGGGTCGGGTGGCAGCTGCGTCAACCACCGGCTCTAATCCTGTTGCCAACCGTTCATGTCGTTGCAGAGCTTCCTCCAGCATGTTGTTAATTTTAATATCGTGAAGGCTGCCAAACTCCAAACAGGTTTCCAGGACCAGACCCGGGTGGTTCGAATGAATATGTACTTTCACCATCTCCCGGTCGCCCACTACCAGGAGGGAATCACCCCGGTCTTTTAACCGTTGCGTAATAATGCTGGTATCCAGATGCTCTCCCCGTATAAGGACTTCCGTGCAGTACCGGAAATCAAGAACAATATCCCCCTCGGCCTGCACCGGGCTTCCCGCCGGCTCCTGCTCACCTTTTTCCAGAGCAATATCCTTGTCGGCAGCCCAAGCTTCCAGTGCCCCTTCAAGAAAAAAGAGAAAACCCTGTCCACCGGCATCGACTACTCCGGCCTCATTCAATATCGGCAGCATCTGCGGGGTGCTGGCCAGTACCTGATTCCCGTGTTTGAGGGCTGCCTGCAGAGTCTGGGCAACGCCAGCCCCCCGGCGCGATTCGTCAATAGCCGCCCTGGCCACCTCCCTGACAACAGTCAGAATGGTTCCCTCCACCGGCTTCATTACTGCCCGGTATGCAGTATCGGCACCCGCCTGGATGGACTGGGCGAGTTCGACAGGGTTCGCCTGCTTCTTATTCTCCAAATACCGGGCCATACCCCGAAACACCTGGGACAGAATAACTCCCGAATTCCCCCGGGCACCCATGAGAGAGCCCCGGGCCATCGCTTTGGCCACTTTGTCGACGGAAGAAGCATTTTCTTTGTCAACTTCCCGGGCCGCGGCCATCAAAGTTAAGTACATGTTGGTACCCGTATCGCCGTCTGGCACCGGAAAAACATTCAGCGCGTTAACTCTGTCTTTGTGACGCTCCAAATTGATGCAACCTGCTTTCAACATCCTGGCAAGATCCGTTCCTTTGACATATTCCGCGTTCAAGGTATTATCCTCCCCAGCTATTCTTTACTAACCCTCACACTCTGTACATTAACATTCACCCTGGCCACCTGCAATCCAGCAATTTCTTGCATAACGTAGCGGATCTTTTGCATTACGTTGAGAGCAACTTCCGAGATCTTGGTCCCGTAACCTACGACCACGAATACGTCCACTACCAACCCACCGTCCGTTGCGGCCACTTCTACACCTTTTCTGATGGAATCTCTGCCCAGAACATCGGTGATGCCACTGGTCAATTTTCGAGGAGCCATTCCCACCAGGCCGTAACAATCAACCGCTGCCAGGCCCGCAATGGTCTCCACTGCTTCGCGGGAGATATAGACTTTTCCATTCTGATTGGAAGCGATGGTAAACACCGGCCTCCCTCCTTCCGATTTAGTAACTTCCACAAATCGAATCGTATTCCTTTTTCTTGCCCTCACCTTCCCGTTTTGGTACAATAGTTTACGTGCATATCAGACGAGAGGGGGAAAAATCGTGGCCAAATGCGAAGTTTGCGGTAAAGGCATTGTATTCGGGAAACAGTACAGTCACTCGCATATCAGGACCAATCGTAAATGGAAACCTAATACCCAACGGGTTAGGGTCATGCTGGGTGGGAAGCCCCAAAAAATAAACGTCTGTACTCGTTGTCTCCGCTCGGGTAAAGTGCAAAGAGCCAATTAGCCATCGGCCTTAGCTTAGTCTAAGGCTTTTTCTTTTATGCCAAAGCTATAACCGATTATAGACTATATTATATCAAAACGGCCTGTAACTCCAAAATTTCCTGTGTTGCCGGCTTATCGGGTCAGGTAAGCGCTTAAGGCAAAAAAACAGAGAGCCCGACTTGGCTCCCTCGCTATCTCAAGGCAACATCTTGGCCCGGTATCAGGACACCGGCAGCCTATAATTGGCCAATTGCCCTCTCCAGTTCCGACAGACTCGGGCATGAAAAGTACTTGTGACAGTGTCTTATATACTCGAGCATTCTACTGTCACCACTTGACCAGCTTATTTCGGGTTCGGGATTGAACCAGTAAACCTTTTTGGCCTTCTTCTTTATTTCCTCCAAAGCCCAGGTTTCATCATTGAACCAGTTGTTGCGGGCATCTCCGAAAATCAGTACACTCGTCTTGTGGGATAAAATATTGCCGTAACGCTCGATAAAACCCTTAAAGGTTGCCCCGTAGTTGGTGTAACCCCTGGCACCCATTACGCGACGCGCATTCTTAAGGACGCTGGTACGGAGAGTGAGTGGATCACCCGCACGCAGCAAATGGGTGATCTCATCAACTTCCTCGATGAAGGCAAAGGTCCGAAGCTGCCTGAAAAACCGTTGCATGGAAGCCAGCAGAGCGAGAGCGAAACAACTAAAAGTCATTACCGAGCCCGATATATCACATAGAGCAACAATGACCGGCTTCTCTTTCTTTTTTTGGAATGTTACGACATTAAGAAGAACCCCGCCGGTTGACATGCTCTGCCGCATAGTACTTCGGTAGTCGATGGCGCACCGGTCGTTCTTCCGGTTTTTCTTTATCATCCGCGCAGCCAAGCGTTTGGCTATGACCGGGAACAGAGTTTCCATCTTGCGTACATCATCCAAACTAGCCAGGCTGAAGGGCTGATCCAGCGGGTTTCTGCGGCCTTGAGACAGACCGCCGCGCAGTGATTGCATCCCATGTACCGGGAGCGCATCACCGGCGTAGGTACTAGTGTTTTCAATTGGCCTTCTTACCCTGTCGGGCGCTCCCGGCCTCTCTTGCCGGCTCATCTCCCCCCTGCTACCTGGCTGGAAGTGGCGCCGGTAGACACTCTTGAATGCGGCTTGATGGCCGTATTCCTTGACCAGGGTAGTGTACAGTGAAGTGTAGAAGTAATCTTCCATCGTCCAGTCGACCAACAGGAGGGCGCGGCAGCAGTCCGCGGCTTGGCTGGGTGTTACCGGAACTCCTTCTCGCCGGAGGTCTTCGAAAAAATCCTGCAAAACCTGAAGGAAGCTCACGCATGTTCCCCCCTCACCGTCATCTGTAGCCGGTAACAGGAGGCGTCTGGAAACTTAGGTCCTGGCGGCTTCGTATCGTTCTTTCCAGTTTTTCCATATCTTCACGGTGTTTAATAAAAACATTGAGCGTCTCCAGCGTGGTATCGGCATCCAGGTCGTCCAGTCCCAGCTGCAGCAGGGCAGAGGCCCAGTCTATACTCTCCGCTATACTGGGTGGTTTTTTCAGTTCGACCTGCCGGATGCGATGGGCAACCGCAGCTACTTTTTCAGCCAATAACTCTGATATACCGGGCACTTTCAGCCGCAGTATCTGTTCCTCCAACGCAATGCCGGGATAGTCCAGGTACAGGTATAAACAACGTCTTTTGAGAGCCTCGGAGAGTTCCCGGGTGGCATTGGAAGTAAGAAAAACATAAGGTATATTCGAGGCCTTGATGGTGCCCATTTCCGGTATGGTCATCTGGAACTCCGACAAGAGCTCCAGCAACATGGCCTCAAACTCGAAATCCACCTTGTCAATCTCATCTATAAGCAGTACGGTGGGAGTAGGTGAACTGATAGCTTGGAGCAAGGGACGCCGTAACAAGTATTGCTCCGAGAATATTTCTTGCTCCACCTGGTGTGTATCAGCCTGCCGGTTGGCTACAGCCTGAATATGAAGCAGCTGGCGCTTGTAATTCCATTCATATAAAGCCTTGGATTCGTCAAGGCCCTCATAGCATTGCAGCCTCACCAAAGGTACTGCTTTCATCCGGCTAAATGCCTGGGCAATGCCGGTTTTACCCACCCCCGCCGGACCTTCCACCAGAAGTGGCTTTTGCAGAGCCTCCGCCAGGTAGAGAATTGTCGCAGTCCTGTCATCGCAGATATATCCCGCCCCCAGCATGCCGTCTTTAATCTGTTCGACACATTCCCTCACAACATTCACCCCCCAAGTTTGTTTTTCGAGACTCAGCTTAGATTCACGAATAACCTCTCTCTCCCTTATTATCAGGTACCCCCTGCCCAATCCTGGCACAAACAAAAAAGCCCTTGCGAGCCGCCAAGTTAGAGGCTCGAGGGCCTTCTGTTCTGAAACGCAACTGCAGATGTACGCGTCACCCGCAATACCTTATCTAAAGTTTAACAGCCTTACTCAGGAAACACAAGTAAGGCAGCAGGGGGATGTTCTTTTTGCTTCCATTGTCCATGCCTCAAAAACCACGTCTTGCTTTAGTTTACTTTCCTCCGTTTCGAAAATAATTCATTCGCATTACGAAAATTATGCTGGACAACACGGTTACTAAGGAGCGCTTGAAGGGGTTACTATTGTGACATTAATGGGGTAGAAGTTGGACGGGTAAACTTACCTCCGCTATTCTGCTAAAGGTTAAGTTCACCATATATAGCTCGGGGGCTGGATCAAGTCAATAATATGGTCTTCAGGGGCCGGGGAAGGAAGCAAGAAGAACATCTTCTTGCTTCCTAATAACACCGGCGTAGACCAGCCTTACCCCCTCGCAGTCGAATCCTGCCGTTAAAATAGGACCCTTCCGGTGCCAAAATTCATCCTAAAGTGACATAACCTTTCCCCTTATTCTTATATAATTCTTTTGATAGTTGGTTAACTAGTCCTATGTATTGCAGGAAATTGTTCCATTACCACATCTTCACCGGGAGAGGAGAAAGACAAATGTCAAGAATTCGGTTAACTTTAGGGAGAAGGTGGCTGCTCGGCCTGCTTTGTGCAGTCAGCCTGGCCGTGGCCATAGCCGGGGTACTCACCACGGCACCGGTATATGCCGCTAATGCTCCAGAAATAGTCCTGATGCAGGGGGGTGAAACATCCGTTCCCCTGGACCTACCGGATGATTCGTACGGCGAGCTGGTGGTCGAAGGACTGCCCGCCGGGGTTATCGCCGACCTACAACCAGCCTCCCCGGAGACTGAGCCCATCCTGAAGATAACCGCCTCGCCTGAAACTAATCCCGGAGACCGACTATTTACCATTACCGACTCAGTCTACCAAACGCCAGTTGTCACCGGCCTCCTGAAAATAAGGCCGGGGATGATAGTAGACCTGATGCCCATGGACGTTCGGGACGACGGTACGGTAAAACACGCACTCATTCTCAAACATCTTGACGGCCAACCCCTTGACATCCCCCTGCAAGCCCATCTTGCCGCCACCGCACCACTCCAGTTCTCCCTCGACGGCCAGACCTTCCTTTCCGAAGGAGATATCACCTTTAATAACGGTACCTGCCAGCTTTTTCTCGCCGGAGCCGGCCAACTCACCCTTACCAGCAAAGAATTCGGCCTCGGGGCCACCCTCGATATTGCGGGAACAATTCCCACTATAGAGAAAACCATCATTAGTACCGAATCTACTGTAGTAGACACAGAGAATACAACTGGGAGTAACATCAGAACCTACGACCTTGCCAATGACTGGAGTACAACCAATAACCCTAATGAAGCATGGTCCTATGGGTACAAAACCACCAAGACCAGTGAGTTTACTCTATATGACAAAACCAGATTTACCCTGGGTGACATTACACTCTGGTATTCATTGGCGACAGTAGACAACAGTCCCAGTACATGGAAAAACACTTCTTCCACGTCACATTACGGTGTTGCCCCTGGAGAGGTAACAATT
>JAAYAC010000018.1 GCA_012719535.1 Syntrophomonadaceae bacterium | reverse complement strand
GTGGAGGCTTTAACTACCTGCAGTTCGTTTTTCCCGGCATCGTCAGCATGACGGTATTGTTTGCTGCTATCAACTCGGGTTTGAGCCTGGTTTGGGATAAGGAGTTCGGTTTTTTCAAGGAGATCCTGATTTCTCCAGTGTCGCGCCCGGCCATAGTAACTGGCAAGATTATCGCCGGGAGCACCACGGCAATCATCCAGGGGATGGTTGTCCTGTTGCTTGCTCCACTGGTCGGGGTGAGTCTGGCACCGCTAGTATTGGCCAAATCGCTTGCCTATATGCTGGTTATGGCTATTTCCCTCTCCAGCGTGGGCATCCTTTTTGGGGCCCGGATAAGCACTTTCCACAGTTACCCGCTGGTGATGAACTTCGTGGTTATGCCCATGTTCCTGTTGAGTGGGGCCATGTTTCCTTTGCACGGCGTTCCACGCTGGATGGAGGTACTTGCGCTGTGGAACCCGGTCAGTTACGGGGTAGACATCATGCGAGTAGCGATTACGGGGCACGGGCTCTTTTCTCCCGGTGTTAGCCTGGGAATTCTGGGCGCTATGACGGTGGTAATGGGATTGGGAGCTATGTGCTTCCTGGGGCGGGATTATTGAAGCTCCCTCGGCCCGGGGTATGTGCCAGGCAACGGTCCCCACGGCGCCGGGCTTTACAGGGCTATGACCAGTACCATACCGGCGATCATGGTAACCAGTCCGGCGATGGCCAGGTAGAAGGTTTGCGGCAGGTGATAGGCCAGCTCCAGGTAGTAAGCAACGACATCTTCTTCCTTGTTACTCTTAACCCGTGACCGAAGTAGAACGATACCAAGAAGGAGCAAGCCCAGTCCGGCCAGCACCAGTAAAATTCCCCACAACATTATGTAACCCTCCCCATCTGCATTTCCCCCGGTTCGAGTATATTATAGGGCAAGGGGGGGTGGCAGCGCAACGGCTGCAGTAATGGTAGCCAGGTACCCGGTAGCTGCTGCAGCACCGTGCGGTGGCAGGCCAGATAACTTGTAATACCGCCGCAGCCGGGGGATAATACTAACATAGCCATGGTACGCGGGCAGTGGCCGGGTCTTCGACGGCAAGAAACGACAAAAATCTCTTTTAGGAGGTGGAGAACAGGTGAGAAGCGAAGTCCTAAGGGTAAGAGGCATGACCTGCATGCACTGTAAGGCTAATGTCGAGCAGATGTTATTGAAGCTAGATGGTGTGGAAGAAGCTGATGTCAACCTGGAGAGAGCCGAAGTCAGGGTTATCTTCGACGACGAGGTGGTTCAGCTCGAGGAGATCAAGGAGGAAATCGAGGACATCGGGTATGATGTGGAAGAGTAGGGGATAAGAATCGTCTTCCGGGCCTCACCCAGGGTGAGGCCTTTTTTCGTGGTGGTGCGCCCGGCATGGGCGCAGGCTTACAGAAAAGAGTTGTCTTACCAATGATTGCCATGTACCGGGTTGTGCAGGAGAGCAATAATTCTGTAGGACTAAACTGGACCAACCCACCATAAGGTTTTAGGGATAAAACTCCTGGTGGGATGAATTATGTATACCGCGACATTCGGGTGGAGCGTCGCCGCCGGGGCCTGTACGGTTCTGGGCGCAGTGATGCTGTTTATCAAACGAAAGTGGAGTAGGCGGGGATTGGCTTTTTTCCTGGGCCTGGCCGCGGGAGTCATGCTAGCGGTGGTGGTATTTGACCTGTTGCCTTCCGGGCTGGTGGCCGGCCGCGTTTTCGGCACCTTGTGGGGTTTGGCGTGCGGGATGATACTGCTGGGTATGGCCCAGGGACTGTTGTTTACCGGCGACGGTGCCGGTGCCTCCCTGGTTGGGCTCGGCTATCTGATTATGCTCGGAGTTGCCTTGCACGATTTACCGGAAGGCATGGCCATTGCCCTGGGCCACGAGCTAAAGGCCCGTACCGGCATGGTTATAGCCTTGGGCGTTGCTATCCACAACATCCCGGAAGGGATGGCCATTGCAACCCCCCTATTGATGGGCGGGGTGCGCCGGGTAAGAATACTGCTGCAGGTGCTTCTGGTGGGAGCTATCACTCCGTTCGGAACTGTTCTGGGCCTGGCCGCGGTCAACTTTCTACCGTGGTACCTTCCCTTTTTTCTCGGGCTGGCGTCCGGGGTTATGCTTTACCTGGTCTTGTTCCAGTTATGGCCTGAAGCGCGCCAACACAACTCGCGCTTTCGCCATGCCGGGTTCTGGTTGGGAGTTGTGTTGATCTTTACCGCTACGTATATCTAAGCCGGCATGGCGGGAGAATAACACTGCGGGGATCATGCTCCCCGTTCAGCGTAGTGGAGGGACAAGCTCCCGTCATAACAGAAAGGTAGAGTATAAATGATTAATTGGTTGTACATGGGAATAGCCTTGCTGGCCGGAGCGGCCATGGCGGTGCAGGGAACGATGAACGCCGCGTTGGGCAAGGTTGTAGGGCTCTGGCAGTCGACGCTGATCGTCCATGTGATAGGAACCCTGACCGTATTGGGTATTCTCATTTTCAGCAGTGCTGGTTTCAGCGGTTTTAGCAAGTATGCCCAGGCCCCCTGGTACGTCTACCTGGGCGGTTTCTTGAATGTGCTCATTATTTACGCGGTGGTCAGGAGCATTCCCCAGGTAGGGGTGGGGAACGCTACCACAGGCATCGTATTTGCCCAGATTCTAACCGCTGCCATCATCGACCACCTGGGTTTGTTTGGCGTCAAAAAGGTGGCTTTCCAGTATATCGATATCCTGGGTATCGTCCTCATGGCCGCCGCCGCACGTATTCTGCTTAACAGTACCAACTAGATCGTGACAAGGGACGGTTCTTCTGCCGCGGTTTTCTGCAACCGTGACAGAAGAACCGTCCCTTGTCACGATCCCCTTGTCTCGACCAAATATGATACAATTTGATTGTTGACTGGCAGGTAGTGCAACCCCAAGCAGGTCGGTTTTTGGAGTGGGGAGGATACTGAGGAAGGAAGAACAGCATGGATTTAGACAAGATCAAAAGGGCAGTAAGCTTGATTCTAGAGGCCATTGGTGAAGATACCCACCGGGAGGGTCTCCGTAATACCCCAGAGAGGGTGGCCCGTATGTATGCGGAACTGTTTGGCGGGGTGGAGGAGGACCCTGGTGAGCACCTGGAGGTGCTTTTCACCGAGCATCATGATGAACTGGTCCTGGTTAAAGACATTCCCTTCTATTCAATGTGCGAACATCACCTGCTACCATTTTATGGCCGGGCCCACATCGCCTACATTCCCCGCAAAGGCCGAATTACTGGCCTGAGCAAGCTGGTCAGGGTGGCCGAAGGCTTTGCGAAGCGGCCGCAACTTCAGGAAAGGCTGACCAGCCAGATTGCCGATTCGATCATGGAAAAACTTCAGCCCTGGGGGGTAATGGTGGTTATAGAAGCGGAGCACATGTGCATGACTATGCGCGGAGTGAAAAAGCCGGGGTCATTGACCGTTACTTCGGCTGTTCGGGGCATCTTAGAAACCAACCCGGCCTCACGAGCCGAGGCAATGGCCCTTATCAAGGGGTAAACTTGTATTTGACGGCTTCATCAACTAAAATTAATAAGGCAGAAAGCAATGGCGGTTGATAACATAAGTATCAATCAGGAGGAGAGCGGTGAAAAAGGAAGAGCAGAACCAGGGCAAGCTCCAGTTGCTCGCCCAGAAAACCTTTCCTGCCAGTGACGAACTGGTGCGGGTGGTCGACTTTTTGAATAAGAATCTGAAGGACCGTAAGGTATTGTTCGGGATCACTAAAAGCAGCGAACGAGGCGAAATGACCATCAACATCTACGAAATCTGATAAAGAGGGAGCAACTGCTATGGGGAAAGAGATTCGAGATTTTCTCAAAGAAGTAATTAGTATAGTAGTTATGGCATTTATCCTCGCCATCATACTGAGAACATTCTTGGGTGAGGGGCGGGTTATTCCATCGGGGTCAATGCTCCCTACCATTCACATAAAAGACAAGGTCTGGGTCGATAAGATTATTTACCGTTTCAAGGACCCCGCCCGGGGAGATATAGTGGTTTTCACGCCTCCCGAGGAGTTGGGACAGAAAGGGCCTTTCATCAAGCGGGTTATTGGCCTGCCAGGGGAGACGGTGGAGGTCAGGGACGGAAAGGTGTTTATCAACGGGGTACCTTTGCAAGAACCTTACATAGCCGAGCCGCCGATGTACGAGTATGGACCGGTGAAGGTGCCTAAAGGAGCCTTCTTCGTTATGGGGGACAATCGCAACTACAGCCTGGATAGCCATATGTGGAATAGCTGGCTGCGGCAGGATCATATCTGGGGGAAAGCCTTGCTCATTTACTGGCCACCCAATCGAATCAAGCTTTTGGAGCGGGGGGTATCCACCTAGTGAGAATTCTCCTGACCAATGATGATGGCATAAACTCACCGGGCATCATCGCCGCTTGTGAGCGACTGTCCGAGATAGCTGATGTGTATGTAGTAGCTCCTGACCGGGAAAGAAGCGGTACCGGTCATTCCATTACGGTTTTCAACCCTATCAAGGCGCAAAAACTCGACTGGCGCGGAGTAGCCCGCGCCGCCTGGGTTATCGATGGGACCCCGGCCGACTGCGTCAAGCTGGGAATCAGTGCCTTGCTACCGGAGCCTCCCGACTATGTAGTCTCGGGTATTAACCGGGGAGCCAACCTCGGGACCGATGTGCTGTACTCGGGGACCGTTTCAGCCGCAGTAGAGGGGGTAATAATGGGAGTCCCGTCGCTGGCTGTCTCGCTTACCTCTTACAAATACAACGAAGACTTCTCCTTTTCCTCACGATTTACCCGGCTGATCATGAGAATCCTGGAAAGAGAAGGTACAGCTCGTGACATCGTACTGAACATAAACATACCGGCCATACCGCGCCAGGAAATCAAGGGAGTGCGCATAACCAAGCTGGGGGTACGGAGGTACGACAACCTTTTCGAGGAAAGAAAGGATCCTCGCGGAAATTCCTACTACTGGTTGGGCGGGGATGTTATCCAGGAAGAGCAGGACCCGGACAGTGACGTGGCGGCTATCAACGAAGGTTACCTGTCCATAACCCCCATCCATTTCGACTTGACCGATTACCGGCTTATGGAAGAGTTTCGCCAGCGTTTCAAACCGTACATACATTTGGTTTAGGTTGGAGAGCGCATGTTGTTTGTGATCAGCCTGATATTGAATATTTTGGTTTTCCTCTTGTTGTTTAACCTTCCCTGGTTGGTAGAAAGGCGGAAACGCCCGGGGCAACCGGGGGGGCCGCCGTTCAAGTCGGTAGTAATGCCGGTAACGCTCGGAGTGGCGCTTACCATCCTGGATGCTATGCGGCTTCAGTTTTTTATGCAAATGGGCATTTTAATGGTTCTGGCCGCCGTGCTTTATGGGATTTTCTCTATTTTCTTGCGAAAGTAGATAGGTTATAATTAAAAAGATTTGGACATTGGCATAATATGCAAGGAGGGAACGGTTGTGAATGTTTACCCCACTGAAAGAATAAGAAACGTAGCCATAATCGCCCACGGAGGAGCAGGAAAGACCTCTCTGACTGAAGCCATGTTGTACCAGACCGGGGCCATCAAGCGACTCGGCAAGGTGGACGAAGGCAATACCACGGCAGACTTTTATCCTGAGGAGATCAAGAGAAAGATCACTATAAATACCACTCTGGTTCCTTGTGAATATAACAGTTATAAGATAAACGTGCTGGATACTCCCGGTTTCGCTGATTTCGCGGGGGAAGTCAAGGGTGCCCTGCGGGTGGCCGACAACGTGCTGGTCGTAGTATCGGCAGTAGCCGGGGTAGAGGTCCAAACCGAGGTCTACTGGGAAGAGTGCAACGGGATTCCCAAGATCGTGTTTGTTAACAAAATGGACCGTGAAAATGCCAGTTTTGCAAAATGCCTGGATGAACTCAGGGAAAGGTTCCCCGAGAACATTGTGCCGCTGCAGCTTCCTATCGGGGCGGAAGCTAACTTCAAAGGTGTGGTCGACCTGGTCAAAATGAAGGCTTTATTGTTCGAGCCGGGCACAGGGAAGATGACTGAAGCTGACATACCGGCCGATATGATGGACGAGGTTGAGACTTACAAGGAACAGTTGATTGAGGCAGCGGCAGAAGGTGATGACGACCTGCTGAACAAGTACCTGGAAGGGGAAGAGCTTACCGACGATGAAATCAGGGCGGGCATCAAGGCGGCAGCCGCCAACGGTACTGCAGTATTTGTGTTCTGCGGTTCGGCCCTTGCCAATATGGCAATACAGCCGGTTATGGACTTCATCGTGGAGTGTATGGCGCCTCCTTCCATGCATCCTGACGTGAGAGGTAAAGACCTGGCCAGCGAACCTCTCGCGGCTCTGGTATTCAAAACCATTGCTGACCCGTATATCGGTCGGCTGAATTTCTTCCGGGTCTTTACCGGTACCATGAAGGCCGACTCGGTCGTTTACAATGCCAACAAGGAAAAAGAAGAGCGCATCGGCAACCTCCTTATCATGCGGGGTAAGGAGCAACTCCAGGTAACGGAACTGAAAGCCGGTGATATAGCAGCCGTGGCCAAGCTGTCCGTCACTACCAGCGGGGACACCCTGACGGAAAAGGGCCGTCCGGTAACTTTAGCCGGGGTCGACTTCCCCGAACCTACCCTGGCTATGGCCATCGAGCCGAAAAGCAAGGGCGACGAAGACAAACTCAGCAGCGCCCTGCAACGGTTGATGGAAGAGGATCCCACCATTGCGGTGGAGAAGAATACTGAGACCCGCCAGACCATCCTCAGGACCATGGGTGAAACCCATGCTGATATCATCGTGGAGCGCCTAAACCGCAAGTTTGGGGTTGAGGTAGCAACCCGGGAAATGAAAATACCTTACCGCGAGACTATTCGGGGTCTGGTCCAGGTGGAAGGGAAGCATAAGAAACAGACTGGTGGTCACGGGCAGTACGGTCACGTGTGGTTGAAGCTCGAACCACTGCCGGAGGAAGAGTTCCTGTTTGAAGAGTCAGTTTTCGGGGGTGCCGTACCACGCAACTTCTTCCCCGCGGTTGAAAAAGGTGTTCGGGAAGCGATGACCGAGGGAGTCCTGGCCGGATACCCGGTCACCAACGTCAAGGCAACCCTCTACGACGGTTCCTACCACCCGGTGGACTCGTCGGAAATGGCCTTTAAACTGGCCGCCATCCTCGCCTTCCGTAAGGGAATGGAACAAGCGAAGCCGGTGCTTCTCGAGCCCATCCAGAACGTGGAGATCGAGATCCCGGAACAATACCTGGGGGATATCATCGGCGACCTGAACAGCAAGCGGGGCCGGGTGATGGGAATGGAGCCCCAGGGCAAAAACCAGGTGGTCAAAGCCCAGGTTCCTCTGGCGGAGATGGCCCGCTACAGTATAGACTTGAAGTCCATTACCCAGGGCCGCGGCAAGTTCCGCATGAGTTTCAGCCACTATGAGGAAGTACCCGCCGCGCAGGCCGAAAAGATCATCGAAAAAGCCAGGCGAGAAAAGGAAGAAAAATAAGGCCAGCAACGGGAGCAATGCTCCCGTTTTTTTACGTCATGGGTGTGAGCGAAGAGGCCCCGGGCAAGCGTCCAGGGCCGTTCTGGTATTTCAGTCCAGTTGATACGTATTACATTCTGTCTCGCTGTCGCTGCTCGCCTGGTTGCCTGAAATGCGTATGTTTTCCGCGGTACAATACCCCCTCCGGTTATGCTTGCAACTCTTTACACTGCACAACACCTCCGGGTTACTGCCTCCCTTGACAAAAGGCTCGGCCAGGGTTCCCAGCAGGTTGATGTTATCGATTTCCTTACGGGCTGCCTCCAGGGAGCGGGCTTCAAAAGTGGAACAGTTGGCATCCTTGACGGATGGCACCACTTCGATAGAACGGGCACTGCAATTATCGCCGGGCATCCAGTGAATGCAGTTTTGCACGTTGCACTCGGTAATCGTGCGGGGCAAGCTTGATTCCTCCTTTTTTCAG
>JAAYAC010000159.1 GCA_012719535.1 Syntrophomonadaceae bacterium | reverse complement strand
GCGTACAGCTGATGGGCGGGTATGGCTACTGCAAGGAATTCCCGGTGGAGCGAATGATGCGGGACGTTAAGATCACCCAGATCTATGAGGGCTCCAACCAGATTCAGCGCATGATCATCGGCCGGGAAGTTATTGGCAAGTAGTGGAACGCCATCCCCAAGCCTGCCATGACAAATTCTTTAAACCACAGGTAACACGGAGGAATCATTAGACTGATAGAGCAGCACCATGCGGTGCTTTCATGCCCCGATGGCAAGGTTGCATTGTAAACCGAGACTTTTGCGCAACTCCAACCCCTGGAAAAACCTAGACATTTCGTGGACAAAAGGACTTCACCCCGTTTTTGCCGAATTAACAGGTAACACAATCCCAAACCACAAAGACGGGAAGGATGAAGTCACCTGTGAATGTTCGGCAAGGATGCATTTCTCCCTTCGAAGAAGCATCTACAATTCAACCAAAATCTAGACTCAAAGAACTCTCGACACCTTGATCTTGATCTAGAACCGGTTCTTAGCCAACTAGAAAAACCAGAAAGGCAAATTGTTCAGAAAGCAATTATGGCGTGGGGGTAAAGACCTCTATAAGACAGGAACCGAGGTTATTTGCCGTCCCTCACCGGGGTACAAAGAACTGAAACAGGTTTTGCGACCTGCGTACATTTGCCGAACTACGTTTTGCCTGGTTTAAGTTTAAGGAGCACCTGTGATTAGAAACCGGTCTAAAACTGAGAAAAAAGTGACAAAGTCAAGACTCTCGCTTACTTATGCGCCATCACCATGTACGCGCCTGTAATAGCGGTCAACCAACACTACCGAAAACAGAACACCTTGGCTATATAGTCTGCCAGCAACGACCACCTAAAGAAGAGATTAAAAGCCGCTGTCTAAACCGAAAGAAGGGGTATGCTTTTTTTGATAAATCTTGAGTGACAAAAAAGAGACTATCGCTCCTTCTTAACAAAAGGGATGTGTGGTAAAAAAGGAGGGGTTAGAGTTGGGGTAAGGTTGTCAATCAGCGATTTACTCATGGAAAATGCTGCCATGGCAGCCATGGTTGTTGACGAGCATGGTAGAGTAACCTACATCAATACCACCTACTTGCATATCCTGGGGATGCACAGGGAGGAGGTGGTCGGGAAATTCATCGGCGATATCACTCCGGACAGTCGCACCCTCATGGTGCTCCGAACCGGAAAGGCTGTCGTCGGGTATAACTGGACAGTGGGCGAGCACAGGATGATAGCCTGTGCTCTGCCCTTGATCAAAAATGGCGCGATCGTCGGCTGTTTTGCCTACAGCCTGTATATGGACATCTGGGATGCCAAAGACCTGGTGGAGAACCTGGCCTGTGAACTGAACATGTATAAAGAGGAAGTTCGCAACCTGTACTCGGCGCGCTACACCTTCGAGAATATCGTGGGGAACAGCCCAGCGATAAAGCAAGTGAAATACATGGCACAGCATGCCGCCCTCCATCCGCCCGTCACGGTGCTGATTACTGGCGAGAGTGGGACTGGCAAGGAGTTGTTCGCGCATGCCATTCACAGATGTAGCAACCGTTCCAGCTTGCCTTTTGTCAGGGTAAACTGTGCCGCGATACCGGAGAATTTGCTGGAAGCCGAGCTCTTTGGCTACACGGAGGGCGCGTTTACCGGAGCTAGAAAGGGCGGCAACCCGGGGAAATTCGAACTCGCCAACGGAGGAACCATTTTCCTCGACGAAATTGGGGAGATGTCGCTGTCCATGCAGAGCAAGTTGCTGGTGGTTTTGCAGGAAAAAGAATTCGAGCGATTGGGGGACAGTCAGCCCACCAGAGTAAATGTGAGGGTAATAGCAGCCACCAATCGTGACCTCGAAACCTTGGTAAAGCAAGGCGCTTTTCGTGAAGACCTGTACTACCGCTTGAACGTGGTTCGCCTGGAGGTACCTCCTTTGCGGAACCGTACCGATGACATACCGTTGTTGGCCCAAGTCATGATAAAGAAACTCAATGCCAGCTTGAAGACCGTTGTCAACAGTGTGAGAGAAGATGCCCTGGCCTTGCTTTGCGAGTACAACTGGCCGGGTAATATCAGAGAACTGGAGAACGTACTGCAACGAGCGATGCTGCTGGCGGATATGGAAAGAAAACAGCAAATTGCTCCCAGGCACCTAGCCTTCATGAATGACAAGTTCAAGTACCAGTGCCCACTTCCTTCCGGTACGCTCAAAGCCGTAATGGAGGATTACGAGAAGCGGTATCTCGCCAGGGTTCTTGAAGACACCGGGGGCGACAAGATTAAGGCGGCCCAGATACTAGGCATTGATTCCTCCTGGCTCTACAAGAAGATCAAAAAGTACGGGATAACAATGGATGCAGGGTGAAACATCATACCTGTGTCTTAAAAATGGAAAATTATTGGCCCAAATTTCTCCAAAATACTTGACCGGTTACAACCTACCTTAATGGATAAGGATGGCTCTATATCATGGCTGTCATTGACCGCTACGACCGTTCCATCAAAAACCGCCCAGAGGACTCCCACCTCTAAAGGTGGGTGATGAATGGGCGGCTGGGGGATAGTCCGGCAATTTTACTGTACTTTGGTAAAAAACACTGTAAAATGTAAATACCGGCCACCTGCAGACAAGGGGTCGGAACACCAACCTTGTCCGGTATCCCTGGGTTCTGTAAAGTCGAAGGGGAGTGCCGGCAGACGCAGTACCGTGGGAACCACGGGAATTCAAGCCTGTCGAGACACCGCGAATT
>JAAYAC010000182.1 GCA_012719535.1 Syntrophomonadaceae bacterium | reverse complement strand
TTCTGAGTTTATCAGTTCGATCTCTGAACCCGGCGTAAAATCAGTGTTACTGATTTCACAAGCATCATTTTTGCCACTACTTTTTTCAGAGTTAATTTTCAAATGGAGAAATCGCCCGCCGATTGAATGTTGGGCTGGTTCTTGATCCTGAAAACGCGAAGTATCTTCTTGGCCGCTTCGCAGGAACGGTGGTTTATGAGGTATTCGTGACCATCCATGGTCACCCGGCTGAAGTTCAGGGAATTGAGGGCCTGGCGGATATCGTTGGGGGACAAAGGGTGGTTTGACTTTTTCAGGGTCAGCTCCAGAGTCCGCCCCATAAGGAAAGCAAGAAAACACATTACAAAATGCCCCTTTATCCTCCTTTCCGTCCAGTGAAAAACCGGCTGTACCTCAAGGGTAGTTTTCATTATCCGGAAAGATTCTTCTATCTTCCATAAGGAATGGTAAGCCTCCAAAACCTGATCGACCGAAAGGTTCTGGTTATTGGTCTGGATGGCGTAATATCCGTCAAAAAGAGCATCTCTTTCTATGGCTTCATGGTCTACCACCCATTGGGCCCGGGCGTCGTCGGCTTCTTTTATGTACTTTTTTCCTCCCTTTTTGTTGCTGGCCCTTATCCTGGATTGGCTGGATGCCAGCAAAAGGGCTTTTTCGACCAGCCTTTCCCTGTCTTTTCGGTCTTTTTTTGCCCTCTTGGAGGAATATGTGGCGATGAGGGTTTCCTCCAAAGCAAAGACTTCTCCTTTTTCTTTGAACCTGTTGGTCCTTTTTATCACCTTATAGCGCAGCTCCTCCTCAGAAGAGGAGGGTATTTCGACGTACCCCTCCAGGTTCAATATCTCTTCCTGTATGTTCTTGGTCGCCGTTTTAATCCTGAAGGCCACTATGTAGTCGTAACCTCTATCGGCTATGGCTTTCAGGTTCATCCTGCTGTTTATCCCCCGGTCGGCTACAACTATGACTTTCCTTATGCCGAATCTCGCTGACAACTTGTCGAGCGCCGCCTCCAAAGTCTTGCCTTCAAAGGTGTTTCCCGGAAATAGTTCATAGCCTATGGGCCTGCCTTCTATGTCCACAAGAAGACCCATAACCACCTGAACCTCATTGAATTTACCTTCTTTGCTGAATCCGAAGTCCCTCAAACTGTCTTTTTTCACACTCTCAAAGGAAAAGGTGGTAACATCGTAGAAAACCACGTCTACCTGCATGTTGAAAAGATGCCGGTTTTTCTGAAAAATATAAGCTTCGAGCTTTTCTTTGTTATCGCAAAGAACGTCGAGCGAACGGTAAAGGTGATTGAGCGACACGTCTTGTAGGCCAAAGTAACGACTCTGATTAAGATAAGTGCCCAGTTTGCTCTTGGGGTCCAAAAGGTGCTGCACGGCCATCAAAAAGCAAGCCTTTTCCAAGTCAAACCTTATCTTTTTACTTTCTTTAAGAGACATCAAGAGCTTATCGAGTCCAAACTGTTCCCAGATACTGCGATATACCAGGTAACCCCAATTGACCAGCTCGGCCTCCGACACCATATCAGGCAGAAAAGGTTTCGGCTTCTTTCCGGTCGAAAGCTCTATCAGGCGCTGTCCTATCCGAGCTAAGCTGGGGTTGTTAATCACTTCTTCCATACGCCCCAGATTGAGAACAACTTCCTGCTTCACTTTGCCGTCCTGGCGATAAGTACGGACAAGCTGCACGTATTCATATTTGCCGGTTTTGGTTATCTTGATAAACATGGTTTAATTGTAACACTTATCACCGAGCAAAACAACTCTTTCCCAAAGGAAAATACATATGATTTGCCACTACACCTTTCGGAGAAAACTTTATCCCCAAAACAAAAAACGCCAACTTTTAGGCGTTCCTTAAGTACAACCCCTCTCTCGGTTGAACGATTTTGATAAAGTCAGG
>JAAYAC010000158.1 GCA_012719535.1 Syntrophomonadaceae bacterium | reverse complement strand
GTATCCGGGTCGGCTATAATATTTCCCCATTTGTTTGTTTTCAGGTTGGGGGTCGTTTGCTGTATGAGAGGATTGGGCCCCTGACCGATAGCCATTATTACCGTATCCACTTGAATCTCGTATTCTGAACCCTTGATGGGTACCGGCCTTCTCCGCCCTGATTCGTCGGGCTCGCCCAATTCATACCTCTGGCACACCATGGAAGTTACTCTTCCTTCTTCATTTCCCTTGATCTCCACGGGACTCGTCAGGAGCTCGAAGTTTACTCCCTCCTCGCGGGCGTGCTCGATTTCTTCACGGCGAGCAGGCATTTCTTCAAAGGAACGACGGTACACGATGTATGATTCCGCCCCCAGGCGCAGAGCGGTACGGGCCGCATCCATGGCTACGTTTCCACCCCCGATGACGGCAGCGCGTTTCCCCACCCTTACGGGGGTAAGATATTCAGGAAACCGGTAGGCTTTCATCAGATTGTTGCGGGTAAGGAATTCGTTGGCCGAGTAGACCCCATTCAGGTTTTCTCCTGGGATGTTCATGAAGGATGGCAAACCCGCCCCCGTGCCAATGTACACAGCATCATATCCTTCCTGCAAGAGCTCGTCTACGCTACCTAGTTTACCTACCACATGGTTGGTCCTAATTTCCACGCCCAGGTCGACGATGTTGGATATCTCCCGGGCTACTATGGATTTGGGCAAACGAAACTCGGGAATCCCGTAGACAAGGACACCTCCCGGCACGTGTAAGGCTTCAAAAACAGTCACCTTGTAACCCATGAGGGCGAGATCTGCCGCTGCCGTAAGTCCCGATGGTCCTGACCCCACTATAGCCACCCTCTTGCCATTGGGTTTTGCCTTCGCTACAACCTTGGTTCCGTGAGCCATCTCCCAATCAGCCACAAACCGTTCCAATCTACCGATGGCTACCGGCTCGTTTTTCTTGCCAACAGTACATTTTTTCTCACACTGGTTTTCTTGAGGGCACACTCTTCCACAGATGGCGGGCAGGTTGTTCTTCTCCTTGATGATGCTTATGGCCCCCGCAAAATCCCGCTCGGTTATCTTTTTTATAAAGGCCGGAATATTGATTTCCACCGGGCAGCCTTCCATGCAGGGACTGTTCTTGCACTGGATGCAACGCTGGGCTTCCGCTACCGCAGTGTCTTCGTCATACCCCAGTGCCACCTCATTGAAGTTGTGGCAGCGTTCTTCCGCATCCTGGTGGGGCATAGGGTGCTTGGTAGGAATAATCTTTCTTTTTACTTCTGACATTTGCATCCCCCTTTACGGTGAAAACTCTGCATGGCTAATCTTTCCTCATCAACAAACATCCTTGAACGCAGCAGTACCAGTTCCCAATTGACCTGGTGGCCGTCGAACTCCGGTCCGTCCACGCAAGCGAACCTGGTGGCATCCCCTACTTCAACCCTGCATGCCCCGCACATACCGGTCCCGTCTACCATTATCGGGTTAAGGCTTACCGTTACCGGGACCGTTTCCGGGGTAACACGGCATACAGCCTGCATCATGACGACCGGGCCGATAGCCACTACCTTGTCCACTTTTTCCCGGGCCAGCACGTCAACCAGCACATCGGTTACAAATCCTTTACGGCCAGCGGTCCCGTCATCGGTGGCCACGTACAGTTCGGAACTTATCTGCCGCATCTCGTTTTCCCAGATAAGCATGTCCCGGGTACGCGCACCGATTATGGATACCACCCGGTTCCCGGCTTCTTTCAGGGCCCGGGCGATGGGGTATACCGGGGCTACTCCCACTCCACCCCCTACACATACCACCGTGCCAAAGTTTTCTATCTCGGACGGGCACCCTAAGGGACCTACGAAATCAAGGATGCTGTCGCCTTCCCGAAGTTCACCCAGTAGTTCGGTAGTCTTGCCCACTTCCTGGAATATGATGGTGATCGTGCCGGCATTGGTGTCGTAATCAGCAATGGTAAGAGGTATTCTTTCTCCTTCCTCGTCAATCCGCAGTATAATGAACTGGCCGGGACGGGCCTTACGTGCAACTTCCGGCGCCTCGATTTTAAATAGCTTGATCTTTGGGGCCAGTTCCTCCCTGAACACTATTGCGTACATTTTACAACCCTCCAATTCGTCAAACATAAAATGTGAATAACCCAGTATTGTCGCTACTATATAACACAACACCTCCCTTGGCCTGCAGGAACGTGGGGGCGACAAATATATTTCTGTTTCTGTGGGTACTGTTTTGTGCCGGTCCCGCGGGTCAAACCATTTCAGGTCTCTTCTCTTCCACTGTGCTGTTTTGTTACACAGAAGGGACGGTTCAGGATGTTTGATTATGCAACATCGACCGAAAAACTTCTTCTCCGCTATCCATAAGCCGGGAGGCTTTTACGAGCTGGGCAGCCGGTTTGAGTTGCACAAAGCTGGCCACCATACTGGCCCGCTCAACCAGAATCTTGTCCTTGCTAGCAAGAAACATGGTCTCTTCCCCGTCGATGGAAAGGGCGGTCTTCCGGTCGGAGTCAACTACAAACCCGAAGCGCGAATCGGCGCTGGCGACGAGGGACCTAGCACAGCCAAACTGGGGGCTGATGGGTGTAATTACGATTGCTGCCAGGGAGGTACTCAAGATTGGTCCCCCTGCCGACAAGGAGTAACCGGTCGACCCCGTGGGAGTCGCACAAATAACTCCGTCGCCCCGGTAACTAACGCAAGTCTTACCATTGAGCTGCAAGCTTACGGTGACGATATGCGGCGTAGCCGACTTGATGACCACGTCGTTGAGGACCACCGCCCTTAGTAGTGCTTTCTTGTTCCTGATAACCGCGGCTTGCAGCATGAGCCTTTCTTCCAGGAAGTACTCCTGCCTTAGAATCTTGTCCAGGGAAGCCATGACTTCGTCCGGTTCCACACTGCTCAGAAATCCGACTTTCCCCAAATTAACACCCAGTATGGGAGCGCCCAGCCGGCTGAAATGCCGAGCAGCCCTCAGTACAGTCCCATCTCCTCCGAGCACAAGGACTACTTCCGCCCCGTAATTGTAGTTTGGTAGGTCTTGGCTTCTGAGAACGGTGACATCAACCCCTTTGGTGCAGGACAGCCGGGCACATAAGTCCCTGGCCAGCAAAGTAGCCCGGCGATCATTCTTGCAAACTATCACTACCTGCACTCAGCCCACCTCTACATACCAGTTGCTATGGTAAACGTTATGCAACTTTCGTGCCAACCTTTGACATAACTAAGAATCCAGGGGGTAAATATCCAGGACGTTGCGAGTATTCTCGATTTCCCTGGGGCAGGTTCTGCACCCGGCACCGTGACAAACGAACGGCCAGGATCCCCAAGTAAGCGAGGCCGCGGCAGCCGGAAATCAAACTCTTACCTCTCGGGCTGATGTAGGAGCTGCGTAAGCAGTACTCCTGCTGCGGTTGACGGTACATAAAAGCCATTCTTTAAAGGGGCATGCATTATCAGTACCAGTGGGATACAGGTATGTTTCCCTGGGGACCATTCATAACTGGCGCAAGGGAACCATCATCCGATAACTCCTTCTCGGCACGACAGAAATCCTCCCACTTATCCCCTTTAAATTCTATCATAACCTTGTCGACTCACTACAAAGCCTAGTATACCTTGCCCCCGCTCAGAATTTTGCAGTCGGGTAAGCTTTCAAATCGGGTGGGAGGGGGCGGCTAACCCCCGTCCCCCCACCTATGAAAAAATGCAAGACCCTTTTAACTTGAGTTTGCGGGTAAAAGGCCAAAACCGTTGCCACGAGTGATTGAAAAGGCCTATAAATAAACATCGGGGCTTTCAGAAACCCGAAAACATAGTGCCATGGTATATTACGTTACGGTTTTTCCAAGGATCACCGGCCGGATAGGGTGCAGATAGTGGTAGGGATGTTGATGATCAGGGAAGGTATTCCGGTGGCTCACCGGATATTCCCCGGGAACACGGCGGATGTTGATACCTTCAAGCACGCTCTTTGTGAAGTCAGGGACCGGTTCAAACTGTGCAAGGTCATTCTGGTAGGAGACCGGGGTATGGTCAGCGAGAAGCTCTTAACCGAGGTAGAGAAGGCGGGACTGGAATACATCGTCGGGGTAAAGATGAGAAAGATGCGGACGATGTCTGAAGTCCTATCCCGGCAGGGGCGCTACCGTACGG
>JAAYAC010000157.1 GCA_012719535.1 Syntrophomonadaceae bacterium | reverse complement strand
GTATTAACGGCTACTGCCGGTACTAACGCCGTGGCAGCTAATTACACCGTCAAGGTCAACAGCCTGGCCTCCGGGGTGACCAAGACCAGCACTGCTGCACTTTCTGCGAGCAAGAATGCTGACGGCACTACTAAGACCCTGGCCGATCAGTTCGGAATAACCGGGACAGTCACCTTCACCCTGCAAGGGACGGTCAACGGGGAGGCCAGGGAAAAAGCTTTCTCCTTCGATACGGCCTCCACCAACATTTACAACGTGGTCAGCGAAATAAACAACGCGAACATCGGCCTCAAAGCCTCTTACGATGCTACCCTGGAAAGGTTCTTCCTGATGACCACCTCCACCGGCAGCCGGGCCGAGCTTCACGTCAAGGCCGACGCCGAAAGTTTCTTAACCGGGAAGCTACAACTGCAAGTAAAAGTGGGGGCCGATGAAGCCAATGCCTACCACGGCACTGACGCCAGCATCGACTTGAACGACGCGCAAGGGTTAACCTTTTCCAGCAACCAGTTCACCGTCAACGGTATAACCCTTAGCCTCAAGAGCACCTCCGCGGCCCCGGTTACGATAAACGTCGCCAACGACGTGGACGCGGCGGTGGAGAAGATAAAGACCTGGGTCAACGCCTACAACGACGCGGTGGGCCTGATGTTCACCGAACTGAACGAGGAGCGCTACCGCGACTACCAGCCCCTGACCGACGAACAGAAGAAAGAAATGAAGGATAAAGACATTGAACGCTGGGAGGAAAAGGCCAGAAGCGGTCTTCTCAAGGGGGACTCCCTCCTCTACAGCTTGTATAACCAGATACGCTCCAGCGCCATGGCCCGGGTGGAGGGGCTAACGGGGAGCTACACCAGTCTCAGCTCCATCGGCATCAACACCCAGTCTTACCAGGAAGGCGGCAAGCTGTATATCGATGAAACCAAACTTCGGGAAGCCCTGACCAATGACCTGGAGGGGGTCATGAAGCTGTTTACTACCAGCAGCGAAAGCACCTCGAATCAGGGCCTGGCCATACGGCTTTACGATGGCGTGAACAACGGTATGAAACTCGTCACCGACAAAGCCGGCTCCAGCACCAGCTACTATGACAACAGCACGATAGGCAAGGAAATCAGCCGCATCGACACCACCATCGACAAGATGGAAGAACGTTTGGCCGACCTGGAAGACCGGTACTACCGCCAGTTCACCGCCATGGAGCAGGCTATCCAGCGCATGAACCAGCAGAGCCTGTGGCTGGCGCAGCAGTTCAGCTACAACACGCAGTAGCCAATCGCCTTGTGAACCGTACCGAAACGTATCAAATCCCCCGAATTGGGTTATGCCCGGGTCTCGGGAAAGGGAAAAGGCCCGGGAAAACGACAAAAATCGAGGGAAACGCAGTAAATGAACCCGGAAAACAAAATTCCGGGCTTAACAACCCCCGCCCAGGTTCGATATATAAAACATAGACAATTTAATACCGCCATAACACGAGAAAACCGTGGAAGGAGGAATGCCCAAAAGAATTT
>JAAYAC010000156.1 GCA_012719535.1 Syntrophomonadaceae bacterium | reverse complement strand
CTTGGTAATCAATGCAATTTCACGTCTATTCAGCTGCATACTGTGCCCCTCCGGGAATTACGGAAAATTCTATCTGCATTGTATCAGGTCCATTTAACCCCTGCAAGGCGCGCGCACGCGTATCACCGCAGCACCCCTTTATCCAA
Source organism: Syntrophomonadaceae bacterium (assembly GCA_012719535.1). GTDB lineage: Bacteria > Bacillota > Syntrophomonadia > Syntrophomonadales > Syntrophothermaceae > JAAYAC01. The sequence goes on along the minus strand of JAAYAC010000156.1, from coordinate 3,113 downwards.
AACTTTTTCTCTTAATCCTTCTAGACAATCTTCGTTACAGGTCGGGTTAACCGGTATAGGGGAAGCTATAGCTTCAACTTCACAGTATGCTGCCAATAATTACCTTAATAATATCCTCTGCCCAGGTACACGGTAAATACAGCCGCTGGCTGCGGGGAACACGACCAAACAGCTCTTTTGTCAGTACTCACTTGGCTCCGCCCTGCAGGCAAGCAAGAACCGTCCCTGTTTGCCCCAGTTTTCGAAGAAACACTCTCACTTCAAGACCGCATCGAAAACCTGGTACGAAACGGTGTACTGGAAGAAGAAAGGAAGAACGCTCGCCCCTTTCCCCCGCCGCTGCCGGTGGAAGAAGGTTTGGCCCCCAGCCGCATTCGCTTCGGCCCCTTCGGTGGGCAGAGCACGTTACGGAGGAGGTAGCGAGCGAAGTTGCGGGCGAAGGCAAGGGTGATTGCTGCCGGCAAAGACTTAATAGGAGTCTAATAGCCGCTGGCCTGTTACCATTGGGAAAGATATCATTGCCTTGCCGGTTATTGGTAGATGTGTTACAATCCGGGTAGGAATTACCAAGGGGAGTAACTGATTTGCTGTGGAGGTGATCATAATTTAGTATGGTATCCCCGAAATTTCCGAGCCGGTCATTGCTCGAAACCAGTATCAATGCCCAGACCACGAACTACCTGACAGAAGAACAACTGGCCAACTTTATAGTAAACCGGGTTTTCCCTGACGAATACATCGTTCAGATCTTCAACCTGTTTACTGACGTTCCGGTGGCGGCAATTGCCAGGTTCCAATTGAGACACGGCATCAACGACCTTGAACTAAGGCTGTACTATGAAACCTACGTGAAGGAAGTTTACCCTAATATAGAACTGGAGGACATGCTGTATGTGGGAAACTCTCTTTAGAATTGCCACCTCGATCCTCGACGCGGCCGGCCTACCCACAGGTGAGTGGACATTCGGCGGCGGTACGGCATTAGCCCTCAGGTACAAGCACCGGGAGAGCAAAGACATCGATATTTTCATTACCGATGCCCAGTGGCTGCCGTACCTGACACCCCGACTGAACCCTTCCGTGCAAGGGTTCAAGGATTATGAAGAAACCAGCAACTACGTGAAAATCGCCTTCGATGAGGGAGAAATAGACTTCGTCGTCAGCCCTCACCTCACTCCCAACTACTTCACTGTCGAAGAAATATGCGGAAGGCAAACCCAGCTCGAAACCCCAGTAGAAATTGTAATCAAGAAACTATTTTACCGTGCCCACGCCCTAAAGGTGCGGGATGTTGTAGATGCGGCGGCGATCTTTGTGCACGACCCCGAAGGTTTGCTCGACCAGGTGAAAGTTCTGGACACGAGACTAGATATATTGAAACAACGGTGGAAGGTCCTCAAACCCCTGTACGATAAAGAAATAACCAGGCTGTCTGTTCTGGATCCTGACCTTGCCACCGCTGTCCCCCGTCTCTTTGAAGAGCTTCTTTCCAGACTTGAAGCTGAGATGGGGTGATCCGGCTCGTTCTCGACTTTGTAGAAAAGCATAGCACCTTTCAGATTTATCCGGGTTATCGGTAAGGAGAAACCGCCGCTTTGCCCGGGCACCGCTCAACTTCAATTCGCGCCTGAGCTTAACCGTCTACCTCCTGCAGCCGCTTGATGGGGAAAGGCTTGCGGGTGGTAAAGTACTCTTCCTCGGCCGCGCTCAAGGTAAGTCCCAGGTATTCCTTGAGCTGGGCAATAAGAAAACGGATGTTGGGAGCCCGGTTGGCCCCCAGCCCTCCGGCCACCGCCGTCCCTTCCCAGGCCGGGTTATTGATACGCCAATCCAGGCGGCTGAACTTTTCCCGGCAGAGACCTTTCCAGCTGTCGGGATGCTGGTCGATAGCCGCGCGGACAGACCCGGCTATACCCTGCCAGCCCACACTGTGCGTCGCGATGTAGCGGGAACGGTGCTCAAACGGGGTCATCTTGTTCGCCAGCACCTTCTCGATGTCGGGAAGAGACGGGAGAATAACCTCATCAAACACCTCCACCAGCTCGTCCGCGGCCCGGGTAATAAGATTCTGATCGCGGGCCGCAGGCTCGCCCTCCTTGTAACCGTCACGGTCTTTCAGTATCTCCTTGGCCATCTCGTAAAGAACCCCTAAGGTAATAACCTTTTTCGACTTCTGGGCCAGGGAGTTGCGCTCCAGTTCGACCCTGTCTTTCAGAAGCTGGGACCGGTTCATGGCCTGCTTAGCCGCCTGCTCAAAAAGCCCGCGCCACTCGAAGAGCACATTCGTGGTCTTGGTCGTCGGCTTAGCATTGCGGTTAAGATCGCTGAATAACTGCTGGGATTTGGTGAGGCTGCGGAACGGAATAAGGATGACGGATATCTGTTCTACCGCCAGTCCCGGGTTCTCCCTCAGGGCTTCTTTGATAGCCACCAGGCGGTGCTGGCCGTCCAGAGTTCGCAGTTCCTCGGTCCCATCCAGGACGACGTAACCCCATTCCCCGTTGACCGGCTCGAAGGTAATACCGGGCTTGCTCATGGTCGGGTCCACCACCTCCACCGTCAGCGAGCTGAAGAAATGGTCCGGCACCTGAAGTAGATAAGGTACTATCTCCTTACGCACCCGGGGCCAGTTGATACGCCGCTGGGTGCGCATATCCGGCGCAACCTCCGCCTCCTGCTGCTTCTCCAGCTCTTCGGAATAAGTGAGGTTGCGGGCCGCTTCCCCCATCCCCCACCGGGTGAGGAAATACTCGATACCGCCCATCTCTCCCCTTATAGCCGGAATCCTGAGCATATTACGGTCACCTCCTCGCATATACTAGTTGTTTTCTGAGGTAGATTATAACATGGTATATCTTCCCTGACAATATGTTGAGATATAATTTTCAATAGTATATCTCACACATTATATATTTTGCCTATCTTAAAAACAAAAAACTGCTTCCGCACCAGCCGCACTGATACGGAAGCAGTCTTGCAGCCCATAAGGCCCCTCGTCTCAGGAATCAAAGCCCAGCTTGCGCCGCATCTCTTCCATGAAAACCATATCGTCCACCGCCGTTCTCCGGGCGATCCGGTCAGGCAGACGCTTTTGTTCATAGTAGCTAATGATG
>JAAYAC010000155.1 GCA_012719535.1 Syntrophomonadaceae bacterium | reverse complement strand
TTACCAGGGAGTCACCCTGGGAGGGACCGGTAAACAAAAGGGCAAGCGCCATCCTACCAGCGGTGACAACGGGGTTATCAGTGCCGGCGCTAAGGTTCTGGGTTCATTTGTGGTGGGAAGCGGCGCCAAGTGTGGGGCCGGTTCGGTGGGGTTAAAAAGTGTGCCTCCCAATTCCACGGTGGTGGGGGTTCCGGGGAGGCTGGTGGTAAGGGATGGTGCCAAAGTAGAGAATGCGCGTATCGAGGTGGACCTGGAGCACCACCTCTTGCCCGATCCCATCGCTGATACCTTGGCAGCCTTGCAGGAGAGAATCCAGTTCCTGGAGAAGAGAATTGAATACCTGGAAAAGGGGGGCGAACATGATAAAGGTATACAACACGCTGACCAGAAAAAAGGAAGAGCTGAATACCCTAGAGCCGCACAAGGTTAAGATGTATGTGTGCGGGCCTACTACCTATAATTATATTCACCTGGGCAATGCCCGCCCCCTGGTGGTTTTCGATATTATCCGGCGATATTTGCAGTACCGGGGCTATGAGGTTACCTATGTCCAAAACTTCACCGATGTTGATGACAAAATCATCAACCGGGCGCTTGAGAAGGGAATTCCTGCTTCGGAGTTGGCCTGCAAGTATGTGGAGGAGTATTTCCGGGATGCGGATGCTCTGGGCGTGAAAAGGGCCGAATTTTATCCCCGGGTGAGCGAGCACATGCCTGACATCATCCAGGTAATTCAGGGCTTGATTGACAAAGGTTATGCCTATCAGGTGGAAGGAGACGTGTATTACCGGGTTAATGCCTTTAACGGTTACGGCAAGCTTTCCGGACGTTCTCTGGAGGAGATGCTCGCCGGGGCCCGGGTGGAGGTTGATGAACGCAAGGAGCATCCCATGGACTTTGCCCTCTGGAAAAAGGCCAAGCCCGGGGAACCTTACTGGGATAGCCCGTGGGGGCCAGGCCGGCCGGGTTGGCATATAGAATGCTCGGTCATGTCTATGAAGTACCTGGGGGATACCTTGGACATTCACGGCGGGGGAGCCGACCTCATCTTTCCCCACCACGAAAACGAAATTGCCCAGTCCGAAGCCTACACGGGTAAACCGTTTGCCAGATACTGGTTGCACAACGGATTTATCACGGTTAACAGGGAGAAGATGTCCAAGTCTCTTGGTAACTTTTTTATTCTGAGGGATATTCTCGACAAGTATCCGGCCGATACGGTGAGGTTTTACCTGGCAGCTACCCACTACCGCAGTCCGTTGGACTTCGACAATACCAAGCTGGAGGAAGCGGGGCGGGCGTTGGGTCGCCTCAAGAATACGCTGCGGCGCATGGATGAACTGCTGCCGGAACAGGTGGAGCCGGGTGTACTCGATGAAGCGGGGCAGGCCTTTTTGGATGTCTTGGACAGGCTGAGACAGGAGTTTACAGCCGCCATGGACGATGACTTTAACACCGCCCGCGCCATGGGATGCCTGTTTGACATGGCCCGGGAGATCAACAGTTACCTTGATTCCCGGGCGGGAGGATTGAACCCGCCGGCGCGGGTGGCTATTAACCGGGCCCGCCAGGTGTTTACCGACCTCGGGGAGAGAATCATGGGCATTTTGAAGTTGCGGACCGAGACCGGGGCGGGGCTGGTGGATGAGATGCTCGGTATCCTGGTCGAACTGAGAGGTACAGCCCGCCAGAACCGTGATTATACCACTGCGGATCGCATCCGGGACTTCCTGGTTGCCAGCGGGGTCAATGTCGAGGATACTAGTAGGGGAACCAGGGTAACCTACGAGCAGGTTCCAGAGGTGGCTCGAGTTATTGATTTTCTGCTGGGTTGGCGAGAGGAAGCCCGCCAAGCCCGGGACTTCACTACTGCCGACGCCATCCGGGACAAGCTGGTCGCCGCGGGGGTGACGGTCAAAGATACCAGGGAAGGGGTTAGATGGAGTATTGACTCTGCCGGAAAGCTTTCCTGACAAAAACCTCAACGAATACTCGCCGACCCTGCTGGCCTATGTCGGGGATGCGGTCTATGAGTTGTATGTCCGTCCCTACCTGGTGGCAGAGGGCAACCGGCGTGTCTGTGACGTGCACCGGGACGCGGTTAACCTGGTGAAAGCGGAAAGCCAGGCTCGCCTGTTACGGGAGATAGCCCCGCAGCTCAGTGAGGAAGAAAAGGCGATTGTGATGCGGGGACGCAATACCAAGACATCGCACCCGCCCCGCCACGCTAACGTGAACGACTACCGCCTGAGTACGGGGTGGGAGGCCCTGGTGGGGTATCTTTACCTGAAAGGGGAGGAGGAAAGGCTGAAGTCCTGGATCAGGCTGGCGCTAAAAGACTTGTGATGGATGACATTGAGAGGGAATTCCCTCTTTTTACCCACTCTTCGCATGTCATTAATTACCAAGCTCAAATTTGAGCAAAAAACTCGTGATATCCAGTTATTTCAAGAGGATCCTGAGTAGATTGCGTCGAACTTAGCCTTTGATGTACAAAAGGAGGTTAAGTTCGCGTGAGAAACCCTCATTACCTGGACATCAAAATAGTACATCCTGCAAGCGTTCCTTTAGTTACTATGCTTTGCAGGATAGCAGGGATTAGAACCAT
>JAAYAC010000154.1 GCA_012719535.1 Syntrophomonadaceae bacterium | reverse complement strand
TAAAACTTCCTGGTTTCTTCCGCATAGCCCGCCAGGTCTAAAGCATGGGCCACCATGGCCCCGTCGCGGGGCCACAGGTACATATAGTGATCCCGGGAAACCAGAAAGGTGTCGGCATCGGAAGAGGCTACTACAGCGCCTTTCCGGTCAATCTGAGCCCTTATCGCAAACAAGCTGGTTTTGAACAACTCCACCGCCCGGGTACTCAGGTCACCGAAGTCGCGTTCATTCTGCCGCTTGATCCAGTGGCGGTGGTAATTGACTATCTCTTCTAACCAGGCCTCGGGAGGCCTCTTAAGGAAGCGGGCATTCGCCGCCCGCACGCTTTTTAGATCGTGGCTCAGAATCAACCAGTAATAGGCTTCCTCCTGGCCACCCGGTTCCACGTCCAGGCTGATGGCCAGGGCACTGTCAACCGGGCCATCGGCAACAGGATTGCCGGACAGGTAACCATCCTCGGCGTCCCGGTGGGTACCTTCCCGTCCCCGGTACCTCTTGACCCCGGCACTGTACTCGTTGACCGCGCTCCGCCTGGATTTACAGTTAGCCAGGATATAGCAACCTTTCTTGTAGTGATAGATGCCGCGGGTATCCGGGTCATAGACCGCCGAATCTCCGGCCTCGATGCCGCGTATAGAAAAATCCTGGTAAAATATAAGTTTAACCCGACGTTGATAACCTGCTAGATTTCTTACCAGCACTTTCTTCAAGTAGAAATCCTCCGCCCAGTGTACCGCATCATTAATCAGCAGTTCCAGTCCCAGTTCCGCATTTGTCGCCCGGATCTCGGTAACCGGGCTATTACTAATGTACCGGATCTCCTTGTTCCATATTTTTTCAAAAAGCCAGGAAAACCGGCCATCGGTATACACGCCGAAGCTGGTGCGGTTGCCGTCACCATGGTTTTCAAAACCCCCATAAGGCCAGTACAGATCGCGCAGGTTAAGATCACCATCAAAGTTGACGAGAAGGTTACCGTTGCCCAAAACTATTTCTCTCACAACTAACCCCCTGTGCTTATTTAAACGTGATTTTGGGGAATAATAATCCCATCGTCATTAGTTATTCCACTCTTGTTCCGCCAATATAGATCCGAAAACCTTAGGAGGGAAACCATGAGTTCAGACATTCTGGGATTAGTCCTGCTCTTATTAGCCTTATTATCTGCACTCATAATAGGTCTTCAGGGGAAAAAGAAAACTCACCCCCCAGAAAAGGGACCGGATTTCAAGTTTGAGACGGCCGGGGAAATCTCCGGCGCGGCCGTGCCGGAGGCGACTGTCCCCCCGCCGGTGGAAATCCCGGAGTATTACCACGATGAAAAGCTGGTCCTAATGGTACGGGACCCGGAATGGTTGTACGCATACTGGGAGATTAGCCCGGATTACTGGAATGAAGTCAGGCAAAAGTATGGCCAGGCAGCCAGCTACGATAACCTGACCCTGAGGATCACCGAGTTGGCAGGCGAGATGGCCTACTTTGACATCAAAGTCGGTAACCGGATCGGCAGTTGGCACATACACGTTGCCAGGCCGGACACCCCTTACTACGGGGTACTCGGGTTGAAGCTGGGTTCCGATTTTTTTCCCCTGATAGTCTCCAATGCCATCACCACGCCGCGTAACGCGGTGTCGCCCCTGGGAGACGACGAGTGGATGCTGGTCAGCGATTATGAACAACGTATCATCAAACGCCTGGGCCAGATTCCCTTCGATGCCACCTCGCCATTCATGTTCAGAAAGGAAGGTCCATGATGAGCGAACCCAAAGGTTACGTGTGCCTGGTGTTGCATGCTCACCTGCCCTACGTGCGCCACCCGGAACATGAGCATTGCTTGGAGGAAAGGTGGTTCTATGAAGCCGTCACCGAAACGTATATCCCCCTGGTGCAGGTACTAAACAGCCTGAGCGACGACGGAATTGATTTCCGCCTTACTATCTCTCTGAGCCCGACCCTGCTCAGCATGTTTAATGATGAACTCTTGATGCGCCGTTATGCCCGGCACCTGGAAAAGCTCATCGAGCTGGCGGAGAAGGAACTGGCCCGGACCCGCAACATGCCAGAATTCCACTACACCGCCCAAATGTATGAGAAACGCTTTACCGGGGCCTACCGAACCCTTTTTGGTACATACCGGGGAAATCTCATTAGTGCCTTCCGCCAGCTTCAGGCCACCGGCAAGGTGGAGCTCATTACCACCTGTGCCACTCACGGTTACTTGCCGCTGCTCGATATTCAGGAAGAAGTGGTCAAGGCCCAGGTGGCGGTCGGCATGCAGTTGTTTGAGCATTTCTTCGGCCGGCACTCGCCAGGGATATGGCTCCCCGAGTGCGCCTATAAACCCGGACATGACCAGATTCTGAAGAACTACGGCATCCGCTACTTTTTTACGGACACCCATGGCATTATGTTCGGTTCCAGAAGGCCGCGTTACGGGGTTTACGCGCCGGTTTACTGTCCGAGCGGCGTGGCCGCCTTCGGGCGGGATGTGGAGTCTTCCAAGCAGGTATGGAGTTCCCAGGAGGGGTACCCGGGGGACCCCGACTACCGCGAGTTCTACCGGGACATAGGTTATGACCTGGACTATGAATACATCAAGGACTACATCCATCCCGAGGGTATCCGGTACGACACGGGTATAAAATACTACCGGATAACCGGCCGCGGTGACTACAAGGAACCGTACCAGCCCGACTGGGCCAGGGAAAAGGCGGCTTTGCATGCGGGTAACTTCATGTTTAACCGGGAGAGACAAATAGAATACCTGGCCGAGATCTTCGATCGCAAGCCGATAGTAGTAGCACCTTACGACGCCGAGCTATTCGGGCACTGGTGGTTTGAAGGACCGGACTTTCTCAACTACTTCATTCGCAAAGCAGCTCATGACCAAAAGGTGTTCCGCCTGGTTACCGCTTCCGAATACCTTGATGAATACCCGGTAAACCAGGTTTCCGTACCGAACGCTTCCAGTTGGGGACATAAAGGATACAACGAAGTCTGGCTCGAGAAATCGAATGAGTGGATCTACCGGCACTTGCACAAGGCAGGAGAAAGGATGGTGGAAATGGCTAACAACCATCCCCGTGCCGAGGATAACCTGCAGCGTATGATAAACCAGGCGGCCCGCGAGCTGCTGTTGGCCCAGGCAAGCGACTGGGCATTCATCATGAAAACCGGCACCATGGTCGATTATGCCGTGCGCCGTACTAAAGAACACATCAATAATTTTACCCGTCTATACTACCTGGTTCAGGAAGGCCGGTGGGACGAAGACTGGCTGCGGGAACTCGAGGCAAGAAACAACTTGTTTCCTTTTATGGACTACCGGATTTACGCTTCTAACGGATAAAGGAACGGGGTGATGAGTTTGGTAAGACTGAGGTCCCTTTCCCTGATGATTGTGACGATGCTAATAGTATCTTTGACTATTCCTGCTTGTTCTTCTCAAAAACCGGAGGCGAAGAAGCCGGCTCCTACCACGCAAAAGCCGAAAGCTCCCCCTGAATTGAAAGACATTCTTACCGACCTTGACAAGATAATCGCCGCAGCCGACCAAAAGCTGAAAATGCGCGAGCCGTCCACCTTACAAAAAAACACTAAACTTGCACCTGAAAGTAAAACGGGACAAGAACAGGAAAAAGGCGAAGCGCAAAAAGACGAAGCTGCGGGACGGGAGGGACAAAAGAAATCAAAACCGGAAGCATCCGAGCGGGGTAAGCCCGGTGGCAAGCCACCTGCCAAAGAAAAAAGTCCCGACTGGAAAGTAGAAGAAACCAGCCTCAAGAATATTCATAAAAGCTGGAATACCTTGGAGCCGGAAGCTATCCGGGCGGGTCTGGCAGCTACGGCCCGAGATAGTTTTGAAATGTCTCTTGATAATCTAACCAGTCAAATAAGCCAGCAGCGGGCGGAGGGAATCCTGATGGCCGCCATCGAACTTTACGGAGCTTATGCTGATCTGGTCCAGGTATTTAATAGTCCCATTCCTCCCGAATTCTTCCGGGTGAAACATGAGGCCATGGCCGCCGCTGCCCAGGCCGGGCGCGGAGAATGGCCACCAGCCGGTGAACACATAATCACCGCGCGGGAGCACTGGGACCACTTGAAAATACAGGCTGAAAAAATCGACGCCAAACTGGTCAACCAGACGGAGTTTTCCCTGCAGGACCTGGAACAGGCTATCCAGGCTGAGCGGGCCGACCTGGTGACCATCAAGTCCGAGATCTTGATGCAGAACCTGCAAAAGCTGGAACAGGAGTTCTCGCGCCAGCAAGGTCATGTGAGTAGTTCAGGCTGACCGGCCATTCATTTAGCGCCGGCACACGGCTCGCCAGGGTTACGCAGCGCAACCGGTTTGTGTTATATTTAGGCAAGAAACGCTTGGGGAGGTTGACATGCAAGCAGCCCTGGCAGTAATGGCCGTACTTATCCTTTTGGTATACTCGGTGTATTTCTATAATATAATCCGTTCCCGTCCAGAACGGTTTGAGGCCCTGATGTTGACCAGCCTGGCCGAGTGGATGATTGCTACCAAGCAGGCTGCCCGGCGAAACCTGACCTGGATGCTGCTGGTGACTGTTCTACTGGAAGTAGCTTACTTCAGCCTGGTCTTTATCGTGAGCGAAAACCTTGTCTTTTGGGTTATTTCCGGCCTTTTTGCCGCTTTCGAAGTTTTTCACCTCCTGGGAGTAACCATGGCCATGAACCGGTTTTTCCGTGGCCTCATCCCCTTGAAACAGCTGTTCAACTGGAAAGTGGAAAGAACCAGTGCCTGGCTCTTTTTCACCCATGCCCTATTGGTCTTGATCCAACTGGCCTGGTGAGCTCACCTGCCGTTAACGCTGAGCTGACTACGCTGACAACTTATTACTCACGCTGAAGATACACTAATCTTCATAAGGAGTGCGTTAACCGAGCAGGTGCTTGTTAAACCTCGGCGGGGAAGCTTTGCCTGGGCAATACGGCCCGGTGGCTGCCAACCTCAAGGGTTGTCCCCAGCTCAGCCGAGAGGCTCTGCAACTGGGGCAGGATACCCCGGGCTTCTTCTTCCGCCACCAAACGGGGTTGGCTCTGGTCAATGAACACCGGGTATATGCTGGCTTCCTCCAGACCCTGCGCAGTGATCCTCGCTTTCAGCATCAATGCCTGCCGGGTCTCCAACCGGTGGTTCTGGTCAAAGATGAAGTTGCCCAGGCTGTATGCGATTAATCCCCGGTTATACCTCTCTATCCCCTGCAGGACATGGGGATGGTGCCCCAGGATAAGGTCCGCCCCGCTGTCAATAAACGCGTGGGCCATGCGCTGCTGCGCGGCAGTAGGCCGGTGGCTGTACTCCACTCCCCAATGAAGGGAAACCACCAGGATATCAACTCGCGGCCGGATGGCGTTGATGTCTTGCCGGATATCCTGTTCCACCAGCGGGGCTACTCCCTCCACCTCGTTGGTAGCCTGGAACCGCCGCGGGTAGCGAGGATGGAAATACACATCAGCATAATCGGTGTAGGCAAGAAAACCAATTTTTAACCCTTTTGCTTCCAGGATCACCGGCCGGCGCGCCTCGTCGATGTTCTTGCCCCCGCCCACGGTGGCAATACCGGCTTCCTGCAAGACCTGGCGGGTCTGGTTGAAAGCCGGGGTGTCGTAATCCAGGGCGTGATTGTTAGCAATGCTGAGGACGTCAAAGCCCTTTTCGGCCAGCTGGCCGGCCAGAGCGGGACGGGCCCGGAAACAGATGCCTTTACCGGGTAACGCTCTACCTCGCGTGGACAAAGGTGATTCCAGATTGCCGAAGGCATTGTCGGCCTGGTAAATCTCATCGGCAATTTTCGCAAAGGGATAATCATCCCCGTAAGCCTGCATCATTCGCTCCACCTTGCGAGCCAGCATGATATCTCCCACCGCGACCAGCTCTACCGCCTTGGTCCCGGGTTCGGCGGTCAAGGTAGCGGGCTCGATTCCTGCCGGCGGAGTTTTGTACAGGAGGGCGGTTCCCGCCGGCAGCAACCCTATCAGGAACAAACAACCTGCGCGCATGAGGCGACTCATGGCAGCCCCTCCCCGCAACATCTAATAGGATAGGAGTTCGCCCCCCGGCTCCGTCGGTCCTGCCAGATGCGGCAGAAAATTAACGCAGGGTTGGGAATAATCCCCTCTTGCAACGCGCATGAGGCCCATGCTTTCACCCAACCCCCATCATCTTTCACTTCCCCCTACCC
>JAAYAC010000017.1 GCA_012719535.1 Syntrophomonadaceae bacterium | reverse complement strand
TGAGGTACTGGCACTGGAGGATAAAGTGCTGCCGTACCTGGACATGCCTGTTCAGCATGCGGCTGACGGGGTACTGAGACGAATGGGGCGGGGATACCGGGGAGAAGAGGTTCTAGACCTGATTAGCAACCTGCGCCGGGAAGTACCGGATCTGGCCCTGCGTACCACGGTAATGGTTGGCTTTCCGGGCGAGTCGGAGGCTGACTTTGCCACCCTGTGTGACTTTGTGACCGCGGCCCGGTTTGACTGGCTGGGGGCCTTCGCCTATTGCCGGGAAGAAGGAACTGCGGCAGCAAGCTGGGACGACGTCCCGGACGAGGTAACCAGGGAGGCCAGGAAGAGCCGGATTCTGGAGATACAACGAGCTATTACCCTCACCAGGAACCGGGCCAGGCTGGGAAAAAGCGAAGCAGTGCTGGTGGTTGCCGGTGACGGGAGTGGCGGGTTCTGGGGGCGCTGTCGCTTTCAGGCGCCTGAAGTCGATGGAATAACCTACCTGCAGTCGCCCCGCTTGCTGGAACCGGGACAGCTACTGGAGGCCAGACTGGTCGGAGCCAGGGCTTATGACCTGGTAGGTGAGGTGCGGGAATAAAGAGTACAAATGGGACTGGGAACTCCGCAGCCCGGTTAGGTGTGCCTTAACCGGGCTTTACTTTTTATTCTAACCGCTAAATACCATGCGGAAACAAGTTGTAAAAAAAGAGGAATACGGTCTAGACTTGGAGAATCTTAGAAATATTTGGTTGCAAGCAACCGTGCACGAAAGGGAGACGGGGGTACGAACCCATGAATAAGCGTGGGCTCAAGATATTGCTGATTGAAGACGACATGGTGGATCAATTGGCGGTGAAACGGGCTATTAGGCAACAAGGCTTATTCCATGAGTGCAGGGTTGCAGGGTCGCTTCTGGAAGCAAGGGAGATGCTGAATCGGGAAAGCTTTGATGTGGTTATCAGCGATTTTTTGCTCGGTGATGGTACTCTTTTCGATATTCTGGCGATGATCGTTGAGAAAGATATCCCGGTCGTCGTGACTACCGGGGCGGGTGATGAAGGGACCGCAGTCAAGGCCATAAAAGGTGGGGCGGATGATTACATCATTAAGGACCCGGCAGGTCATTACCTTAAGATTCTATTCATTACCGTTGAAAAAGCCATCGAAAAAAAAAGAGTGGAACAGGAACTGCTAAAGGCCCGAGAAGATGCTGAGGCCGCGAATCGTGCTAAGAGCCAATTCCTGGCTAATATGAGCCATGAAATAAGGACACCGATGAACGGTATCATAGGCATGACGGAACTCCTTCTGGATACCCCCCTTAACGACCAGCAGCGTGAGTACGCTACCGCGGTCATGGAGTCCGCGCGAAGCCTGTTGGCGGTTATCAATGACATTTTAGATCTTTCCAAGATCGAGGCAGGTAAGATGGCTATCGAGAACACCTGGTTTAACTTAGAAGCGGTTTTGCGGAGCGTCATCGGGATGATGTCGATAGAGGGAAGAAAGAAGGGCCTCACCCTGAGCTATCTTATTCATCCCGAAATCCCTGCACTCCTGTACGGAGATCCCGCCCGCCTGCGCCAGGTTTTACTGAACCTCGTAGCCAATGCAGTGAAGTTCACTCCGCAGGGTTCAGTAACCCTCCGGGCACTACCCGGAGGAGGGGATAAGGCTGAAGCTCGCGTCCATTTTGAGGTTGTCGATACCGGTATAGGTATTTCTCCAGAAGATGTCAACCACTTGTTCCAACCCTTCACCCAGTTAGATTATTCCACCACACGCCGGTTCGGGGGAACGGGGTTGGGCCTGGTCATTTGCAAGCGCCTGGTTGAGGCCATGGGTGGTACCATCGGAGTGAAAAGTGTTGAAGGCCGGGGCTCGACTTTCTGGTTTGTTTTGCCCCTGGGCCTGCCGGGGGGGAACACACAGTCGGAAGTCAGGCTTCCTATTCGCGAGGAAGGCACAGTGGGAGAGGAGGAAAGGACGGTGGGACCGCGTGCACCCGTCCTGCCGGATGCCAGGCCGAAGGGTAACCGCAAGGTACTGCTGGTGGAAGACGACCCGGTGGCTAGCAAAGTAGCCTGTTACCAGCTCGGCAAGTTTGGTTATCGGGTAGATGTTGCCACTAACGGCAGGGAGGCAGTGGAGGCAGCCCTGGGTGGGGATTACGCCCTCATCCTTATGGACTGTCACATGCCGGTTATGGACGGGTTTACCGCTACCAGGGCCATTCGTGACGGGGAGCGGGGCAGGGGAAGACGTGTGCCCATTATTGCCATGACCGCACGTGCCATGGAAGGCGATAGGGAACTCTGCCAAGAGGCAGGAATGGACGACTATCTGAGCAAACCGGTCGAGCTGCAGGAAATGCTGGCAGTACTTGAACGCTGGCTGCCGACTGCGTTGTGAATGGTCAGGTTCCGAGGTAGGCCATGGTAGTCCAGGGTATAAGAGCACCGGCAAGGTAGGAAACAAGGCGCAAATTAACCCGCCAGGGAGATCTATATGAACGGCCTGCAGCAGGCCAATCTAGGGAGGTTGGTAATTTGAACGGACGTAAACCCGTGCGCGTACTGGTTGTCGAGGACGATGAGGTAAACCGGCTTCTTACCGTTCGACTTCTTGAAGCACAAGGCTGTTTGGTGGATACGGCGGTCAACGGGCAAAAAGCCCTGGCCCTTCTGGGAAATGAAGCGTTTGACTTTGTGCTTATGGATATCTCCATGCCCAAGATAGACGGACTGGCCCTGGCCCGGCAGATGAAAAAACAGTCTCGCACCCGGAATCTTCCGGTAATAGCTATGACTGCTTTTACCTGCCCCGGGGACCGGGAAAGGTTCCTTGCAGAGGGTATGGACGGCTACATAGCCAAGCCGGTAACGCCGGAAGAACTGTCCAGGGTTATTCGCCCAGCTTCGCGCTACAGTGACTTCGTGGATATAGATGGGCTCACGGCACGCACTGGTGGCGACATCCAGTTCATGCAGGAAGTAACCATGCTGTTTTGTGAGGCTTCCGCCGGGGTTATCGCAGAGATGAAGCAGTCTTCTGATTTGGAGGTCGTCGCCGAACGGGCCCACAAGTTGAAAGGCGCAGCCAGTACCGCAGGCGCCAAGATGGTCGCAGAGCTCGCCGATTTTATCAGAAGCGCAGCAGCTGCCGGAGACGTGGCTGGTATGCGCTCGGCGTGTGAAGAATTGCCGCAGGCTCTGGATGTCTTCAAAGAGAGTCTTGTGGACCTGGGTATTCTGCCTTCAGGGGAGAGGGGGTAGGGGGAGGCGCAATGCAGTATCACCTATCCGACCTTATAAGTGTCCACCTGATGCAAAAGCTAGTAGAGCACTTTTGTGTAGTCTTTGGGGTAGGAGGCGCTATCCTTGATGCGGAAGGGCAAGTACTGGTCAGGGCTAACTGGCACGATATCTGCACCAGGTATCATCGCTCCTGCCCGGCAACCCGCGACCGCTGTGTACAGAGTGACAGTTATATTAAAGAGCACTTGTTAGAGGGGCCTTATGTGGCCTACCGATGCCTGAACGGGCTTACCGATTGCGCAGCTCCTATTCTGGTCAACGGCTTGCACTTGGGTACTGTTTACGTGGGACAGTTTCTGACGGGGGTTCCGGAGCAGGAGTTTTTTCGCTGGCAGGCGCATGAGTACGGATTCGACGAGGACGGCTATATGGACGCCTTAAGCCGTGTTCCCATCATTTCCCCAGAGCGTATGCAGTCAGCCATGGTCTTTCTTACGGAACTGGCCGGATTCCTGGGAGCGATGGGGACGGAGCGGATGCGACAATTGGAGGTGGAAAAAGGGCTCCAGGAGCGTGAAAAACGCCTGAGTCTGGCACTGGAGGCCAGCAGCCAGGGATTTTGGGACTGGAATTACGCTACCGGAGAGTTCTGTGCCAGCCCGTTGTGGGCAGCGCTGCTAGGTTACTCGCCGGACGAGATCGAACCGACGGTCGAAGCCTGGGAAAGGCTGATTCACCCGGATGACCGGCCGGTCGTGGCAGACAAGCTTCAAGCTCACCTTAGGGGCTTGGCCCCAGCGTATGAAGCAGAATACCGGATGCTGGCGAAACACGGAGGATGGAAGTGGGTGCTGGCCCGCGGCCAGGTGACGGTGCGCGACGCCTCCGGCCGTCCGCTGCGAATGGTGGGTACCCACGCAGATATTACCGACCGTAAACGGGTGGAAACCAGGCTTGAGGATGAGAGGAATTTTAATGCAGCCATCCTTGAGATGGCCGGTGATCTTATCGTAGTATGTGACCGGGAAGGGAAAATCGTCCGTTTCAACCGTGCCTGCGAACAAACCAGCGGGTACACCTTTGAAGAAGTCAAAGGCCGGTACATCTGGGACGTAGTCCATAGCCCCGAGGATAATGACTTGACCAGGGCCCTCTTTGAGCGCCTAGCAAAGGGGGAGTTTGTGCCAGGTTCTCGGGAAAGGTTTGAAAACTACTAGGTAAACCGAAACGGAAACCGGCGGCTTATCCGGTGGACCACAACCTTTCTGCTGGACAACCGGGGTTTCCCCATATATGCGATTGGAGCAGGTACCGATGTCACGCAACAACGAGCCATGGAGAAGAGGCTGCGGGAGAGCGCTGAAGAGCTGCGCAGTATTCTGGAAAATGCTACCGATATTGTCTATACGTTGTCTTTCGACGGTATTTTCGCCTTTGTTTCCCCTGCCTGGACAGAACTGCTGGGACATGACGTCAGCGAGGTTGAGGACCGGCCGTTTTCCGACTTTGTTCACCCCGAGGATGTGGAAGCATGCTGGGATGTCTTGAGGAGGGTGATGACCACCGGCAGGCCGGTAAAAAGCGTCGAATACCGGGTCAGACACCGCAACGGTACCTGGCGCTGGCACAGCTCCAGTTATGCCGCGGTGAAGGACAAGTACGGTAACCCCCTGTACGGGGTGGGGGTCGCTACCGATATAACCGAACATAAATTGGCTGAAGACGCTTTGCGCGAATCGGAAAGAAGGTTCCGGGAGCTGCTGGGGAACGTCAAGCTGGCCGCCCTGGTGCTTGACAAGGGTGGCAGGATAACATTCTGTAACGACTTCTTCCTTCAATTGACGGGCTGGAAAAGGGAGGAGGTTAAGGGCCGGGACTTTGTTGGAACTTTTGTTCCCCTCCCGTTACAGGAACGCGACCGGCGCATCCTGACCAATAGCCTTCAGAAGGGCGTTGCGCCCGCCCATGGTGAAAGTGAGATACAGACTCGCCAGGGGGAACGCCGTATCATCTTGTGGAACAACACGATACTATTCAACCTTGATGGTACGATTGCCGGCTTCGCTTCGATTGGGGAAGACATCACCAAGCGCAGGATGGCGGAGGAAAAAGAGAAGGAGCTGGTGAAGGAACTGGAATCCGCCAACCGCGAACTGAAGGATTTTGCTTACATTGTTTCCCACGACCTGAAAGCACCTCTCCGGGCCATCAGGTCGCTGGCGGAATGGCTCTACATGGACTACCGGGACAGTTTTGACGAGGATGGCAAGGAACAGCTCGACCTGCTTATTAATAGGGTAAACCGTATGCAAAACTTGCTGGAGGGGATTTTGCACTACTCCAGAGTTGGAACCAGTAAGGAAGAAAAAATACTGGTGAATATCCGGGAAGTGGTAGCTGAAGTCATCGACCTGCTCGCGCCGCCGCCCAACATAGTTATCAGCGTTGATGAAGACATGCCCTTGCTGTTAGTGGATAGAACGCGCCTGCAGGAGGTTTTTACTAACCTCCTCAATAACGCTATCAAGTACATGGACAAGCCGGAAGGCAGGATAAGGATATCCTGCCAGCCTCAAGGTGAATACTGGCAATTCGGGGTGGCCGATAATGGGCCGGGAATTGAAGAAAAGTACTTCGACAAAATATTCGGTATCTTCCAAACCCTGCAACCCCGCGACCAGGTCGAGAGCACCGGCATAGGCCTGACAATTGTCAAGAAGATCGTGGAGACGTATGGTGGGAAGGTTTGGGTTGAATCCAGACTTGGCGAAGGCAGCACGTTTTACTTCACTTTGCCAGCTTCCGAATAATTAGGGGGGAAACAATGAGGAGCAAGAAGCCTATTTTATTGGTGGAAGACGACCGGGTCGATGCGATGACCGTAAAGAGGGCCCTGAAGGAGATCAAGGTTACCAACAAGCTAGTTATTACGGAAAACGGAGAAGAAGCGCTAGCGTACCTGAGTAATCCCGAGAATGAAACACCATGTATCATTTTACTGGACGTCAACATGCCCAGGATGAATGGCATTGAGTTTCTAAAAGTGGCCAAAAATGACGGTCGGTTGAAAAGAATCCCGGTGGTTGTGCTTACTACTTCCAGGGAGGAGTGGGACCGGGTTCAGAGCTTCAATCTGGGGGTGGCGGGCTACATGGTAAAGCCGGTTGATTACCAGATGTTTGTAGAAGTGGTGCGGACCATTGATCTATACTGGACCCTGAGCGAGCTGCCCGATTAGTCATGGAAAGACCCTCGTACCTCCCTGGACATTTGGTATGAGATGGGCGCAAAACAAGTTTTTGCAACTTCAAGCCTGAGGCCCAAAACAAGGGTTTTGGCCCAGTGCTGTTGAATAGATTAAAACCAGGGTTTTATTAATTGTGAAGGAGAAAGGTCTGAACAGGCTTATGTTGTTGGAAACATGAAGTATAAGTTTAGAGTCAAGAAGGTAAAGGGTGCTGCCGGTCTGAGGAGGCGGATTTTCAAAAAAAGTGACGCGGGCGTTTCCTCGAACCAGGTTAACCTACCCAACGCCCTCACCATTTTCCGGATAATCCTGGTGCCCGTGTTTATGTTCTTGCTGCTTACCCGGCTTCCGTATGGGGCTTACTTGGCGGCCGGAGTGTTTATAGTGGCGGCGCTGACTGACAGCCTGGACGGGTATATAGCTCGCAAGCACCAACAGGTCACCAAGCTGGGTATCATTCTGGACCCGCTGGCCGATAAGCTGCTCATCACAGCTGCTCTGATCAGCCTGGTGGAACTGGGAAGGGTGGCGGGTTGGATTGCCGTGATCATCCTGGGACGTGAGTTTGCGGTAACCGGGCTGCGGGCGGTTAAGGCCGAGGAAGGAATTATCATTCCCGCCGGCATACTGGGTAAGACCAAGACTGTCTCTCAGATCGTGGCGATAATACTAGTTATACTGGAAGGGCTTTACCGTCGGTTTGTCCCGTGGCCCCTGGGTGACTGGGCCCTGTACGTGGCGGTGATCTTTACGGTAGTCTCGGGGATACAGTATTTCTGGCGCTGGCGCTAGAAGAGCCAGCCGGATTTACCCGTCCACCTACGTTGGAGCAGAAGGAGAAATCCTAACCACCTTCAGCCAGGCTATAGGAATCGACTCCATCAAAATCAAAAACCGCCCAGGCGAGTTAATTAGAATACACCTCAATGAACATAAGTTAGGAAGCAAAGCTCCCTGAAAGTGGGAGATTTTTTGTCCGGGAAATAGCCCCTCTCGTTCGGTTTGCCGTTGGTGAAATCCCTAATCTGGTGCGGTTGCCAACTATTTATAAAGAGCTGCTCGGGATTGGTATGATATAATCACTGGTGAGGTGTTTACCTTGCCAAGAGCCATGAACTTTAGAGCTCCGGTAGCTATTATTGCCCTGATACTTACCTTGGGTGTGTGCCTGGGGGCCTTCTCCGTTTACAACCGTTACCTGGTGGAAAAACCCATGCAGGAGGAAATGCAACAGGTTCAGGGAGTAAAGAAGGTCGAGCTACGCCGGGAAAAGAAAATCAACGTTATCACGGTGGAAATGGCCGAGCTCCCCGATTTCTCCAGTGCTTACCAGGCTGTTGACAATATTGCCCGGGAGAGGTTCGGGCCGGAAGGATACACCCTGCAAATCAAGGATCGGCGCGACGAGAACCTGCAAAAGGTCTACGACAGCCTTCAGCTGTACCTATACCAGGGGATTGCCACCAATTCTTTTCTCTGGTTGGACCAGGAGGTGGGCAAGGTAGCTGCGGACAAGCATTTGCGTTACGGCCTCAGGGTTGATGATAGAAACTTGTACCTGCAGCTCCACCGGGATGGTCATTACCTGTATGCGATAATCGAGAGAGGAGAAAAGGGAAAGACGGAAAACCAGGGGGGGAGGTAGAGAGGTTGTGGCCAGAGAAATTGCAGTTGGTTCGGGAATGGGATTGGTAATCTTCCTCGCCTTTATCGGTGTGAATGTACTTCCTTTCGTGTTTTTCCTCGGGCTTTTAGGAGCGTTTTATTTCTTCTTTCAGATGCAGGGTAATACGAGTTTCAAGGATATTGAGAACGGGACCAAGGTTGGTTCTACGGTCAGTTTCGAGGACATCGGGGGGCAGGATTCGGCCATCAAGGAGCTTAAGGAAGCCCTGGAGTTTCTTCTTAAGCCGGTTGAAATATTGGAAATGGGTATTCGCCCTCTAAAAGGCATCTTACTGGTAGGTCCTCCGGGAACCGGTAAGACCTTACTGGCCAGGGCAGCGGCCAGTTATACCAAATCACTTTTTCTGGCGGCTTCTGGGTCCGAGTTTATCGAAATGTATGCCGGAGTGGGGGCCAAGCGAGTGCGCCAGTTGTTTGGCGATGCGCGTAAGAAGGCCCGTGCGGCGGGAAAGAACAGTGCCATTGTTTTCATAGATGAGCTGGAGGTGCTCGGGGCCAAACGTGGTTCGCATTCCAGCCATATGGAGTATGACCAAACTCTAAACCAGTTGCTGGTGGAAATGGACGGGCTGACGCCTGATGAGGAGACCCGGGTGCTGGTAATCGGGGCCACCAACCGGGTGGATATGCTGGACCCCGCTCTGCTGAGACCGGGAAGGTTCGACCGGCAGGTGAGGGTGTCCCAGCCGGACAAGAAGGGTCGTATTAGAATCCTGGAAATTCACACCCGTAACAAGCCACTGGCCGACGATGTATGCAAAGAAGATATCGCTCGTGCCACTTTCGGGTTTTCCGGGGCCCACCTGGAAAGCCTCGCTAATGAGGCAGCTATTCTGGCTCTACGTGAAGGCAAAAAGCGGATCCACCACAGGCACTTTATTGAGGCGGTGGACAAGGTAATTCTGGGGGAAAAGCTTGACCACCGGCCATCAGAAACAGAGCTTCACCGGGTCGGAGTACATGAGTCGGGCCACGCGTTGGTAAGTGAGTTACTCAAGAGGGGTTCTGTATCCTCTTTAACCGTCGTGCCGCGGGGACAGGCCCTGGGCTACATGCGCCAATCCCCCCAGGATGACCAGTATTTATACAGCCTGGACGACCTCAAGCGGCAAATCATGATAGCCTTGGGCGGAGCCATAAGTGAGGAGATCTGGTTTGGCAACCGTAGCACCGGGGCCAGGAACGACTTTGAACAGGCGTGGGGTATTGCCCGTGAAATTGTAAGCAGCGGGCTGTCTGCTCTGGGCGTGGTGCACGAACAGGACCTTCCCCAGGAAGTGATGTACCGGGAATGCGTAAACATCATCACCGAGACGGAGAGAGAGACGCGAGAACTGTTGAACAGTAACAAACATCTCCTGCAAAGGATTGTGTCCCGACTGATGGAAGAGGAAACACTTGATCGGGAACGGTTTGCTGAGTTATTTGCTGGAGAGATGGAGATGGCCCTGTAGGACCGTTAAACGTTCCTCCGACAGTGGGCTCAGGGAGTTTTCCAGCTCTGCTATCAACGTAGTTTGGCTCCCGACATTTTGCCACCGGGGACGGTTGCCAGCCCAAGTATGTTGAGGGCGGCGTTGATATTCCGGTCCGCATCCGCAGCCCAGGTGGGGTATCGATACATCTCGCGCACTTGGGCCCAGGAACACCACCAGAGGGCGGGTTACTCGCCCTCGCTTTTTTTTCCATTCCTGCAGGGGTTGAGGCGAAAGTGTTTAATTAAAGAATATATCAGGTCCATCTCAGTAAACTAAGACCATGAATGACGTTATAAGGTGGTGAAAGGGTTATGCAGGCTTATGTTATTTCCACCGGAACGGAGCTGCTGCTGGGTGAAACCCTGGATACTAATTCCGTCTTTATCTCCCGGTGCTTAACCAAACTTGGTATCAAGGTTATTGGGAAATCGGTAGTGGGGGACAACCGGGACAACATAGAGAAGGCTTTGCGATTGGGATTGGAGTCGGCGGACCTGGTTGTCTGCAGCGGAGGGTTGGGGCCCACCCGTGACGACCTGACCAAACAGGTAGCTTGTGACGTGTTGGGGTGCGAGCTGGAACTGCGTCCCGATGAAGAAGCGAAAATAAGGGAGTTTTTCGCCCAACGCCGCCGGGATATGCCAGCCAGCAACCTGCGTCAGGCCATGTTTCCCCCGGAGGCCCTGGTGCTGCCCAACCCAAGGGGAACAGCCCCCGGTATGTACCTGGAAAAGGGAGAAAAGCTACTCATCCTCCTACCGGGTCCACCCCGGGAGATGGAACCTATGTTCCGCGAGGAAGTAGAACCGTTGCTACGCCGGAAGCTTGGGAGAACGGGTAGGGCAGTTCAGACGCGGGTCATCAAAGTGTTGGGGCCGGGAGAGTCCAAGGTGGAAGAGATGCTCGGAGAAATACTGGACGACCCGCAAGGGGCGGCTATTGCCTTGCTGGCCAATGAAGGAGAGATCGACATCCGGGTAACCCGGGAAGGAGAAAACGGGGACGAGGTACAACGCGTCATCAAGGAGGTAGAGAGTCGCATTGTCCGGGTGCTCGGGGCACACGTCTTTGGATTTGATGACGATACCCTTCCGGTAGTTGTTGCCCGCATGCTGCGCGATAAAGGACTACAGGTGGCTTTTGCCGAATCCTGTACGGGAGGACTGCTGGCCAAACTGGTTACGGACCCTGCCGGTAGTTCCGAATATTTTTGGGGGGGGGTTGTCTCTTATGCCAATGAAGCCAAGGTCGGCTTGCTGGGGGTGAAGGAGCAGACCCTTCAACAGCATGGGGCGGTTAGCCCGGAGACGGCCTGTGAAATGGCCCGGGGCATCCGCGAAAAGTCCGGGGCGGACATAGGTATAGGTATCACCGGCATCGCCGGGCCAGGTGGAGGAAGCCGGGAAAAACCCGTTGGGCTGGTATATATAGGCCTGGCGCATGCGGATGGGGTCGAGGTCAAGGAATTACGCTTCCTGGGAGGTAGGGAGGCCATACGCATGTTAACAGCCAAGACTGCGCTTGACTGGCTGCGAAGATATTTGCTAGGGAGAGGATAAGAGGTGAGGGCCTTTGTGGCTATACCGATTTCGGACGACCTCAGGTGGTGCGTGGAAGAGGTCAAGGCGAGACTACTGCCGGTGCGCGCGGATGTGAAGTGGGTGGAACCGGAAAACTATCACCTTACCGTCAAGTTTCTCGGTAACGTGGAGGAAGCAGGCATTGATGGGGTAATCAGGGCCCTGCAGCGCGCCGGGGAGGAATCGCCGCCGTTCGTACTTGAACCACGAGGAACTGGTTTTTTTCCGAACCACCGGCATCCCCGGGTGGTGTGGGTTGGTGCCGGGGGTGAGCTGGACAAGGCTGCCTGGCTGGGGGAGCGGGTAGATACCCATTTGGCCGGGCTGGGGTTTGAGCCGGAAAAAAACCGGAAGTATCATTTGACCCTGGGACGTATTCGTTCGGATAGGAACCTGCAGAGACTGGTGGAGAAAGTTCAGGGGCTGGCTTCAAGTGTAGTTTTTCCGAGTTTTATGGTGAACGAGATCCAATTGATGCGCAGCCAGTTGAACCGGAAAGGGCCGGAATACTCCGTGTTAACCAGTATCCCCCTGACCGGGTGATAATCACTGGCAATAGCCAGTTGGAAAGTACGTTGACAATAACCAGGGAGAGGAATATAATGGGACATAATCGAACATATGTTTGAGGAGGGCGAGTATGTCTGAACAATCCGAACGCTGGGAAGCCTTGCAGTCGGCCATTCAGAAGATAGAAAAAGACTTTGGGAAAGGTTCCATCATGAGACTTGGGGAAGCTGCAGCCATGAATGTGGCGGTTATACCGACAGGATGTCTTTCCCTGGATATGGCCCTGGGAGTTGGGGGGCTTCCACGGGGCCGGGTTATCGAGATCTATGGCCCGGAATCCTCGGGCAAGACTACGGTGGCCTTGCACGTTGTGGCTCAGGCGCAAAAGGAAGGTGGCTTTGCTGCCTTCATAGATGTAGAACATGCCCTGGACCCGCTTTATGCCCGGAAGCTGGGAGTAGATATCAATAACCTGCTGGTGTCCCAGCCCGACACAGGTGAACAGGCTCTGGAGATCGCCGAAGCCCTGGTACGTAGCGGGGCGCTGGATGTGGTGGTGGTGGACTCGGTGGCAGCCCTGGTTCCCAGGGCCGAACTGGAGGGGGACATGGGGGACATTCATGTTGGCCTGCAGGCGCGTTTGATGTCGCAGGCTTTGCGTAAGCTAACCGGGACCATCAGCAAGTCCAGAACTTGTGCCATTTTTATCAACCAGGTGCGGGAAAAGGTCGGAGTTACCTATGGGAGCCCGGAAACGACACCGGGGGGGCGGGCGCTGAAGTTTTATGCCTCGGTGCGTCTGGAGGTGCGCCGTACAGACAACATCAAACAGGGGACGGAAACCGTAGGGAGCCGGACCCGCGTCAAGGTGGTCAAGAACAAAGTAGCTCCTCCCTTTAAACAAGCGGAATTCGACATAATGTACGGCGAAGGTATTTCCCGGGAGGGCGACCTCCTCGACCTGGGAGCGGAACTCAAGATAATCCAGAAAAGCGGGGCCTGGTACTCGTTTGCCGGGGAACGGCTGGGACAGGGCCGGGAGAATGTCAAAGAGTACCTGAAACTTAACCCGTCGGTATTCGCCGAGATCGAGAGACAGATTAGGGAAACGCTACTGCAACGGCGCGAACCGGTCGAAGCTCGTCCGGAGTAAAAACTTGACACTGGTAAGGGAAGTTAATAAAATTGATTTTAGGGTGAAAGAAGTTTCTATTCCTGGTAGTTTAATAGAATTGCTTGGGGGAACTTCTGTGCTGACCGAGTTCTGACTCGGTTTTCTTTATGTCCGTGTCCAGCAGTAAAACCTGGAGAATACCATATGTTTAATTCCGTTGGAAAAGGGAGGTGATATTAATTACAACCACCGGCATTGTAGTTACAATCATAGCATTAGTAGCAGGATTGGTCGTAGGATACTTTTTGCGCAAGACAGTGGCCGAAAACAAGCTCGGTGTAGCGGAAGAAGAGGCCAAGAAAATAATCGAGGAAGCTCTGAAAGAAGCGGAAGCGAAGCGAAAGGAGCAGTTGCTGGAGGCCAAGGAAGAGATACACCGGGCCAGGCAGGAAGCCGAAAGAGACAATCGGGAGAGAAGGCGTGAGCTCGACCGGATGGAAAGAAGGATTATCCAGAAGGAAGAGGCGCTGGATAAAAAGCTGGAGAACAACGAACAGAAAGAAGCAGCTCTTCGGGAAAAGGAACGCGAAATAGAAAAGACGCAGGCTGATTTGCAGCTAATTCTAACGCAGCAACTGAAGGAACTGGAACGACTCTCCGGCTTAACCTCGGAAGAGGCCAAAGAACTCTTGCTCCGCAATGTAGAGGAGCAGATCCGTCAGGAGACTGCCGCTCTCATCCGAGAGCTTGAAGCCCGGGCCAGGGAAGAGGCTGACAAAAGGGCCAGGGATATCATAACCCTGGCAGTACAGAGATGCGCGGCCGACGTGGCCGCTGAGACCACGGTTTCTGTAGTGGCTCTTCCCAGCGACGAGATGAAGGGACGGATTATCGGGCGGGAAGGGCGTAACATCCGAACCTTCGAGAGCTTGACCGGCGTTGACCTGATTATCGATGATACCCCGGAAGCCGTAATCCTGTCATCTTTCGATCCGATCCGGCGTGAGATTGCCCGGGTAGCCCTGGAGAAACTCGTAGCCGACGGCAGGATACACCCCGCCAGGATCGAAGAAATGGTGGAAAGGGCAACTAAGGATATCGAACAGGAGATACGCGAAGTAGGAGAACAAGCAGCCTTCGAGGTTGGTGTTCACGGCTTGCATCCCGAATTAATCAAACTGCTGGGCAGACTAAAGTACAGGACGAGTTACGGGCAGAATGTGCTTAAACATTCTATTGAGGTAGCACACCTGGCTGGCGTAATGGCGGCTGAACTTGAGGTTGACGCAATGGCTGCCAAGCGAGCCGGCCTGATACACGATATTGGAAAAGCGGTCGACCATGAAGTCACCGGTTCCCATATCGAGATTGGCGTGGAACTGTGCAAGAAATACCGGGAAAGTAAAGAGATCCTGCATGCTATTGCCGCCCATCACGGCGATATTGAACCCGAAACCGTTGAAGCGGTTTTGGTACAGGCAGCGGACGCGATTTCCGCGGCCCGGCCAGGGGCTCGCCGCGAGACCCTGGAGGCGTATATCAAGCGGCTTGAGAAACTGGAAACCCTGGCAGACTCCTTCCCGGGAGTGGAGAAATCTTATGCCATTCAAGCCGGGCGTGAAATCAGGATTATGGTGAAGCCGGAAGAGGTTGATGACCTGGCCTCCATTAAGTTGTCACGGGACATCGCCAGAAAGGCCGAACAGGACCTGGATTACCCCGGCCAGATAAAAGTGGTGGTTATCCGGGAGACCAGGGCAGTGGAGTATGCCAAGTAAGTGGAGAATAACGGGGCCTCATACATGGGGCCCTTTGTTTTATCTTTAGCCGCCGTGAAGACCCCTTCTCTGCGGCGGAACGATCTTCAGCGTGATTCATAAGTTGTCAGCGCAGTCAGCGCCTATTTTGAGTAGTCATTCTGGCGAAAGATGTATAATTCATTGCGGATATGGTAAAATAACTGGAAATAGGTTCCATAACCGGGGCCAACGCGGTGCCGGTACTATTGGGCAGAAAAAGTACCTCGAAAACCGGTTCTTACACTTAGCCCCTTCTCCGGGGTTGAAGCACCGGGCAGGGGGGAGGTGTTGTCGTGTGAAGGTGCTGGTGATTGGTGATATCGTGGGAAAGCCGGGGAGAAAGGCGGTGCAAAACCTGCTTCCCCGGATTGTAAAAGAACATGCAGTGGAGTTCGTAATAGCTAATGCCGAGAATGCGGCCGGCGGCAAGGGGGTAACCGGCTCCGTCAAGGATGAGCTACTTGGTGCCGGTGTTGATGTTCTAACCTCGGGAAACCACGTTTGGGACAATAAGGCGGTATTCGAATGCATTGACGACGAGCCCCGTCTGGTTAGACCGGCCAACTATCCCGGGGAATGCCCGGGGCAAGGCTATCATACATATGTTTCGGGTGGAGGCGCCCGCATAACGGTAATAAACCTGTCGGGAAGAGTTTTCATGCAAAATCTTGATTGCCCGTTTAGGGAAATTGATAGGATATTGGACGAGGTGCAAGCGGCTTCTGACGTAATTATCGTAGATTTCCATGCGGAAGCTACCTCCGAAAAACAGGCATTTGCCTGGTACGTCGACGGGAGGGTGTCCGCAGTTGTCGGTACACACACTCACGTACAGACCTCCGATGAGCGGATACTTCCCCAGGGAACCGCCTATATCACCGACGTGGGAATGACCGGGGCGATTGATTCGGTGTTGGGTATGGTAAAGGAGGAGGCAATCTCCAAATTCTTGACCCAACGCCCGGTCCGGTTGAATGTGGCCCGGGGCAGGACGCAACTCGACGCGGTTCTTCTGGAATTCAACCACAGCGACTACCTGGTCACCCGTATACAAAGATTACGCTATGTTATGGAAGGCCAGTGGTAATATGTAATATTATCCAAAACTTTTTCATGCCAAGCAGGAATTAGAAAAGGTATTTAGAATATAATGAAGAGAGCAACCTTCGCAATCGAACTGACTACAAAGGAGGTAAGGAGGTTATATAATGGAGGTATTAAAGGTTTCAGCCAAATCAAGTCCAAATTCCGTTGCAGGCGCGCTGGCAGGGGTGTTAAGGGAGAAAGGTGCTGCAGAGATTCAAGCCATCGGGGCCGGGGCTATTAACCAGGCAGTTAAGGCAGTGGCCATCGCGCGGGGGTTTGTAGCGCCAAGCGGTATGGATTTGATCTGCATACCTGCATTCACCGACATTATGATTGATGGCGAGGAAAGAACAGCGATTAAGTTGATCGTTGAGCCAAGATAACAAAAGGTTGCTTATTGATAACCGGCACCAAACCTGCTTGTAACTTGTTATAAGCGGGTTTTTTGTTTCATGTGGGACAAAGGAGGAAGCCACATGGGGATAGTCGATTGTCATTGTGACGTCATATCCAGGATATGGCGAGAGAATGAATCGATTCTCGCCAACCGGGGACAGTTTGACGTTTATCGTGCCCGGGCAGCGGGCGTTTCGCTGCAATTCTGCGCCTTGTTTACCGACGGGCAAGGGGAAGCCACCCTCCGTACCATCCTCCGCCAGTTGGATAAGTTCCACGAGGAACTGGCCCGGTATCCCGACGATTTATACATGGTCACTTCCTATCGGGACATAGAGACAAACCGGGACAAGTCCGCGATTGGCTGTCTCCTGCATCTGGAAGGAGGAGAGGCCCTGGGCGGTGAGATTGAAATTCTCCGGGTACTCCACCGGCTGGGACTGCGTAGTATTGGGCTGACCTGGAACAAGCGCAACCTTCTGGCTGACGGGGCGATGGATGATGGTAGCGGGGGCGGGCTCAGTAACCTGGGCCGGGCAGTAGTAAAACTGGCCCAGGACCTGGGGATGCTGGTTGACCTGGCCCACCTATCCCAGCGTGGCTTTTTCCATGTAATAGACTTGGCGGATAAACCGGTTATCGTGAGCCATGCCAACGCGCGGAGCCTTTGTGACCACCCACGAAACCTGAGCGACGAGCAGCTCAAGGCCCTGGCTGGCAACGGGGGGCTGGTGGGATGTACGCTCGTGCCTGAGTTCGTCGCTACAAAATCACCTGGGTTAAGCGATTTCATCGACCACCTCGTCTATATCAGCGACCTTATCGGGACAGAGTATGTAGCGCTCGGGTCTGACTTTGATGGGGTAGACACGCCGGTTTTGACGGACGTGTCCCAGTACAGTCTCCTGGAGCCCGCCCTGCGCGCAAGAGGATTTAACCATGAAGAAATAGACAAAATATTGAAGGAGAACTGCCTCGCCTTGTTGAAGCGAGTACTGAAATAGAGCTCGTGGTCGGACTCCGCCGTTGAATCCGCCCAGGGTTGTGTCAGTCTGTGTTCTTCAGGAAAGCCAGGGTTAGCCAATGTGAACGGTTTCACTATTCTGGTTGAGGAGAAGCTTCGATGTTCGACCTGCATATACACACTAGCGCATCGGATGGCCTGTGCCGCCCCGAGGAAGTGGTTCAGGAAGCTATTGAGCTGGGACTGGAAGGTATAGCTTTGACGGACCACGACACGGTCAGGGGTATTGAACCTGCCCAACGGTACATCCGAGAAAACAGGTGCCCGCTCGTGTTGGTGCCGGGGATCGAAATGAATACGGAAGTCGACCATTACGAAATACACATACTGGGTTATTTCATTAACCACCGGCATGACCAGCTGGTTAACCGGCTGCTGGAACTGAAGGAGTCACGGCAGGAAAGAGCCCGTAAAATGGTCAAGAAGCTGAATGCCATGGGTTTCAATATCAAGTTGGACAGGGTGGCGGAACTGGCCAGGGGTGACCTTATGGGCCGACCGCATATCGCCCAGGCTTTGATAGAAAAAGGATATGTATTCTCTACTCGAGAGGCTTTCGATAAGCTTATCGGTTATGGGAAACCAGGCTACGTCGCCCGGTACAAATTTCTCCCCGCAGAAGCCATCCAGGTCATCAAAGCAGCCGGAGGAGTCCCGGTACTGGCACATCCCGGGCTGTTGGGTAATGACCGGGTGGTGGAACAGGTACTCGCCCTGGGGGTGGAAGGAGTTGAAGTCTACTACCCCGATCATAGTGAAAACCAGGTGCAAAAGTACTTGGACATGGCCAGACGAAGAGGACTGCTGGTCACCGGCGGTTCGGACTACCACGGCAATCCGCTGGAATACCGGGGCAAACTGGGCTGTGCCGGGGTTGGTCGCGACGAGGTGCTGGCCCTGGGGAGGAGTTCAGCCATGCTGCCGACTATTAGTAGCTATTAACCGGTATGTTGCACCTTCCCCCCGTCGCGGGACGGGTTGCTAGAAATCATGCCGCGGCGTACAGTAGTTACTGAGGGGAACCTTTTAATCCTCAAGGAAGGAGTAAGCCTATGCAGATTACGCGCCAAACTGAGTATGCTATTCGTACTTTATTGGAGCTGGCTAAAATGCCTTTTGGCCAACTGCTTTCCGCGCGTACCATTTCGGAAAAACAGGATATCCCCGAGGTGTTTCTGAAAAAGACCATCCAAATACTGGCCCGCGCTAACCTGGTATTCACCCAGAGGGGCACCCAGGGAGGAGTAAGGCTGGCCAAGCCTGCCGACCAGATTACCCTGATGGAGGTTCTGACTGCTGTTGAAGGGCCGCTTGCCATAAATGTCTGCCTGGCCAGTGGGTACCCTTGTCCCAACAAGCCGCATTGCGGGGTACGCAGGATACTCGAGCGAGCGCAGGCGGCGCTGGCCGCTGAACTGGGCAAAGAGACCCTGGCCGATATCCTGGCAGAGGCAAATAGTTCATCAATCAAGAAATGATAAAAACTGTTTGCCCAAAAGGGACTAAAGAGGTACACTATATCCATAAAAGGATTACCTCGACTGCAGGGAACTTCTCGACAAGACCGCAAGGGGGGTGAAAGTCCAGCCGGTAAACTCCAGTATGAGCGACCGATTCAGTGATGAAGCCGAGGGGAGGAGAAAGATATGTTTTGCAACCAGTGTGAAGAGAGCTCCAAAGGAACAGGCTGCGTGGTAAGAGGGGTTTGTGGGAAGAGACCGGAGATTGCCGCCCTGCAAGACGTCTTGCTGCACGGGGTGAAGGGGCTTTCCCTGTATGCCCATGAAGGACGCCGGGTAGGAGTAGTAGAGCCCGCCGTAAATAGCTTTACCTGTGAAGCTTTGTTCACAACCGGTACCAACGTCAACTTCGACGCGGAGCGTTTTCAACAGCTGATTCATAAATGCCGGGAGCACATGGTGTACCTCAAGGAAAAAGTGAGGGCGGCCGGGGGAAATGTTAATTTTGCCGATGCAGCAGGCAACTGGCAGCCGTTGCCGGACCTGGCCGGTCTGGTCCGGCAGGGTGAAGAGATGGGACACATTACCGCAGCTACTCTTGACCCCGATATCAGGTCATTGCAGCAAATAGTTGTTTACGGCATCAAGGGGGTCGCGGCGTATGCCCACCATGCCCGTCTGCTGGGGCAGGAGGACGACGCAGTGTATGCTTATATCCACGAGGGCCTGGCCGCCCTGGCCAACCGCGACCTGACTCTGGATGACTGGCTGCAATTGGCCCTCAAATGCGGTGAAGTTAACCTGCGAGTTATGGAATTGCTGGATGCCGGGAACACATCACACTTTGGCCACCCGGTACCCATCACCGTACCCCTGGGACACAAAAAAGGGAAGTGCATTCTGGTTTCCGGGCACGACCTTGAAGACCTGTACAACCTGTTGCGCCAGACGGAGGACAAGGGAATATATGTTTACACCCATGGCGAGATGCTGCCTGCGCATGGATACCCGGAACTGAAAAAGTTCAGCCACCTTTACGGGCACTTTGGCACAGCCTGGCAAAATCAGCAAAAGGAATTCGCCCAATTTCCCGGTCCTATTCTTATGACGACCAATTGTATCCAGGAACCCCAGGAGTCATACCGGGATCGCATCTTTACCACCGGACCGGTGGGATGGCCGGGTACCACCTGGGTTCGGAACGGGGAGTTTGGCCCGGTCATTGAGAAAGCCCTGCTCACGCCCGGGTTCCTTGAAGACGAGGACCGGGGTAGCGTCATGGTTGGGTTTGCCCGCAACGCGGTGCTGGGGGTGGCGGACAAGGTTATCGAGGCGGTGAGGGCCGGGGACATCAGGCACTTCTTCCTGGTAGCGGGGTGTGACGGTTCGAAGCCGGGCCGTAACTATTACACCGAGTTTGTAGAAAAAGTGCCGCAGAATGCGGTGGTACTCACTTTAGCGTGTGGTAAATTCCGCTTCTTTGACAAGAAGCTGGGCGACATTGGCGGTATTCCACGCCTGCTGGACATCGGACAGTGTAACGATGCCTATTCGGCGGTGCAGATCGCCGTGGCGCTGGGCAACGCTTTCAACTGTGGTGTCAACGACCTTCCGTTGTCGATGGTGTTGTCATGGTATGAACAGAAGGCGGTATCCATCCTGCTAACCCTGCTTTACTTGGGGATAAAGAACATTCGCCTGGGGCCGAGCCTGCCCGCCTTCATTACCCCGAATGTTTTGGATATACTGGTAAAGACCTTCGGTATTAAACCGATTACTACCCCAGATCAGGACCTGGCGGATATCCTTGGTTAGGGAATGCTATACGCGGAAGAAAGGCCCGGGTGATAAAACCCGGGCATCTTCCAACCTTGGAAGGACGACTACCCCCGCTGCCCGCACCGGGGGCAGATGAAAAGCCAGTTGGAGAAAAAGGGTATCAAGGTGGTTGAGGGAACACACCACTAGCCTCTTTGGCTAATATCCCGGTCAACCCGGGACGGTAGACTCATTTTCCAGAAAAGCATCTTTTCCGGAAGGAATGTGGCAGGAACATGTAGAATTAACCACCCATATGTTAGTAAAAGGAGAAAGGCTTTCTGGAAATGGGTAAAAGAATCGGAACATGGTTTGCGTTGACAATTTTATACCTTTTGTCGTTTAGCCCTGTCGTGACGGCTGCCGACTACCACACAGTCCGTTCTGGCGACTCCCTGTGGAAGATTGCCAGGCTGTACAACACCACGGTTGCCAAGCTCATGGCCTGGAACCACCTGACCTCCGAGCGCTTGCAGATTGGGGACAGGTTGAAAGTCAGTGGTGGAACTGCTGCAGTTGCTAGCCGTGGCCAGCAGAGCAGGGGCACCGGCCAGGGAGAGGTCTACCTGGTCAAGCAAGGTGATTCACTCTGGTCCATAGCGCGTCGATACGGGATGACGGTAGCGGAGCTAAAAGAAATCAATCATCTTCAGACCGAGGGGTTACACCCCGGAGACAAGCTGTATGTGCGCAGTAACAGGATTGCCGCTGAGCCCGGGGTAAACGCCAATACAGTTCGCACCAGAGGTGTCAGTCAGCCTTCGCGCGGAGTAGCAACCGGTCTCTCCCAGGCCCGCAACATTATAAGTACCGCGATGGAGTACCTGGGTACCGAATAC
>JAAYAC010000186.1 GCA_012719535.1 Syntrophomonadaceae bacterium | reverse complement strand
GCATACTACCCCCTTCGGTGCTTACAGCAGCTGCCTACTTATTTGAACAGGTTGTCCTAGACCAGCTAGACTGCTAGTTTTTCTTCGTTTTGATATTGCTGGTTGACCGCGATTACAGCTGCATACATGGTTATGGCACATAAGTAAGCATGAGCCGTAACTTTGTCGTATTTACCCAGCTTTAATCCGGTTTCTAGCCCGAGGTTCTCTTTGAACCGGGCAAAGCAACGTTCACTGAACGTTCTCAGGTTGTACAACTTGTTCCAGTTTTTTGTACCCCGGTGAGGAACAGTAAACAATCTCGGGTCCTGTTTCACAGATGTCTTTACAACCAAGCCGTAGTTGCTTTCCGAGCACCAGGCGGATCCGCAGGGACAGTCACATTTTCTTAGTATATGGGGACAGCGGAACTTGTTCTTGCCATTGCTTGAACCCCAGTAAACCATCCGGTAACCGGCCGAACAAAACCCGGCTTGGGGCTGCTTGGCGTTACGGCGGTTAAGCGGGATAATAGCCTGAGCATGGTATTCTTTATGTATCAGCTCATATATTTCTCTGCCATCGTATGCCGCATCCATGACATAGTAGTTGGGCTTGTGTTTTATGTTTTCTCGACACTTTTTAGGAAGAACATCTACCGCTTCCCTATCGTGAGTACTGGCCGGGGTTATATGAATTGCCAGCGGCAGCCCCGAGCTTACTTCACAAACGGCGTGAAGCTTGTACCCGAACCACTTGACCGGGTTGCCATTGGTATCGCTTTTTACACCCCAGTCAGCGCTTCTGCCGTCTTGGTTTATGTTCTTTTTAGATACCGATTTCTCGTAAGCCTCGAGTTTGGTCGAGTCTATGGCTACGGTTGATGCATCGATTAAACCCATCTTTTCGGCTTTTTCAACCAGGGAATTAAAAAGGAGCTCAAGAACTCCAGCCCTGGCTAGCCGGGCGTAGAAACGCTGAAAGTCGATACGCTGGGAACGTTTCCAAACGGTTCAAAGCCGCAGATGTATCTTAAATAGGGGGCATAGGTCAAACGCTCTACCAGTTGGGTAAAACTCTTCATGTTTTCTAGCCGCATGGCAACTAAAGCATTGAGTAAGGCGTAATAAGGATAACCTTTTGGTCCTAAATTAGTTTTTCCAGGTTCTTCTAACATGCAAACAACCAGAATCCCACGAATTTATTCGTGGGAGTATGTCAAACTCTCCAAACACCACCACGGAGTCGGAAACCGGCTCGGCAAACAGACACGCCCCCTCACTCGGCAGCTCAGAGGCATATTTCGTAATAATATTTTGTGTGTATAAGAAAAAAACTGCCTGACCCCAAAAGCATCAGTATTGATGGTACTCACCCCCTTCGTGTGCAAATGAAGGTCCTGCCGCTACCCAACCAATAAGTCCCTGCTATTATATGCATTAGGTATACAAATCTGTTCCACTCTCGCCACTCGACCGGCAAGATAGCATGGAAACCGACCGTTCGCGGTTTTTCCACCAGCCCCCCAGGGCACCGGCCAGCCGCTTACCAAAGTCGGGACTGGCCTGCCCCACTCCTTTTTCCATGTTAGCGTTCACGTGGACATATCGGCCGCATCAGTCTGGGGTATAGCTTTCAGGCACCCCACCTGCCCTGACCGTAGATACATGGAGACCCTCATGACACCGTCATGTGTCACCACCAGCATAAAAACTGCAAAATAATGGGATCTAGCCATTAATAATTGATTATTCTGCGTCTATTATTGTCAGAGCAGATGTGTCACCGGAACCGTCCCCTTGATACACCCACATTCTGCGTTATCTTCGTCCATCGGTGCGTTGAAATTATTGTCGACAGGAACCTGGCCATTTTAGCCGCTCGGGTTTGGCTTTTTAGCCAAAGAGGCAGTGAGTAGGGTT
>JAAYAC010000183.1 GCA_012719535.1 Syntrophomonadaceae bacterium | reverse complement strand
GCTGGGCATCTACATGTTGCTGGGTGCACTGGTTGTGGGGCTCATCTACGTAGTATTCCCGTACCTGTGACGGCCGGTTGGGGGAGCGGGGTGATAGGATGAAGCCGTACTTTAAACTTGCCAGGCACGAAGGGAACCGGATGCTATTTGACCTGGTTGAGATGTCTATCATATCTACCTACTGCGGGGAAGCTTTTCACCTACATGCCGAAGGAGTACGAGGAGCAGGGAAAACCACGATAATGCGGGCGGCCCGGGACATATTACCGAAGATTAGAAGGATTAAGGGCTGTATATATAACTGTGACCCGGAGAATCCGCACTGTCCAGTACACAGGCACCTAGGAACGGAAGAGATACGGTCTCTTGGGATAGAGGAAATACCGATGCCTTTTTTGGAGATATCGCATTCCGCCAAAGTGGGGACGGTAGCGGGGAGCATCGACTTGGCGAAGATAACTGACCAGGTCAAACCGCAGGCGGCTCTTTTGCCCGGCATCATACCGCAGGCGCACCGGGGGATACTTTTCATTGACGAGATAAACCGGTTGGCTGACACTTCACCGGAAATAACCGATATCCTGCTGGACGTAATGGGCAACAAGCCGGGCAGGCTACAGATCGAAGAAGCGGGCCTCCCAGTAGTAGAAATTCCCATCATGGTATCGGTGTGGGCGGCTTCCAACCCTGACGAGGAACCGGGGCCCCTGGAAGAGGTGCGGAGGCAGCTGTCGGATCGATTTGACATGGTCTACTACATGGGAAGAGCGGCGTCGGTGGAAGTAGTCGCGCAAATGCTTTTGAATGCCCGGAAGGCCAAGACGGGAGTGGATGCGGAAGAAGTAAACTCGGCTAACGCCGAGTATCGCAAGAAGATAGTTGAGATGGCCAGGATGTACAAGGTAGCGGAGATGCCGGACTATCTCCGCGACTTTATTGCGCGGATGTATGTCAAGCACAACCTGGAGAGCCTGCGGGCTGTCGAATCTATCCAGCAAGGGGCCATTCTGTACAGTGTACTACACAAGCGAAAGCAGGTTAACATCAGTGACGTAATCAACATGGTTCCTCTGGCGCTCAAGCACCGGGTAGATGGTGATACCTTCCTCAAGATAACCAATAGCCTCAGTCACGAGTCTCCAAGGAAGAGGATACTGAACTTACTTGGAAAAAAACAGGAGGTGGAGAAGGCTGGCTCAGGAGGATAACATGATATCCATTGCCGTGATGTCAAACCGTTAAGAGCAAGCACAAGGGAATAAGTTTCAAGGAGGGTGAAACGCCAGTGACCTCAATGGTAGAAGACTTTTGCAATAAGCTTGAACAACTTAGGCATTTCTGTACAACTGGCATCTGTATATGGGTTACTGACACCGAGAAATTTGTGGGAATGGTCAAGGGGGAAGATTCACCGGGAGAGTTTTTTGGGGTAGGGGATCGACTTCAGGAAGGCGGAGCGGCTGTAGAAGCATTGAGAACCAAGAAAGTGGTAAGCAAATTTGTTCCCCCTGAGGTGTATGGGGTTGAGGCCAATGTGATAGCGGTTCCTTTGTTCGAACCGGACAACCCGTACGAGCCTGTAGGTGTACTTGGGCTGTCCCGGAGCCGCAAGAACCAGGTAGCTGTAGTCAATATTTCCGAGACGCTGTATGCCTCTATCGAGCAGTTAAACCTGGCCTCACAAGAGGTGGCTTCAGGTGCTGAAGAAGTCGCGGTGCAGTCTCAGAACATTTCGAGTTTAGCTAGCCG
>JAAYAC010000153.1 GCA_012719535.1 Syntrophomonadaceae bacterium | reverse complement strand
GTTCAAGTTTTTTCAGATTCTCCGGTGTCAACAGGGTGTCCAATTCTCTCTCTTCATAGAAGTTAGCCTCTTCCCTGATGTTTATATGTATAATTATCCTGCCGTCCCCGGCTATTTCCGGCTCTATCTTGCTCCTGCCCTGAAGGGTTTCCAGCATCACCGGCTCTCCCCCCACCGGTGAAAGGACAATTTTCGTTCCCCCTGTGACCCCTTGGGGGCGCAGCCACCGGTAACCCCGGGATTCCGTTTCATTGAGCCAGCCGACCAGTTTTTCTTTTCGGAAGACCGCCATTCCGGACAACCTGAGCTTTTTCTCCCCGGGTTTTTCCTCGACTATTTTCACCCCGGGGATGACCGGCTCAATCCCCGGCGCCGCAATTTTACCCAGGATCTCGCTCAGAGTAACCTCGGTGTATATGCCGGTGCTGGGGTCCTGAGACCTGACCATGGAGACCAGGGCCCGGGCCGGTAGTTTTTCGACGGGGGTCGGCACCTCCAGTACCTCCCGGGCGGTCGATCCCCGGGCAATAAAAACGTCCCCGGTTTCCCGTATGAAGTTGCTCCGGAACAGGAGGTCCGCCGCATCGGCCAGGTGCCGGGCCATGTTTTCCCCCAGTACAAAAGTGCTGACGTGCTGAGCTAACTGCTGCCGGGGTGTGAAAAGGGTGGTGGCTCTCAGAGCCATAGCGGCGGTATCCCCCGCGGCGGCCATGGTAGTGAACGGCCTGGCTTTGACCTTTTCGGGCAGGGCTACCTGGACGCTAGACACCAGCTTATTCTCTCGGGTAAGATCCATTCCCAGTCCCACGGGTACGTATGCCTCATTGATTTCCACCCTTCCCCAGCACCCGGGAGCAAGGGTTAGGGTTAGAATTATGAAGATGAGCCAGGACTTTCTCCGCAATTCCCTTCACCCGTTTTTCAAATAAATGGAACCACTGATGAACGCTGATTTAAATAGACGCTGACTACGCAGACAACTTATGAACAACGCTGAAGATACACTAATCCTTACCAGGAGTATGTTAACCGAGGCGAGTGACTTATGACGAGACGTCGCAACACACGGCGAAGCTGAGGGCTACGAAGCGGAGCGAGAAACAGGAGGTTTCGAGCAGTGAGGGACTTAAGGCTTTAGAGGCCGAATCCCGAGGGGTCCGCTTCGTACCGAAGTGAGCCGATGTGGTGCAGTCGAGGAGTACCGGAGCGAGCCGGTTAACATACTCCAACGAATATGCTGTTTTCATCCTTCTGATGGTGCCGGCACGCCGGCACGGAGGTCTGCCCTAAAATGAAACCGCAGATAGACGCAGATGAACGCTGATAAATCTTATGGTTATCGGCCCGTGTGATACAGCTGGCATTTTCATCCTTTAGTGCGACCCCGCTAGGGGTCATGAGGGTCTGTATGTATCTGTGGTTTAAAGCATTTAATATCTGAACGGCAGGGTTTGGGTGGCGAGGTAGCTTCTCCTGATTTCCGACTTGACCTCCAGCTCCACCTTGATGGTGGGGAACACTTCCTCCCACCTGCCGGCCAGCCGCTCCCATTCTTTGGGATAGGCCGAGAACACCGCCTGCCCGAAACCGAAGATGTCCGAATCCAGTTCCTGGGCTCTGGTCACGGCGGCCCGCACCTGCTCTTCAATGAGCCGTTCAGCCTCCCGGTTCAGTATCGGAATGGTTTCCGGGGTGAGGAGCGGGTGACGGCACCTCTGTTCATAGAAGTTGCCCTCTTCACGGATCTTTATGTGCATAATGATTTCCCCGTTTCTTTTTTTCGCCTCGATTTTGCTCTGCGAGCGCAAGGTTTCCAGCAAAACCGGCTTACCGCATACCGGGCATTTAATGACCTTGGTACCCCCGGTGATCATGTTCGGCCTGAGCCACCGGTAGCCGCGGGATTCCTTTTCATTTAACCAGCCCACCAGTTTGGCTCTCTTAAACACTGCTGTTCCGGATATCTTCAGCCCCTTCTTACCTCCCTCATCCACTATCTCCACGCCGGGAACCGCTGGCTCTATTCCCGCAGTGATACTCTTGTTCAGGAATTCCCCCAGTTTGACGGGGGTGTAAATCCCGATATTCGTGTCCTGGGTTTTGATCATGGACACCAGGGCCACCGCCGGAATCTTTTCCACCTCGGTGGGGACGTTTAAGACCTCGGAGGCCGCGGCGTTGCGGGCGACGAACATGTAGCCGATTTTTCTGATCTGGCGGTTTCTAAGCAGCCAGTCTACCTCCCCGGAGAAACCCCGCCGGGAGAATTTTTCCCCGAACACATAACAGGCGGAGTGCTGCCAGAGGGGGCTACGGGGGGTGGTTAAGTGCGCTTTCCGGGCGCCGTCGGTAAAGGTGTCGGCCACCGTGGATACCGTGACAAAGCGGGGACCTGCCGGGACAGTCTTCTCCGTTTTGGTGGTATTCCCTTTGCCCTTGGGTATGGGAAGAGGGATTTGCTCGGTAAACCGCAGCTTGTTGCCCGGATAGCTGTCTACCCCGACTGCGATGGCTATAAAGCTCTCGTTCACCTCCCGGCGGTCCCAGCAGCCGGCGGAGAAGCAGAGGCTAGCTGCAAGCAGTAGGGCTGCCGGTTTTCTGAGCATGACTTTCACCCCGCCGCCAAAGAGAAATCAAGAAAAGGACCAGGGGAATGGCTACCGTAAAGACCAGCACTGCCAGGTAAAGCAGTCGGTCATAGAACTGCTGCAGGGCAGCGATATTATTAAAAATCAAGATGCTCAATGGACCTACCACCAGGGCGCCTGGCAGTACCAGGGGGCGGTAATCCCGCAGGTGCACTACCGCGGCAGCTGTGTGGGCAAATACCAATAAGAGCACGCTGGTCTTGATGATAGTGTTGTTTATCCAGATGGTAACCAACAGGATGTCGAGCCGCTGAATGAATTCCCCCAGGTAAATGCCTCTAACCAGTGAGAAAAATGGAAACGTATACGCAGCAGCCAGCCAGTGATTGAAGTACGCGATGATAAACAGGGTAAACGAACCGAGCCAGAACATGCTGAAGAGGACACTGACCAGCAAGGGGACATGGGCTTTATTCCTGTTGGCGATAAATGGCACCAGGAGCACAGCCCAGAAAGCTTCGCCATAAATGTACGCGTGTTGCCAGGCCCCCCTGGCCAGGGGCAAAATCCCTCCGGGAAGGACCGGCAGGAGGTTGTGCCAATCCAATTGCCTGGCGATGGCGAGCAGGATAACCAAGGCGAAGAGGGAATTGCCCCAGAAACACAGCTCGCTCAGCCTGGCGACTGCAGGGACTCCGCGGCGAACGGCCCAGGCGCTGGCCCCCAGAAAAACGGCGGTGAGCACGCTGACCGGGAGAAACACATCTACCACCGAGAGCACGAAATCAGTAAAAAGCCGCAGCGAAAGTGCACAGTGGAACAGAGTATACGCCAGGTAGAGGAAAACGATGACCCGGCCGGCCCATTTGCCGACCAGGGATTCCACCAGCGAAACGAACCCGGCAGGATCACTCTTTATAAGTTGAGCGTACAGCCCGGCGAACAGCAGCCCCCAGATGCCGCTCAAGAAAGGTAGCACCCAGGCGTTATTCTGGACCATCTGTATCATGTGACGCGGTTCGTACAGGATGGCGGTGGCGATTATCATGAATATGCTGATGGAGTACAGTTGCAGACCCGAGATGTTGTTATTCATGTTATTCCTGTCTGACGCGGTTTATGGGGGAGAACATTCGCGGCCGTTGCTTCATGGTCCACCAGGGCCGGCGTACCAGCACATCGGAGCTATCATTCGCGTTGGCCGGGGCCAGAGGAGACAGGTAGGGAACCCCGAAAGAGGTCATGGAAGCGAGATGGACCAGGAGCAGGATGAGCCCGATCATGATGCCGAAGTAGCCCAGGAAACCTGCCATTGCCAGCAGGGGGAAACGGGCCAGGCGCACGGCAATGCCGGCACTGTATACGGGGAAGATAAAGGAGGCGATGCCGGTGAAGGCTACCACCACCACCATGGGGGTAGAAACCAGGCCTGCCGCGACTGCGGCGTCCCCGATAACCAGCGCGCCCACGATGCTGATAGCCGGACCGATGGCCCGCGGCATCCGCAGGCCGGCTTCGCGGAGGAATTCGAAGGTTATTTCCATGATTATGGCCTCTACCAGAGCCGGAAAAGGCACCCCTTCCCGGGAGGAGGCTATGGTCAAGAGGAGCGGGGTCGGGATCATCTCCTGGTGATAAGTAATCGTAGCCACATAGATTGAAGGGAGCAGGAGGGCGGTGAAAAATGCTACCTGTCGGAGCAGGCGG
This sequence comes from Syntrophomonadaceae bacterium, assembly GCA_012719535.1. Lineage (GTDB taxonomy): Bacteria > Bacillota > Syntrophomonadia > Syntrophomonadales > Syntrophothermaceae > JAAYAC01. Next base: position 2,232 of record JAAYAC010000153.1, on the reverse strand, counting down.
ATAAAGCTGGCCGGTATGTAGCCCATGTAATAGTCCTCCGGGGAAATCCAGAACTGGGGGAAGGTGGCGGGGACCACCATGACCCAGGGAGAGCCGTCCACCATGATCGCTACCCTGCCTTCTAGGACGTGTGCCACCACCCGGTCGGGCCGTTCGGTGTGTTCCGCCTGAGGGAAGATGGAGTAGTGGTGTTCCGCGATGATTTCCTCCAGGTAAGCGGCATCCAGCACCGCGTCGATATCGATCTTCTGTAGCCGATTTCTGACCTCCTGTACCAGCGACTCGGCGGCTATCCCTTTTACGTAACACATAACTACATTGGTTTTGGACAGCCTTCCTATTTGGAGGGGTTCCATCTTAAAGGCGCTGGTTTTCAGCCGGCGCCGCAGGAGGGCGGTGTTGAAACGCAGGGTTTCCGTAAAGCCTTCCTTGGGGCCTTTGATCAGGACCTCTTCATCCGGGCTTTCCGTCTTACGCCCTTCCCAGCTTCTGATTCCGGCCACCAGGGCCCGGTCGTAGCCGTTGATCAGCAAAATGGCGTCACCAGAGGCAAGATGCTGGACCGCTTTATCGAAGGTATCGCATTCCAGCAGGTCGGTTACGACCAGCAACCGCTCCTTAACGTTTTCATACATGTCGGCGGCTTTAGTTTCCGGGGTATTCTCCATCAGGTCGAACTCCAGCATAAGCGGCCGCAGGATGGAGTCTTCGGCTTCCGTCTTCAATACCAGGCCGTCAAAATATAGCAGTGCAGCGTCAATATCCCTTCCCTTACCGAACTTGAATTTTCTGATGACCGCGTCGGAACAGCCGTCCAGCAGCTGTTCCAGGTATTCCATGTTGACCTGCAGGTTGGAGTCCAGTTTTTGGCCCAGGATTTGTTCGTCCGGTAGTGGTTGACTGGGTTGATTCTTGCGGGTTATGTATCTCACGGTGTCCCCTCTTCCGTCGAGTATGAACGGATAAGAACGTTTCTATTAAAGTTTCGGCGAAATCTGTCCAGCCTATGCAAAAATGTTCCGGAGATATGGCCGGTTTGCAGCGATACTGCTCCGTGTTTCCAACCGGTTGGTGCGGGGGATGGTAATAGAGTGAATAAAAGGGGATTTTGAGTTATATACTATCACTGAGAACACAAACGAGGTTCTACTTTCGAAATAGAAGGAGGGAAGGACGCTGGTGAAAGCAACGGGCATCGTAAGGCGGATAGATGACCTGGGGCGAGTGGTAATACCGAAGGAGATTCGGAGGACGCTGCGCATCCGTGAAGGCGATCCATTAGAGATATTTGTGGACCGCGACGGTGAAGTTATCTTAAAAAAATACTCTCCTATCGGCGAATTGGGTGACTTCGCCCAGGAATATGCCGACTCTCTGAACGAATCCACTGGTCAGATCGCGATGATTGCGGATAGAGACAACATCATTGCGGTGGCCGGTGCCCCTAAGAAGGAATTCTTGAATAAGGCTATCGGACCGGCGGTCGAGAAGGCCCTAGAGGAGAGAAGGGCGGTAATAATGAATGAGATCGGGGAACATGAACATTGCAGGGGGTGTCCGGTCATCGGGGCCGGGGAACGGGCGTGCAAGATTGCTTCGCAGGCCGTAGCCCCTATCGTCTCCCAGGGAGACCCCATCGGAGCGGTAATAATAATGTCAAAGGAACCCGGGACGAGAATGGGTGACCTGGAGTTAAAACTGGCCGAGACCGCCGCAGGTTTTCTGGCCAAGCAGATGGAGCAATAAACTGGACGGCCTTAACCTTAAGGCCGCTTTTCTTATCCCGGGGCTGCCGCCCGGGGCTTGGAGGCCGGATCCCGCCGCAGTGAAAAAGGGGTGGGTGTTCGTACCTCAAGCCCGGGATTGAGGGCCGGGCCAACATGGACTAGCGCAAACCGGTGGACCTGCACCAGGCACTGCGTCGGTCCTGTTTTTTACGCCGGGCTTTCTACCGGCGGGAGGATAGACTATAATTACTACTGTGCATCGGAATTCCGGGGAGGAGAATGGATGACCAGAAAACAAGACTTCCTGATCGGGGCCTTTATCCTGGGAATGGCCGGGGTAATCAGCAAGTTCCTGGGGGCTGTTTACCGGATTCCTCTGGCTCGCCTGCTGGGCGGGGAGGGTATGGGCCTTTACCAGATGGCTTATCCTATCTATCCTACAAGTCTTTCCCTGGCCACGGCGGGGGTGCCGGTTGCCATTTCGGTGCTGGTGGCGCGCAAGGAG
>JAAYAC010000152.1 GCA_012719535.1 Syntrophomonadaceae bacterium | reverse complement strand
CCCCACATACCGCCCCCTCCCCGGCCAGTATCACCGTACAGCCGGTCAGGGCTTCCAGGTCCTGGGCACACCCGACTCTTATCCCCTTGATGTCAGTTATACTCGCCTGCATATACCCATACCCACCTACCCCGGGAACGGTTCTCGGTCATGCTTTTCTTTCTGCTTTAAAACGTAACAGAAGAACCGTCCCTTGTCACGTTTGTCACTTTTTGTCTGCTAGGAGGTTATTCCTATTTGTTCACTTTCCGGCGTGATTATCCTGCCTGCCCGGTGAAGAATTAGAGCGGCGAGAACGGCTTTGAGCAGGTCCAGGCCGATAAACGGCCAGAAGCCGATTTGCAGCACACGGAATACATTTACAGTTTGCCCGAGATAGAATTTCAGTATGAAGTACAGGTATGGCAGTCCCACCAGGTATATGGCCAGGATACCCGCTATGGAGGCTGCCAGGTAAGTAATCCAGGTACGGCCGGTTCTCTCCAGTAGCCACGCTACCAGGTAGGCCGCCAGGCAAAATCCCAAGATAAAACCGAAGGTTGGCTTGAAAATGTAGATGAGGCCGCCGAAAGGTGGGGCGGCAAAAACAGGTATGCCCGCCAACCCAATAAGGGCGTAGGCCGTCATACTGGCCAGAGCCACCCGCCGCGGCAGCAGGCCTCCAGCCAGAAGTGCCGCCATGGGCAACAGGCTGTAGGGCACCAGGGCTGGTTGTACCAACCTGAACACCACGGCAAAGCAACAGGCGAGGGCGGTAAACACCCCGGCTAAGACCATTTCGCGCGTCGATAACTTCATCCTAATCCCTCCACGACAATTTGTTAACCTAATAGTATCACATGGGTTAACAAACATGTCAATGGCCAGTGCCTATGCTCTGCACCCAGCATCGGTCACGAGCTCCAGGCTGAGGTCAAGGGCAGGGGAAGAGTGGGTGAGAGCGCCAATAGATATGTAATCCACTCCGGTTCTGGCTACCTCGACCAGGTTGTGTTCATTGATGCCGCCGGAGGCCTCCAGCAGGGCGCGCCCGGCGGTCATCTCCACCGCCCGCTTCATGGTGGTCACGTCCATATTGTCCAGCAGGATGATGTCCGCGCCGGCCTCCAGCGCCTCCCGGAGCATGTCCAGGTCTTCCACCTCGACCTCGATCTTGATGGTATGCGGTATTCTTTGCCGGACAGCCTTCACCGCTTGGCTTATGCCCCCCGCGGCCCGGATGTGGTTATCCTTTATCATGACGCCGTCGAACAGGCCAAACCGGTGGTTCCGCGCCCCTCCCGCCCGGACGGCGTACTTTTCCAGTATCCTGAGGCCCGGTGTGGTCTTGCGGGTGTCGACTATTTCTGCCTTTTCCCCGCGGATGAGCTCCTTCAACCGGTAGGTCCGGGTGGCAATGCCCGACATCCGCTGCAGGAAATTAAGGGCCACCCTTTCGCCCATCAGCAAGGCCCGGGTGTTGCCAACCAGTTCGACCAACCGGTCACCGGACTTGACCCGGTCCCCGTCGTTAACCAGCTGCGTAAAGGAAACCCCCGCGTCAAGCAGAGTAAAAGTACGCCTGGCTACCTCCAGCCCGGCTATGACCCCGTCCTGCTTGGCCAGTATCATCCCCCGGCTGCGGTGGTCTTCCGGGATGAGGTTCTCGGTGGTGAGATCCCGGTATCCGATATCTTCTTCCAAAGCCCTCTTGATTATCTCATCTATACGGAAATCGTCCACCTTTCAACCGGCCCCCCGTCTATTATTAGGACATGCCCCGAACAGAGTTCGTCTGCAATTTTTCATGCCGCCCTGCCGCCACCACCAGGAAATGAAAATACTGGTGTTGCGGGTGGGGCGGGCATGATTGCATGGCAAACACCTGCATCGGGGCACTGGTTATTCTTAACTCTTCATTCTGAATTCTCAATTCCATTTATGACACCGGTGAGTAGTGAACTACCCCTCCCTAACCCCTCCCGGGTTAGGGAGGGGCTTCGGTAGGGCTTCCTGCTTCATCGTAACCCCAACGGGTCAGCTCCACAGGCGTAACTTCCCGTGGTCCCCACGGTAGGGAAGCCTTTAGGCCGCTTCCGAAGCTAATGCACTCTTCAGGATATTCCGAGCAGCATTTATATCCCGGTCTAATATGAGGCCACAATAGGGACAGCAATGAATCCGTTCCGATAATTTTTTAGGCACAGCCATCCCACACCCACTGCATTCCTGAGAAGTGCCGGAGGGGTTCACTTTGACCAGCTTGGTGCCAGCTTCCTCCGCTTTGTACTCAAGCATGGAAATGAACTCGCCCCAGCCTGCATCAGAAATGCTCTTGGCTAGGTGATGATTTTTGACCATACCCTTGATATTTAACTCCTCAACGGCAATCAGGCTATAGGTTTTTACTAGCCTGCGGGATTGTTTGTGCAAAAAATCCCTTCGCTGGTTACACACTTTGGCATGCAGTTTTGCTAGTTTACGTCTGGCCTTTTCCCGGTTGCGTGAACCCTTCTTCCTGCGGGAAAGATTGCGCTGGGCATGTTTTAGGCGTTCTTCCGTTTTTCTTAGATACCTGGGGTTTTCGATTAAGCTGCCGTTGGAAAGGGCTGAAAACTTCTCCAGCCCAGCATCCAAACCTACAGCAGGGCCTGCATGTTGTTGTTTGGCAAGTTCTTTTTCTATAGCCAAAATGGCCCACCATCTGCCAACAGCGTCCCGCCTGACAATCACTGTCTTGATGGTGCCGGGTATCCGCCTGTGCAGCTTTATCTTCACCAGGCCAATTTTTGACAGCTTCAGCTTGCCATCCTTAAAATAGGCTCCTTTGCCTTCGCCGAACTGGGTGAAGGTAAGCGACTTATATCGCCCTTTGCTTTTGAAACGAGGATACCCCGGTGTTTCCCCGTTCTTGACCCGACGAAAGAAGGCGGCAAAAGCCCTTTCTACCCGGAACAAGACTTCCTGCGCCACCTGAGAATGTACTGCCCGAAGAGGTTCGTCCGTCTTCTTGGCCTCTTTGAGCCATACCTGTTGCTCTATCCGGGTAACAGATCTCTTTTCCCGCTCCCATGCTTCTTTTCTCTGTGCCAGGGCGGTGTTGTATATCCACCGGCAGGTTTCAAGCCAGTCAAACAAGCGGGCTTCCTGCTCTTTGTTAGGATAAAGCCGAAATTTATAGTTTCTGACCACCTTGAGACTGGACATAGCGTGTGACATCTTCTAACTTCACCTCTCCCACGCTAGCAAGAAAATAACTCGGTGACCAGAAGTGACCACCCCACAGTTCTCTTTTTAGTTCGGGAAATTCTCTGAAAAGCAAGCGTGCAGAAACCGACTTGAGAGAATTCACGAACTTTGAGATCTGTATCTGGGGCCTGGAAGCAAAAAGAATATGAATGTGGTCTAGATCGGTTTCTTGCTCAATGATCTGGACTCCAAACTTTTCGGCAACACTATGGTTTATTTCTTTCAAGCGCGAAGACACCTCATAAGTCAATACCTTTTTTCGGTACTTTACACAGCAAACATAGTGGAACCGAAGATTATATACTGAGTGACAACCTTTATCTAATCGGTATTTCATGCTTTTATTTTACTGGAAGAACTGAAGATAACCAATACCCCCTTTCATCCCCTTCCTTACAGAAGGGGACTTCCCGCCGGGAAAGTTAATGAGTTCCTAGCACGCTCTGAAGGAGAGGTGTTTGAGCCAGACGAGATCGTTGGGTTCCGGGTAGTCCTGGCGGAAGTGGGCGCCGCGGCTCTCGCGCCGCCAGAGGGCAGCTTGAATAATGGTTCGGGCGGTGGTCAGCATGTTGACTACCTCGTAGTAGAGGATTTCATCGTCTCCCGGGGTAAGGCGGGAATACAGGTCATCCACCACCCGGGTGGCAATTTTCAGGCCACGCTCGTTCCTTATTATCCCTACATGGTCCCACATGGTCTCTTTCAGTTGTTTCAGGGCCTCCCCGGGTGTAACGTAATCGGCCCCGGCGTAGGGCTGCAGTACCCATTCGCAGTCGAAGGAACGGAAAACCTCATCGAAGCTGATGTTGCGTTTCCAGAGTATCTTTTCCGCACTGTCCACGATGCGCTGGCCGAACACGATGCCTTCCAGCAGTGAGTTACTGGCCAGGCGGTTGGCCCCATGCACCCCGGTACAGGCCACCTCTCCGCAGCAGTATAACCCGAAGATACGTGTCTGCCCATTTAGGTCGGAACTCAGGCCTCCCATCATGTAGTGGGCTGCGGGAGACACGGGAATGAGGTCCCGGGTGATGTCAAAACCTCTTTGCCGGCAGTTCCGGTAAATGTTTGGAAAACGTTCTGCCACCCGTGGTATCCCCCGCATGTCCAGGTAAACATACTCCGCCCCGGTCCTTTCTATCTCGTTCCAGATCGCCCTGGCGACGACATCCCGGGGAGCCAGTTCGGCCCTGGAATGATACCGGGGCATAAATCTCTCTTGTCGGCTGTTCAGCAATATCCCGCCTTCACCCCGGACCGCTTCGGAAATAAGGAAACGTTGGGTCTCAGGCGTGGCCAAAACCGTGGGATGAAACTGAATGAATTCCATGTCGGCTAGCTCACAGCCGGCACGAAAACCGGCAGCCAGGCCATCGGCGGTGGCGATCTCCGGGTTGGTGGTATACTTGTAGAGCTGGCCAGTACCGCCCGTACAGATAACGACGGCCCGGGCCAGGTAAGCTACCTTTTCCCGCTTGGTAGCATCGTAGGCCAGTACTCCCTGGCACCCGTCGTCGGCGGTAAGGATATCGATGAGAAAATGGTTCTCCAGGATGGGAATGGACCTTGCCCGACACTGTTCCACAAGAGCCATGCGGATGGCCTCCCCGGTGGCATCGGCAGCATGCAGGATGCGGGCTTTGCTGTGAGCGGCCTCCCTGGCTAAGGAGATGCTGCCATTATGGGTGTCAAAGCGGGCACCCATTTCCATGAGTTCACGCACCCGTAGCGGCCCTTCGGTTACCAGGACATGGACCGCCCCCGCGTCACATAACCCGGCTCCGGCCTCCAGGGTGTCTTCCAAGTGCAAAAAGGGGGAATCCTCCTCGTGCACTGCGGCGGCTATTCCCCCTTGGGCAAGCCCGGTATTCGAATCCTGGACCGTTTTTTTGGTAAGTACGGTTACCTGCCCCAAAGCGCAGGCCTTCAAGGCTGAGAAGAGCCCGGCAATACCACTACCGATTACCAGAAAATCGGTAGAATAAACCGGCATATCTCTTGTCAATCCTGCAATGTACCTGGTAGTTATCATTGACGTATCCCGTTCTTTCTATTTGATGCGTATCATCCTGTCCAGTGCCCGGTAAGCCTTGACTCTAACCTCCTCCGGCACTTCGATCTGCGGCTTCAGATTGGCCAGCGCCTGTACCAGCTTGTCCATGGTAGTCAGTTTCATATCCGGACAGACAAACTCAGTTTTCAGCAAGTAAAACTGCTTGTCAGGGTTCCTTTTCCTGAGCTGGTACAGTAGACCCTCCTCGGTCCCCACGATGAATTCTCTGGCAGGGCTGGTCTCCACCAGTTCCAGCATCCCCCCGGTAGAAAGGGCATAATCGGCGGCATCGATCACCTCGGGTGGGCATTCGGGGTGTACGACTACTATCGCACCAGGGTGTGCCCTTTTCGCCTCTAGCAGCTGGGCCAGCGAAACCTGGTGATGCACCGGACAGTATCCTTCCCACAGCATGATATCCCGGCCCGTCCTCCTGGCTACATAGTTGCCCAGGTTCTGGTCAGGAACAAACAGGATGGGGACATCCGCCGACAGCGATTCCACCACCTGCACCGCATTGGAGGATGTACAGCATATGTCGCTTTCGGCCTTGACCTCGGCCGAGGAGTTGACATAACTAACCACCTGAACCTGCGGTAAGGTCGCTTTCTTTGCCCGTAATTGTTGGGCAGTAGCCATGTCGGCCATCGGGCACCCGGCTTTCGGTTCAGGAAGAATCACGATTTTATCCGGATTCAGTATCTTGGCGCTTTCCGCCATAAACATAACCCCGCAAAAGACTATCACCGCCGCGTCAGTGCGGGCAGCCTGAATAGCCAGTTGCAGGGAATCACCTACAAAATCGGCCGCTTCCTGGATCTCCGGCCGCTGGTAGTAGTGGGCCAGGATAACGGCATTAAGTTCCTCTTTACGCTTCCAGACATATTCAATTGGGTCCCTGGGCATGTAACAAGTACTCCTTCCTAATCCTGGTAGGACCCGCTGCAAACCTTCTTGATCCGGTTGTTTTCATCCACGAACACCAGGGTGGGCTTCCATTCCCGTGCTTTTTCGTCAGCCATAACGGCATAGGTAAGTATGATGACTATATCACCTTTTTGCACCAGCCGGGCGGCAGCCCCGTTCAAGCATACGATACCAGAGTCTTTCTCCCCTTCGATTACATAGGTTTCAAATCGGGCCCCATTGTTATTGTTCACTACCTGAACCTTTTCATTCGGTAGGATATCGGCTGCTTCCATCAGTGCTCTATCGATAGTTATGCTGCCAACATAGTTCAAGTCAGCATCTGTTACCACTGCCCGGTGAATTTTCGACTTTAATATCGTGCGGAACACCGCCGATTACACCTCCAAGAGCAGGTTGTCGATTAGTCGCGTTCTTCCCACCCGGACCGCCAGAGCAATCAAGACTTTGCCCTTGATCTCAGCCAGATCAGACAGGTCTTCGCCGTTGAGAATTTCCACGTAGTCGATGTCGGTATGTGGCGTCGATTGAATAAATTCTATCATCGCCCCCCGAACACTGGCAACACCGGTCTCACCTTTCTCGATCATCTCTCTGGCCAGAGCCAGTGAACGGGAGAGTACCAGTGCTGATTTTCGTTCTTCCTCATTCAGGTAGACATTGCGTGAGCTCAGGGCCAGCCCATCCGCCTCTCGCACAATGGGACATCTCACAATCTTCAGGGGAAAGTTGAGTTCCCTCACCATTTTTTCCAGGACCATAGCCTGTTGCGCGTCTTTCTGGCCAAAGTAAGCGATATCGGGGAGACATATGTTGAACAACTTGCTTACCACGGTGGTTACCCCCCGGAAGTGGCCGGGCCGGGAGGCTCCACACAGCCGGGCGGTGATATCCCCGCTCACTTCGACCGTGGTGCTGTACCCAGCTGGGTACATTTCACGTACCGATGGGGCAAACACCGCCTCAACACCTTCTTTTTCCAACAGGCCACAGTCTCGGGTAAGATCCCGCGGGTACTCCTCGTAGTCCTCTCCCACCCCGAACTGCAGGGGGTTGACAAAAATGGATACGATAACCGCGTCACAGTCGGCTTTAGCCTTTCTCACCAGGGAAAGATGGCCTTCGTGCAGGTACCCCATGGTAGGCACGAGGCCAATGCGTTTCCCCGCCTTCCTTTGGTCCCGGCTCCAGGCCTGCATGTCACTTATCTTCTTGAAAATCTCCATTTTTTACCCCCAAGTTAGTATAGTTTCTCCAGGACTTCTTCTTTCATGGCGAAACAATGCTCGGTAGCCGGGAAAGCCCCGCTTTCAACATCTTCCTTGTATGCCTGCAACGCCTGGGCAACCAGGGGATGCAGGTCGGCATACCTCTTGACAAATTTAGGGGTAAAACCTTTATACAACCCTAGTATGTCGTTGATGACCAGTACCTGCCCGTCACAGTCAGGTCCGGCCCCGATGCCTATGGTGGGAACGGAGACCTCCTCGGTGATCCGCCTGGCCAGGGGCGCCGGTACACATTCCAGGACGATGCTGAATACTCCGGCCTCATCCAGGGCCTTCGCATCGCGGATAAGCTTGGCCGCGGTTTCCATATCCTTCCCCTGCACCTTGAACCCGCCAAACTGGTGAACCGACTGGGGAGTCAGACCGATGTGCCCCATGACCGGAATCTGAGCATCCAGAATGGCCTTGATGGTATCAACCCGTTCCACCCCACCCTCCAGTTTGACTGCCTGGGCGCCGCCCTCCTGGATGAAACGACCGGCGTTACGAACAGCCTCGGGAATGGATACATGATAGGATAGGAAGGGCATATCCCCTACCACCAGGCTGTTCCTGGCGCCACGGGCCACCGCCCGGGTATGGTGTATCATGTCGTCCATAGTAACCGGCAAAGTACTGTCATAGCCCAGTACGACATTGCCTAACGAGTCTCCAACCAGAATAACATCAATGCCGGCCTCGTCCTCCATGACCGCCATCGAGTAGTCATAGGCGGTCAGCATGGTTATCTTTTCTTTCCTGGCCTTCTTCTCCTTCAGTAAGGTAGTAGTAACACGTGGCAATATTATCCACTCCTTATATCTTGGTCGGGTTGCTCAACTCATTCCCGAACAATTGATGAAGACCTTCCCTGGTTGCCTCATCAATGGTTCCTTTGGCGCGGGCTACATCCGCCGTATGGTAACCCAGCAGGCTGTACAGGTTAACCAACTCGGGAGCCATTTCATGAAGGCGCTCCAGATGCTCGCCAACAGTAGATACGTCCCCTCTGGCAATTGGGCCGGTTAGAGCGGCAGGTATCCCTATAGTGGCAATGTTGTTGACCGTCCCTTCAATCAGGGGCATTAGCGCTCTTAAGGCTGATCTCCGGGGAATCCCTGCCACTTCCATAAGCCTTATGCCAAATTCTACCAGCGTAACCAGATAATTGGACACAACGCAGGCAGCAGCATGGTAAAGGGGCTTGACCTTCCCGTCAATGAAGAAATACTCGCCCCCCAGAGACTCGACGATCTTCTCTGCTACCTGATAGCCTGCTTCGTCCCCCTCGATGCTGAACACCGAGCCGGGGAGGTTCTGTACTGCCCTTTCTTCGCTGGCAAATGATTGCAGGGGATGAATGGACAAAAGCACGACTCCGTAATCGCGGGCCTCTCGCATCACTTCCGAACTGAGGGCTCCGCTCATATGCACTACAACCTGCCCCTGTCGAAAACCTCCTTTCCTGGCAATAACCCCTACCACCTCTTTAATGGCCGAATCAGAGGTGGTTATGAACAATATGTCCACCGAGCGAGAAACCTCGTCAGGTGTAGCGCCTGGTTTGGCACCCACTTTTCCGGCCAGGGCTACGGTAGATTCGGGATGCTTGTCGTACACTCCCGTAACCTTCCAGCCCCCCTGGGAAAGAATAATCCCGACGGCGGTTCCTACCACTCCCGCCCCTATGATGCCGACCCTTTTCTCCATCGGCTTTTCTACCCTCCTCCATCCTAAACAGAAAGCCCAAGGGTAATAAGCTTCCCGTTCGGCATTTGCCGTCTTGCTCCCTTCAGTTTTGCCGGGATACAAGCAGTCATAAATCATATGAGGTTTATTGGCGGGAGAACACCTATTTAATAAACCCGTCCATTTTTTTAGTTAGTTAATTTTAGCACGGTCACTTTTTTAACACAACCGGTTTCCGTATTTTTAGTGAGATTTTCCAGGATCGCCCGGACACTTTCCCCGCCAGGCAAAACTGCGGTGGGGGCAATTTCCAGAAGCGGTATCAGGACAAAGGCTCTTTCTTTGAGGTAGGGGTGGGGCACCGTAAGGTTTCCGGTGTTTATCGTTTCCCGTCCAAAGAGAATTATGTCTATGTCTATAAGCCGCGGTCCCCAGCGCTCCTGGCGCACGCGACCCATCCGTTTCTCAATGTTGAGGACTGCCTCGAGCAGTTCCCCGGCCGCCAGTTCCGTCTCAATCGCCAGCACCTGGTTCAGGAAATCATCCTGGTCGGTCTTACCCCAGGGCGCGGTTATGTATACAGATGATGCCTGTGTCACCCGGATGCCGGGCGTTGCCTCCAGCAGCTTCCGGGCAGTCGCCAGGTTTTTCTCCCTGTCGCCCAGGTTGGAACCCAGGCCAAGGTAAGCTGTAGTCACGAAGCTTTCACCTGCCGCAAGCATTACAAGCATTATATACTGGTACCACCGGCCATCCATGTCCTAATATTTATAAAACCTGTTCCCGCTGTCTTGAAGGTATCCTCCCTCTTATACCTGCGGTTGCTCTTGACATGAAGCCTCGCACCCGTGTTTCTACAGGGCCGGGTCGCGATCGCCGGCCCCTGTGGTACACCCATTCTGTAGTGTTCATGACTTCTGGCGAGTCTACTTTTCCCGGTGGATGTGGACACCTACGTATCGAAAGCGGCCGGCAATGGGAGCCCGGGGCTTCTTGACGGTAACCTCCACTGCCCCTACCGGGTAATCCTTCAGGAGCCGGGCGGCTACTTGCTCGGCCAGGGTCTCGATAAGGTTGAAGGTGTTTTTTTCTACCACCGCTT
>JAAYAC010000151.1 GCA_012719535.1 Syntrophomonadaceae bacterium | reverse complement strand
TTTCCAGGCGGCCCATAAACCAAGTACCACCAGCACAGCCGCACCCATCCACAGCCCGCCGTCCACCCGCCTCAGCTCCTGTTCCCCCCACCTGGCCAGGGCAAGGATCACTGGCAGTTCGCTGAAAACGATGGCCAGAAGATAATCCCGGAAGCGCATATTACTGATACCCGCCAGATAGTAAACCAAATCAAAAGGCCACCCCGGCAGCAGGCGGGTGGCAAAAACAAGATACAGCACCAAGACCTCGAAAAAACGCTCCCTTTCCCGCCGCCTTTCCTTTCCTATTCGTCGCCAGAGAGGACGCCCGTAGGCCCTGCCGATACCGAAGCATAAAACGGCACCCAGAACAACTCCCATCCAGGCGAGAATTGAGCCTTTTACGGTACCAAAAACCCCCGCACTGGCCTGGATTACAACCGGGCGAGGAAGCGGTGCCAGCACCGCCTGCAACGCCATGGTTATGGACACTGCTACCTTCCCTGGCTCCCCCAGACCCGTAAAATACATGCGCAGGCCTTTAACATCATTGAATGCCAGCATGCTTAAAGTACGGTTTACCTGAATCGAAAGGGACGGGAACAACAGGTAAATCAGGAACAGCATTATGAGAACGCCAGTTACCATTAACGGAGTTCTACGTTCACTATATCTCACCATTAACATTCCCAGTCCAATACGCCCTCAGGGAAATCCTACTTTTCGACCGGGTTACTCGGATCTCCGCACCATTCGCTGAAAGAGGCATTGTAATTTTTAGCCTTTTCGTAACCGCACATCCGCAAGACCTCGGCCAGGTAACCGGAGCGTATACCTACCGTGCAGTAGGTCACTATGTCGTCCTCGGGCTTGAGACCGGCCCGGGCAAACAGGGCTTTCAGCTCGGGAATGCTCTTGACGTACCCATCATCGGTGTATGTATCCCGGTAGTGAATGTGAATGGCACCCGGGATGTGTCCCCGTTTCTTTTCTCCGTGATCGGTCTTCCCGCTAAACTCTTCTGGGGAACGTGCGTCTACTAGTTTAATGGTAGCCCGATGGGTTTTGATATACTCAGTAGTGGCCAGAAGCGAATTATTCGGATTGTTTATGGTGAATTCGACCGGTGTCACCTGCGGTACATCTCTGGTGACCTCTCCACCAGCGGCCTTCCAGGCGGGCCATCCTCCATAAAGCATACGGGAATTATCTATCCGGGCTATGCGGAGCATCCATACCACCCTGCCGTCCTCGCCTAGCCCGGCAGGATCATTGTAGACAACTACCGGCTTCTTCCCATCAATCCCGTACTCACCCAGTTTGGCAGCCAGCTGGTCGGGCGGAAGAACCACGCCCCAACCCGGTTCCCCTTGTTTGGGTTTCATGTTGGATAATGACTGCCAGGTTACATTGATAGCACCTGGTATGTGGCCGTTCTTATATTCCTTCTCCGACCGAGCATCCAGCACCACAACCCGGTCAAGGTTTGCCTGCAACCAGGGAACATCCACGTAATAGTCAGCCATTTCCTTATCGATGGTCTTTACCGCCGCGGGTGTGCTGTTTGCCGGAGTTTGCGTGGTACCGCCGCACCCGGCCACACCGGCCAGCATTACCAGAACCACGAACGCCACCAGGAAGGAAGCCCTTCCTGATTTTCGAAACCTGCCTGCCATTTGTCAACCTCCCCAGATTTTGCTTAAGACGCGTCTCAGAACATTTTATCAAACCAGTTATAATATGTCTAATAACTTTTGGTTATAATTGTGCAGACTTTGCCCTGGGGTGATTGGAAACGGAAAAGGCCTCCCTAAAACCGAGTACAGATACTTGCCGGAATAAGTGTCCCACCTGAGTTCAACAGCATCGTCCATGTCCCCACGGGCCGTTCCTGCAACTGACCACTTATTTCCCTGTTCTGGAGTAGACTGCAGGCAAAACAAGTCCCCATGCCCAGTTAGGCATCGAAATCGGAGCACCGTCTCGAGGCAAACTTGGTTTCAGAGGCACGCCCTAACCGCAATAAATCAGCCAAAAGCACGGTATCCTTTGGGTGAGTCTTGTTCTTGCGAACGTGAAGGTTGCGGAGTGCATTGGATTGGATGGGATTGATGACGGGAACGCAGATGTCATGGCCGTGTTTAGCCACATCAATACCACCGAAAACCATGTCCTATACTACCTTTTCTCGTTAGAATTGGCAGGGTCCCACAGCCCTTACGAGTCTCAACCTTGCGCGTAACTCGCGGCATGCAGCAAGCCGCATGCAACTCTCGTAGGGGAGGGGCTTCACTCTCACAATCGGGACACTAGATACTTCCCAAGGAGGTAGAGCGAAGCCCCTGCCGTTACGAGAAAGAATTAGCCGGGTTGCCCCGGAATTCCTATGTGGTAGTTAAGGAGCATCAGCTATTGACTACCAGTACGTCTACGAATTCTAATGTACTAAGGAGGGAGAACAGCCCCGGCCAGGCTATCCTCTCCTGTGCTTTTCTCCTTATTTCTCCTTTCAACTGCCTCGCCTTTACTGTTCCAACTGAATACTATCGTTGTCGCCACTATTTGACTCTTTTTCATTATCCTCGCCATTATCCCGGTCCTGGGCCAGCACCTGGCCGTTGCCGGCATCCACTTTCACGTCTACAGTACCGCTGGCAGTCTGGATTTCTACGCTGTAAACGAGGTTGCCATTTTCATTGTCCAGGGAAACTTCTTCCACCGTTCCCGGAACCGCCTTCAAGGCTGCACCTTTAGCGACGTCAGCAGTAATCCTGGCTTTGGCCTGCAGGGCCTGGCTTTCGGCAATTTCGTTCTGTTTTTCATTGGCCTCATTAACTTCGGTATCGTTATCATTTTGCGGGTTGGCTACTTTGATGCTGGCACTGTATGCTGGCTGTTGCTGCTCATCCTGTACCTGCTGCTGGCCATCGGCCGGTGCCAGCGCAACATTTTGGGTAAGAACCGGAGCAGCTGCTTTTGCCCGCTGGTTATAAAAGGCACCCGCACCTGCTACCGCACCAAGCAACATAACACCTGTCGTCAGAGAAGCAAGTAATTTCTTGTTCATCCTTATCTTTCCCCTTTCATAAATTCAGCTTTTTGGGTACCCAATGGTTATAAAATAAGCCCTTCAAATTAAAGGGCCATTAATGAAAGATTAGAGTTTTTTAATAAACAACATGCCAGCAGTCAGAATATCATCACGCTCGAATGCCTCACCGGTGCATTACAGCGCAAGATCCGGCATGAACCCCGGCCAGCATAAAGTACTGGCCCGTGGCTTATCATGAGGCCGGCAGCCATACTTTAAAGGTTGTTCCTTGACCCACCGAGCTTTCTACCTCAATTCTGCCGTTATGGGCACGGGTGATCCAGTCGCAGATAGCCAGCCCCAGGCCAACCCCCCCTTCCGCCCGGGAGCGGGCTTTATCGGCCCGGTAGAATCGCTCAAAAATATGGTCCAGGTGTTCCGCCGGGATACCAACTCCAGTATCCTGCACCTGCAGCAGGGCCTGCCTGCCGCGCCGTTCCAGGCTGACGACTACCTCCCCTTCCGGCGTGTACTTAACGGCATTATCAAGCAGGTTGGCCAGGAGCTGGGTCAGGCGCGTCTGGTCACCGCGAACGACCACGTTTTCCTTAATTACCACTTTCAGTCTCAAGCCCTTTTCTGCCGCCATCCCCTGGAATTCAGCCGCTACGCCTTCCACCAGCTCGCCCAAATCCAGGGGTTCCATCTCCATCTGTTCCCTCCTGTCATCGCTCCGGGCCAGGAGCAATAATTTGGCAACCAGGTTGCCCATCCACTCCGCCTGGTCACGGATGATCTCCAGGGCCTGCCGGTAATCTTCCGGCGAGTGCTGTCGCTGTAATGCCGCCTCGGCCTGGCTGCGGATGACGGCCAGGGGGGTGCGGAATTCGTGGGAGGCGTCGGCAGTAAACTGCCGCTGGCGCTGAAAGGCCCGGTCCAGGCGATCCAGCATCTCGTCCAGGGTGGCCACCAGGTGCCCCACCTCGTCGTTACCGTGGGGCAGGTCCAGGCGCCGGCTCAGGTCGGTAGCGCTGATCTGCCGGGCTTTGGCGGCAATTCTATAAATAGGCTGCAGTGCCCGCCGGGCTAGAAAAATACCCCCTCCCCCCGCTACCAGCAGGGTCATGGGGATGGCGATAAGGATGAACAACAGCAGACGGTCCAGGGGTTCTTCAGCCTCTTCGAGCAAACGCGCGACCAGCACCCAGTAGAGCTGCTGGCCTTTCTCTCTTACCGGAACCAGGAGTACCCGCCATTCGGCACCCTTAACCTCCACTGTTGCGGGCTGGACTGCGGTAAAACCCTTCACTTGGAAGCCGGCGGCCAGGTCCCGCGGCATGTTCGTACTCAAGACTTTACCCTCGGCGTTGTAAAGGCCAAAGTAAGTACCGGGCAGGAGGGGCAAATTGGGTTCCAGGCGCGGCACGCCGTTCTCGTTGTCCAGGCTGCTCAAAACCTGTTCCCCCTGGGAAAATAATAAAGAATCCAGGCCCTGTTTCAGGCTCCGGGACATGTTAAAGTAAATAAAAGCGCTGAAGCCGGCCAGGATCAGGGCCAGCAAGAAGACATACCAGGCCGTCAGCCGCCACCGCAGGGGAATACCGCGGAGCCAGGTGAAAACTCTTTGCCACAAGTAAAGGCCTCCCATCTCATTTATTTCTAGCTTTTACCGGGTTCCCGGAGGCAGTACCCGCTGCCGCGAATGGTATACAGCAACTTGGGTTCGAAATTATCGTCTATCTTGCGCCGCAGGTAGCGAATATAGACATTGACTATGTTTGACATGCCGCTGAAATCATAATCCCAGACGTGTTCGGCTATCTGGGTGCGCGTCAGGACCCGGTTGGGATTGCGCATCAAGTACTCCAGCAGGGAGTACTCTTTATTGGTAAGGTTGATTTCCCGGTCACCCCGGCGTACCTGGCGGGATACAGTGTCCATCACCAGATTCCCAACCTGCAGGACAGTGCTCTTGTTGTCGCTTTCCCGCCGCAGCAGGGCCCGGACGCGGGCCAGGAGTTCAGCCAGGGCAAAGGGCTTGGTCAGGTAATCGTCGGCACCGGCATCCAGTCCCCTGACCTTGTCGTCTACCGTATCCCGGGCCGTCAGTATGAGGACCGGCGTCTCAATGCGCTCATTCCGCAGGCGCCGGATAACCTCCATCCCATCCAGCCGGGGCAGCATGAGGTCCAGAATTATCAAATCATAGCCCACTGCTTCCGCGAAAGCGATCCCATCTTCGCCGTCGCAGGCTATATCAGTGGCATAGCCTTCCTCCCGCAGGCAGCGGGCCAGGGTATTGGCCAGGTTGGTTTCGTCCTCAACTATCAGGATCCGCATCGCGCCGCCTGGTGCAAACAAGCTTGAGCCGGTCTCGCCGTGGCCAGGCTTTTCACTCCTCTCAGCTTGGATTTACCTGCTCCCGGTGGTGGATCAAAACAGAGAGACACCTTAATCTAATCAGTCTTATGGTAACATAATAAGGTGTTGCTGAATAACCAGAAGAGCCACACACTACAGCTCAAGTTTGACAGCAATTGTTCTAAATCGCTGCCTACGAACCTTGAAAACCGAATGAAATAAGAATCGGCCTTTACGATTGCGAAACGATGTTGTGCTACGCCATACATTGTCCGGGGCCAACGGGTCGGCAACAAAATCCGCCCACAGATAGTGGCCAGTCTGGGGCGTCTGGAAGAGCTACATGGGAACGGCCTCAACCAGTTAATCGGAGGTCTGGCCAAGTTTTTAAAAAGCAGTGGGTCCAGACACAGGCCAGAGAACTAACTGCCAGATGGGACAAAGAACCCTAAAAATTGGCCAAAATCTCTAAGCCTGTAACTCCCTAAATAATCCCCTTTTTCTTCAAAAAGTCCGCCGCTACCTTAGCTGGATCCTCTCCTTTTTCCTTCACCAGGTAGTTCATCTGCTGCATATCAGCGTCACTGATTTTACCGCCTAGACAGTTGAGTGCGCTCTCCAATTCCGGATGTCTTTCCAAAGTATCAATTCGCACCACGGGTGCACAGTGATACGGTGGGAAGAAATGTTTGTCATCCTCCAGAATTGTCATTTTGTAGCTGACCAATTCTCCATCGGTTGAAAAAGCGTCAATGACATCAGCGTTCTTGTCGGCTACCGCTTTGTACTTCAAGCTTGTTTCCATCGCCTTCGTTTCCTTGAACGTCAGTCCGTAGGTTTCTGAGAAGCTGGGAAAACCGTCCTTACGGTTGTAAAACTCCTGCTCCGCACAGAATATGAGGTCTTTGGAGTACGGGTTGAGGTTCGATATTGTCTTCAGATTATTGTCCTTGGCAAATTCCTCCCTAACCGCAATAGCATAAGTGTTGTTAAAACCGAACGGTTTCAGCCACTTTATCTTAAACTGTTTATTGTATTCTTCTTGCACAATGTTGTAAACCTCATCCGGGTCTGTTATCACCTCTTTTTTTAGAATGGCCATCAAACCAGTGCCAGTATAGTCAGGATACAAATCAAGCTCACCCTTAATCAGACCTTGCCAACAGACTAGGGTTCCACCAAGATTCAGTTTGCGTTTTACTTTGAGGTCAGTCTTGGCTTCGATGACTTGAGCCATCATTTCTCCCATGATTATGTTTTCGGTGAAATTCTTTGATCCTACGGTAACCGTCCCACCCTCGCCGGAACCCGGCGTAGATGAACTTCCTCATCCGGCCATTATCAAGCTTACAACTAAGACACCCCCCAGGAACACCCACAGTCCTTTAAGGTTTTGTTTCTTCATAGTTCTTTCCTCCATTTCTCTAAGTATTTTGGCTAGCGATGTTTCTAAAACCCCTTGGCGTTATAGCCTGTTCCAGTTTACTTAAACCAGCGTCCGAAGCAACAGCCAGCAGAGCAGCCGGAACAGCTCCTGAGAGGATCATCGCTGTGTTCATCTGCTGCATCCCTCTCCAAATGGGGGCCCCCAATCCGCCAGCGCCGATCAATACACCGATGGCAGCGATGCCGATGGCGGTAACTGTGGCTACTCTGACGCCGGACATAATCACCGGCAGGGCTATAGGTAGCTGTACCATGCGCAGAAGTTGCCACCTTGTCATACCCATCCCCTTTGCAGCCTCGATTAAGGCGCCGTCAATCCCCATTATTCCGACGTAACTGTTCCTCACAATGGGAAGGAGCGAATACATAAGTAACGCCACAACTAGGGGAGTATCCCCTAACCCCATCCACAACATAAGCAAAGCCAAAAGAGCAAGCGCCGGTATAGTTTGCATCATATCCGTAAACCCCATCACTAACTGGGCTACCCAACGGTTACCGGTAATCAGGTATCCTATTGGAACCCCGATTAGGATTGCCAAGCCAACTCCGGCAAGTGTCAATCCAAGGTGTTGGACAGTAAGGATCCAGATGTTGTACATATATTCACCTCCCCTCATCTGAAACGATCAATCCTTCCCGGGGTGTTAAGACCATCTCAACTTTGCCCAGCATCCAACCCGCCCCGATGGCCAAAAAGGCAGTGGGAATCGTACCCGCAATGATAAAGTTGGCATCCGCTGTCTGAATTCCCGTAATAATGAGGTCTCCAAGCCCCCCCGCACCGATAAAGGCGGCCAGGGTGGCCCAACTAATCAGGTAGACAGTGGAAATACGTATACCCGCCATGATAATAGGTAGGGCTAAAGGCAGCTTAACCATCCATAAGAGTTGTCGCGAGTTCATCCCTGCTCCTGTTCCAGCCTCGATATACGAAGGGTTAACACCTGTTATACCGGTGTATGTATTACGTAGAATAGGGAGGAGCGAATAGAGGACAAGGACAATCATTGCGGGAAGGGGACCTATCCCAAACAATGGAAGCACAAACCCCAGAAGCGCCAGACTGGGAATGGTCTGAATGGTGCCTGTCACTGCCAGGAAGTAGTCAGCCAGCTTTTTTCTGCTCGTCAGCCAAATGCCAAGCGGGATGGCGATCAAACACCCGATCAACTCTGACCCCAAGGCTAAGTAAAGGTGTTGTACTGTTGCCGTAATGATGGCTGTCGAATTCATAAACAAGAATTGGCTGAAACTAATCATTTTCATCACCCCAGACCACCGATGCCATCGCATTGACCATACTGGTTCTAGTCACCAGGCCTCTTAGATGACGGTGTTCGTCTACCACCGGCAGGTACTTCAATTGGTCACCGACCATCAAGTCAAAGGCGTCTTTGGCGGGAGTGGAGTTTAGCACTGTGACGAGATTATGATCCGCAATCTCGCCAATTCTATAGGCACGTTGATGTTCGCGATCCAGGGTCTCTATGCTTACCCCGCCTATCAGAACCCCCTCTTCATCGACTACCAGCACGGTATCTACCCGCTTACGCTTCATGAGGGTCAGGCATTGGGCGAGTCCCACTGATGGCAAAACTGTTACGGGGTTGGGTTGCATGACCTGTTCGACTATCAATAGTTTGGAATCATTTCTTCTGCTCTTGCCAACAAAGGAAGCTACAAAATCGTCTGCAGGCTTGCGGAGAAGTTCTTCTGGGGTAGCTTCCTGTATGACCTCTCCCTCCCTCATTACTACTACCCTATCGGCCAGTTTTAGTGCTTCGTCCATGTCGTGAGTAACAAAGATAATAGTCTTATGCAACCTTTTTTGCAGGCTTTTCAACTCATCTTGTAGGACTTCCCTAGAAATGGGATCTAGGGCCCCAAAAGGCTCATCCATCAGAATAAGAGGGGGATCCGCAGCCAAGGCCCGTAGCACTCCAATTCTCTGTTGTTGCCCGCCGGAGAGCTCACTGGGGTAGCGATTAGCGTAGATCACAGGGTCCATCCCCGCCATATCCAATAATTCATGCCCTCTCGCCCTACGTTTCGTGGCAGGCCACTCTAACAGCGTAGGTACCACGGTTATGTTTTCTTCTACCGTCATATGGGGAAAGAGACCGATCTGCTGAATGACATATCCGATCTGCCTTCTTAGGGCCACCGGATCTGTGTCCCGAATATTTCTCCCGTTTATCAGAATGTCCCCTTCCGTTGGCTCGACGAGTCGGTTTACCATTTTCAGTGTTGTGGTTTTACCACATCCACTAGGTCCTATCAGAGTAACAAACTCGCCCTCTTTCACGTTCAGGTTCAGGTTTTTTACTGCAATGTGTCCGTTGTAATGCTTGCTGACCGCCTTGAAAATAACCATTTGCACAGCTATCTCCTTTCGTTAAAACAAATACCCGCAAGAAATTATGGTCCTACACACGACAGATTGCATCCTCTCCGCAGAGGGGACGACAATGACATATCGCATACTGCACAAGAACGTAAGCCTGTTTGCAGCAAAGGGTGTTTGATTACTTGACAACCAGAATCTCAGGAGACTCAAGGGGGCACTATTGAAATGAAGATTAGGAATAAGCCCCATTCTCTCCCTTTACGCTTACGAGGTTAGCTGACGGATTCGGGCCAGGGCGCCCTACCAGCAGTTACTGCTGGATTCACCCCTAAACATTGGGTCCCCCGCTTCCGTGCCTGGCGGCTCGGAATTCAGCATACGAGAATGGTCTAGCGGACAATTAGACCAATTTATAAGCGAAATATGGACTGTAAGTTGTTTGTCTTGACGAAACCTCCTCCAAAGTATAATCATCGGAAATAACCACGTGGAATTGTTGCTAATTAATGAAGTTTTCTATTCTCTCTTGTTTGTACCTTAAGCCAAATACTAGGACTGAGTCAAATCAGTGGTTGAGAGATTACAGTTGCTTACAGACCTTAAAAGCTGCTGAACTTGAATTAGCCTGGTTTTTGATACTCAAGTTTGCGGGTTAAGCTCAAAAATCGGTGCCATGAGTGAGTGAAAAGACCTAAAAATCAGGATTAGGCTTTTTAAAAATCCCAAAAAGTAGTGCCATGTTATACTAAATATATTTTGTGATGATAGGCCACTTATGGTTATAATATAATTGCCATGTACATCAGAACCAAAGAATTCAAAAACAAGGACGGCTCGGTCCGGACATATCTCCAGATTGTAGAAAATGTTCGTATTAACGGTAAACCTACCCAGAAGGTCATCGCCAATCTCGGCCGTATTGAAGAATTGAAAGAGAAGGAGGTCATAGACCGCCTTATTACCAGCCTGGCCAAGTACTCCGAGCACCAGTGGGTACAAGCCGAGGCCGAGGAATTGAAGGCCGAGTGGGGGAAGGAATGGGGACCGGCTCTGATATTCAGGGCGCTCTGGGAAGAACTCGGGTTAAAGCACATCCTCGGTACAC
Organism: Syntrophomonadaceae bacterium; assembly: GCA_012719535.1. Taxonomy (GTDB): domain Bacteria; phylum Bacillota; class Syntrophomonadia; order Syntrophomonadales; family Syntrophothermaceae; genus JAAYAC01. Next base: position 6,365 of record JAAYAC010000151.1, on the reverse strand, counting down.
TTTTGTCCAGAACAGAGATTGAGAATGACCTTGAAGAAGCGACTTTCGCCATGGTGTTAAACCGGCTTTCGGACCCCTCATCCAAGCTGGGGGTAGAACGATGGATGAAACAGGTGTACAGGCCCGAGTTTGCTCAAGTAAAGCTAAGACATCTCTATCAGGCCCTGGACTTTGTGGCTGAACACAAGGAAGAGATAGAAAAAGCGTTGTTTGCCCGGGTAAGGGATTTCTTCAATCTAGAGCTGGACCTGGTCTTGTGGGACACAACCAGCACCTACTTTGAAGGGATACCAAGCAGAGAACTGGCACGTTACGGTTTTTCCAAGGATCACCGGCCGGATAGGGTGCAGATAGTGATAGGGATATTGATGACCAAAGAAGGGATTCCGGTAGCCCACCAGGTATTTCCGGAGAACACAACAGATGTTGACACCTTCAAGCACGCCCTTTTCCAAGTGAAAGACCGGTTCAGACTGGGCAAGGTCATCCTGGTAGGAGACCGGGGGATGGTAAGCGAGAAGCTCTTGAATGAGATAGAGAAGGCAGGTTTGGAATACATAGTTGGGGTAAAGATGAGGAAGATGCGGGCTGTATCTCAGGTGTTATCCCGGCCCGGACGCTACAGCATGGTAAAAGAGAACCTCAAGGTCAAGGAAGTAAGGCACGAAGGAAAGCGGTATATGGTTTGCCTGAACCGGGAGGAAGCGGAACGTGACCGCCAGGTGAGAGACCAGGTAGTGGAGCAGCTCAGCCAGCGCATAGCCGAAGGCGGATTGAAGACTCTCATTGGGAACAACGCCTACAGAAGGTTTCTCAGAGTTGAGGGAACCAAAGCAGAGATTGACCAGAAGGCCGTCAAGGAAGAGGAACTGTATGACGGCAAGTATGTTCTCATGACCAACAACCGGGAACTGAGCAGTGCCGAGAGCGCGCTGTACTACAAGGAGCTGTCCAGAGTAGAGCGCGCCTTCCGGGAGATGAAGTCGGGGCTGGACCTGAGGCCTATTTACCACTGGACGGACAAGAGGATCAGAGGGCATGTCATGGTCTGCTTCCTGGCGTTCTTGCTGGAATCCAGCTTAAGGAGCAAGCTTGAACAACAAGGAGTGAAGGTGCGTTACCAGGAATTGATGGAAGATCTTAAGCGTTTGCTGGCCGTGGAAGTAAGGCACGACGGCAAGAAATACATCACCCGCACCAGGCTTGAAGGCAGTGCCTATGAAGCATTCAAGGCCTTGGGTTTGAGGCCGCCGAATCATGTGCAGGTAGTGACATGAGAAAATGACGTACCCCTACCAGATGTGTACTGGTACGTCTACCTTCTGTTCCCGAATACCGCTGGTATTGCGGGATTTGTGTTAAGGGTGCCCGCAAACTTGAGTTAAAGAAAGTCTCTTCAAATTAGCCGATTTCGAGAAACTTTTCTTGGGCTCTTGAATCTATATATAACAGAAAAAAAGAGAAAAGTTTTGGGAGGGGGTTCGTCTGCAACAAGGTAATCGAGACACCGACCAAAAACCAACCCCACTGCCTTCTTGGGAGGATATTGTTGGAGAGCATCAACGGTACATATACAGCGTCGCCTACTATTTATGTAATGACTCAGAGGAAGCGGACGACATCACTCAGGAGACTTTTTTGAAAGCCTTTGAGAATTTAGACAAATTCAGGCAGGAAGCTAGCTTACGAACATGGCTCTGCCGTATCGCAACTAACATCTACCTTGGCAAGAAAAGAAAACGGCGCAAGCATGAGTCGATATCCTTGGGGGAAATGAAAGTCCAGGATCGTTCTTGTGACCCGGAAAGAACAGTAATAAGAAGAGAGCTCCAGTGGTGTATCATGCATGTTCTCGAGCACCACCTTCCCAGTGAGGAATATAAGGTGGTTCTAGTCCTGCGGGACATGAACGGAATGAGTTATAAGGAGATTGCCGATATCCTGGATATTTCAGTACAGGCAGTAAAATCTCGTCTCCATCGAGCGAGACAAGCTTTCCGCGATCATCTGATCAAAGCAGGCTGTGTTGGTTTGGTCAAGGATTATGTTTGTTATTGTGAGGGGGCGCATGAACTTTGAAATGTGAGTCTGTTCGTTTGAATCTGAGTTTATACATAGAAGAAGAACTAGAACCGCTCGTTCGCAAGCAAATTGAAAGACATTTAAGAAACTGCTACTCGTGTCAAAGTGAACTTATGACATTGGCTAATACCGTAAAGATCATAAGAAAGGTCGAGGCTGCACAACCGCCGAGGGACTATTCCAAGATATGGAGACGCAGTATTAATGGTGAGGCGCTTTGATAGCGGTTCTCGCTTAACAGGGGTACTATTGAAGATACATAAATGTCGATTATCACAATCACACCGGTTACCTTGGAGGTAAATCTAGGTTGCATCGAATTTGCGTCATTCCTGTCAAACAGTGATCGTAATTGCGGAAGCTTGTTATGCATACCGTTCGGGAAAATAAGCGGCAGATGATTTGTGGTGGTTGAAAACGAGAAAATATCAGGCAGTGAATAAGGGGGATAGAGTTATGAAACAGACCATAAGGCAGTTTGCGTTGAGTTTGGGGATTGATGATGTCGGTTTTGCAGCTGTTGCCGATTATAACAGTCCAAGGTCTCCAAAGATCGAAACGATTTCTCCGGATATTAAGTCCATTATCGTTTTGGTTTATAAAGAACTGTCTTCTTGTGCCAGCGCAGACAAGGACATTGCTATGAGTGGGAGACAGGCTTTGTACGATTTTGCCCGTACAACTAACTACAGGGTAGCCAGGTACCTGGAAAGTCAATATCATGCTAATACCTTTCCTGTACCGCCAGCGCAACCCTTTGCCATGTTGAAAGAAACAGGCGGGGCTGTTGGCCAGGTTTCCCTGCGGCATGCCGCTAAAGCCGCAGGACTGGGCGTATTTGGCCGACACAACCTAATAATCCACCCCCGTTTTGGAACCCGGGTTTTGTTCTCTGCAGTTCTCACCGACCTGGACCTGCTTTCTGACCCTCCCCTTACGGATGAACTGTGCAATGACTGTAACCTTTGCGTGGAGGAGTGTCCCGCAAGAGCGTTGGATGAAGAGGGAAAGACTGATGTAAACAAGTGCTTCAGAACCTGTCAACCTTACGGGTTGGGGGGGAATATAGCGTTTTGGAAAAATGTTTTGGCAGCCTCACCAGAGGAGCAAAAGCGCATGATGGGCAGTGTCGAGTACTGGCGTCTCTACCAGTCAATTCTGGTGGGAAATCAGTATTACTGCTTTAATTGTCTGTCTGTTTGCCCAATTGGAACAGAGACTTAATCACTCAGCCGTCTGAACCTATTATTGTCAGGTAATTTGGTAAATCATTTAGGTTGGGAGGGATCCTAATGCATCATTATCACAAACTTCAGGAGTTGCTCAATACTCACCCGGTCGGTGCACCTAAGAGTGAAGAATTCATAGAAATCCTGAGACTTCTCTTTAAACCAGAGGAAGTTGAACTGGCTCTATTGCTGGACTTTAAGTTAAAGAAAGCTAACGAAATAGCTAAGCAAGCCGGCATTTCCCAAGAAGAGGTTATACAAAAGCTTGAAGCCATGGCGGACAGAGGAGCAATTCTAGCTAAGATAGTTGAGGGTGAACCTGCTTATGCTCTTCTTCCAAATTACCCTGGATTGTTTGAATATCCCATTATGAAAGGCGGGGATAGTGATACCCAGGCTAAACTTGCTAAGCTTTGGCAAGCTTACTACATGAAACACATGGCGGCCGAGCTGTCTCTGGCTAACCCGCCGTGGCTAAGGGTATTACCCGCCGAAGAGGCTTTAACAGAAGATTTCGAAATCCTTCCTTTTGAAGTTGCTTCGCAGATGATGGCCAAAGCAAAAAAGATTGCTCTTGGTAATTGTCCTTGCCGGATCACTGAGAAAAAGTGTCAAAGACCCATCGATGTATGCTTGTCTTTTGATGGAGCAGCTGATTTTATGGCAGAAAGGGGAATAGCCAGGGAAATATCACTTGATGAAGCAAAAGAAGTTTTGACAAGAGCAGAAGAATCAGGGCTGGTGCACACTGGTAGTAATAACCAGAATAATCTCCTCTTTATATGTAACTGCTGCCCTTGCTGCTGTCATATGCTAAGGCTTATAACAGAACATAATAACCCTAACGGATTAGCTAAATCCAGTTATTTGGCCAAAATATATACCTCTGAATGTATCGGGTGCGGAATATGCGCAGAAGAACGTTGTCCGGTCAAGGCAATAGAAATGAAAGAAGATATAGCTATACCTAATAACGATAAGTGTATTGGTTGTGGTCTCTGCGTCTCAAAATGTCCTACTAACGCTATCTCCCTTATAAAGCGCAACAACTATGAGTTCCCACCAGAAACTGTGAAGGAGTTATCTAATAGGGTAGTAAAGAATAAAGAAATAAAAAGAAATAAAAAGAAATAATATGATATCTTGATATTAGTCTGTGAACCAAGCATACTGTCTGAAAGCTGAAGGAATTGCCCTGAGCAGAAGGGAGTGTAAATAAGTTTGTGTAGATGGCTTGGTTCCTTAATTTTTCAGTTAAACTCAAGTTTGCGGGCACCCTTAACATAAATCCCGCAATACCAGCGGTATTCGGGAACAGAAGGTAGACGTACCACTACACATCTGGTAGGGGTACGTCATTTTCTCATGTCACTACCTACACATGATTCGGCGGCCTCAAACCCAAGGCCTTGAATGCTTCATAGGCACTGCCTTCAAGCCTGGTGCGGGTGATGTATTTCTTGCCATCATGCCTTACTTCCACGGCCAGCAAACGCTTAAGATCTTCCATCAATTCCTGGTAACGCACCTTCACTCCTGATTGTTCAAGCTCGCGTTTGACACTTTTGCATCAAACTTCTTCAACCGATATATGATGGATTAAATTTTTACCCCCTTTGAAGCTAGATATTCCTTAATCTCCTGATGATCCTGGTAGCGTTCCCGGACAAGTTTCAGGTACTCATTTATCAAGGAGATCCCCCTTTTTAGCAGGCGTGCCATAAGCTCAGGCGGAACACCGAACAAATACAAAATCAGGACTGATTCGAAGGTTCCGATGTAGTTATCCACCGCCCGTGGCGAATGATGAGTCATCCGGGCAATGTCTTTAACCGTGTAGCCCTGTAGATGCAGGCTGACGATCACATCCTTGTGTGTCATGCTTCTCTCGGCATCAAGGATAGTCCCCGGGGTGGGCACTACCAGGTTATGTTTCCGCTGCACGCTGCGAATCAAAATTCCGAGATGCGGGCGGCACTGATCTGGAAGATCCACTACAACTCCATCAGAGTCAAGAGGCCGTTCTGGCGGTAGGCCTCGAAACAGACCCGCACGATGCGCCTCTTCAGCTGCGCCAGGAATCCCGGCACAGTGTCCGGCTGCCGGTCCAACTCCTCAGGATTCCAGACGGTGATAATCACCGACGTCAGCTGCCTGAAGCGGGTACTGACGTCTTCCGAGAGGCGGGCGCTGACATGAGTCACAATGAGGGGCATCTCGTAAGGCTTTAACTCCTTGGTGCGTGGACAGCAGATGTTGCGCAGGGCGATGACCTCTTCCACCAGCTGGCGGGCCACCACACGCCCGAGCCCGGCCTCCGCCGCCACGAATTCGGCCAACTCCTTCAGCACCCGCCCTGGTGCCAGCAAATCCGGTGCCTGCAGGCGGTCGGTCGGCAGGCGCGGATTGATCTGCTCGATCATGCGGTCCCAGGAAACCGCATCGGTCTTGCTGTAAGGCATAGTGGCCTGGCACAACTGGTCGATGTATCTTGATGGCCCCTTTTTCCGCACCGGCGACCAGGGGTCGATGATGCGCACGAGGTCGGCCTGGCTGCCCCTGGGATACCCCAAGAGATAACTTTGAAGGCAGCGCTCCAGGATCAGCTTCCTGGCCATGCTAAAGTCCCCGCCGCCGAGGATCGGCTCCAGGTAGTCGGGGCAAAACAGAGGTAGCCGGGCATGGTTCTGAGCCTTTTGCACGTATAGCTCGAAGGGCTTCACCCGCTCGATGCCCAGGATGGACTCCGTCTCTTCCATGCGGCGGTTGATCTCTTCCACCAGGAGCCGGGCGACCAGGGACTCCTTGCCGAAGTCGTACCTGCGGGCCAGGTACTGCACCTGGTAGTTGACGAGAGTTCTTTCCACAAGCGGCCGGTAGAACTCGTGGCGGTTCATTGCTTGGCACCCCGCAGGCTTTTTTTTAGCTCGTCCTCGTGCAGTTCAAAAACTTTACGCAGGTGGTGTAGCCGGAAAGCATATTCGGGGCCGGAGTATTCTTGTATTAACTCCAGGTAAGTGTTAATCAACTTAACTGATCGCCCGGTCACCCGCC
>JAAYAC010000150.1 GCA_012719535.1 Syntrophomonadaceae bacterium | reverse complement strand
GGATAACGCCCCTGGAAGAGAGGACCAAAAAACCCTTACGCCCGCACCGAGACGAGACTAAGGTCTTGGCTATCAGCCAGGGACGAGACGTGGTGATCGAACTGGTGCAGACCGATTTGGGCATGGCTTTGGATTTTTATCATAACCTGATAATGCTGTTCCTCTGCCTCGGGTCCATGGGACAACGCGCCCGCCGTGGCACCGGGTCCATCCAGTGGAAAGAGTTCAACTGGGCGAGCCCGCCCGATTTTCAGGCGTCCTTGAGAACAAGCCTAAAGGGGTTGGGCGTGGCGAGTGGCTTTTCTTTTCCCCACGTGCACGGGCCAGGCAAAGTTATAGAAAGAAAAGATGCTCTCCTCCATACGCGATCCCGGCTGCTCAGGGTTTGGCTGGGGAGCGGTTACCAGGACGCTGAAGCGGCTAGAATCGCGATATCGGCAGCAGCTAGCGCCTGTAACCCCCGTGGTGGAGGTCAGCAGTACCTGGGGCAAGCAGAAAGTAAAAACCAAAACCGGAGCAGGCTGGCCTCACCGCTCTGGTGTACGATTCGGAAGGTCGGTAGGTCTTACCATCCGGTCATTTCCGAGCTGGATAACATGTATCTGGGGACCAATCAAGAAACAGCCTACCTTCGGGCGCGTGATGGTTTTCTGAGACGGTTGGGGGTGACAGGTATATGACACAGACCATGCTCGTATTCAGCGTAGGACCTGTGCAGGGATTTATCGCCAGCGCGCGCAAGACGGAAGACTTATGGGCCGGCAGCTATATCCTGTCTTACCTGACCAGTGTAGCCATAGCGGCACTTCAAGAAGAAGGCGGTAAACAAGGCGTTGCGGTTGAAATAGTGTTTCCTGCCGAAGTTCAGAAGCGCCGGAAAAGGAAAAAAGACAGGGCGGTTGCTTCATTCCCCAACCGTTTCATGGCCATGATGAAGGCTTCGGCGGGACCGGCAGCGGAGATAGCTGAGAGAGCACGAGTGACAGTTTATAATGAGCTTGCAGTTATGGCGGAACGCGCCGTTGATATGGTTTTCGGAAGGCTGGAACCAGAGAAGGTAACCCGGTTAAAGGTTATGGCGCGCGAACAGGTGCGTTCTCTTTTCGAAGTTTTTTGGGCCCTGGAGCCGTATGATGAATCTGACTACTCGGGTGCAAGGCTCAGGCTGGAGCGAAGGCTGGCAGCGTCCAAGAACGAGCGGCCCCTGTATTATATTGAACAAACAGGATTAGTCTGCAGTGTGTGTGCTGAAAAGGAAGCCCTGAACGATGGTTTTACGGGTAAGGAGAACTACGGCCAGATGAAAATGGCCTTATCCCGCCTCTGGGAGCAACGTTCCTCCAGCTTCGGGCCGGTATTATCTACTAAAGGAGAAGTGGAGAACGAGGGGCGGATAAAGGACAACGAGTATCTGTGTGGAGTCTGCCTGCTCAAAAGAACCGCTCGCGATTACTTTCGGGAGCTCTTCGGAGCTAAAGGAGGATTTGGAGCTTATCCGTCTACCCGGGACATCGCCGGAGGCGAAGGTCGTTATTACGCGGTGCTGATGATGGACGGCGATGACATGGGTAAGTGGTTGAGCGGGGAAAGAAAGCCCGCTTGGGCTGCGGGGTTGGACGATATCTCCTACCACCAGGAACTGAGCCGCAGGATGAATGTTTTCGCCGAAGACACGGTTGCTCAACTGGTATCCCAATATAAAGGGCACCTGGTATATTCAGGAGGAGACGATGTGCTGGCTTTCTTTCCAGTTGCGGAGGCGTTGCCCTTTGCCCAGGCTTTGCGCGACAGCTTTTCTGATGAAGCCAAAGGGTTGGGGCGAGAATTTACGGC